>JBIOUU010000153.1:0-15551 GCA_044867345.1 Actinomycetota bacterium
CCCTCGACCTCCACGTAGCACTGCCGGCAGGCCCCGATCGGCTCGAGCAGCGGGTGGTCGCAGAACCGCGGGATCTCGATCCCCAGCTGCTCGGCGGCGCGGATGATGAGCGTGCCCTGGGGAACGGTCACCTCCTTGCCGTCGATCGTCAGGGTGACGGCCTCGGCATGCTCGGGGGGGCTCACTGCAGGATCTCCGAGAGCGGGATGCCGACGGGTTCGGGACGAGATGGCTCGGGCGGCGCCTCCGGGATCGGGCGGAGCGGTGGCACCGGGACCTCCGTGAAGGGGCACCGGCCCAGCCGGACGTGCTCGTCGTACTCGTCGCGGAAGTACTTGAGCGTCGAGGTGATCGGCGAGACCGCGCCGTCGGCCAGGGCGCAGAACGCCTTGAACAGGATGTTGTCGCCGATCTCGCCGAGAAGGGGAAGGTCCTCCGGCCGTCCGAAGCCTTCCTCGATCCTGGCCAGCATGCGGGTGACCCACCACGTGCCCTCCCGGCAGGGTGTGCACTTGCCGCACGACTCGTGGGCGTAGAACCGCAGCAACCGCTGGCACACGCGGACCATGCAGTCGCGCTCGTCGGTCACCATGAGTGCCCCGGTCCCCAGCAAGGAGCCCGCCTCGGCGATGGACTCGAAGTCCAGCCCCACGTCGAGGTGCTCCTCCGTGAGGAACGGAGTGGAGGAGCCACCGGGCGTCCACGCCTTCAAGCGCTTGCCGTCGAGGACGCCGCCGGCCATCTCCTCGATCACCACGCGGGCCGGCGTCCCCATCGGGGCCTCGAAGTTCCCCGGGACATTCACCTTCCCGGACACGGAGAAGATCTTCGTTCCGGGCGACTTCTCGGTGCCGATCCCGGCGAACCACGTCGCCCCGTTCACCAGGATGTGCGGCACGTTGCACAGGGTCTCGACGTTGTTGATGGCGGTGGGGCTGGCGTACAGGCCCTCCACCGCCGGGAACGGCGGGCGCAGCCGAGGCTGGCCCCGGTAGCCCTCGAGCGAGGACAGGAGCGCAGTCTCCTCGCCGCAGATGTAGGCCCCGGCCCCCTTGTGCAGCACCACGTCGAGCTGGTAGCCGCTCTTCAGGATGTCATTGCCGAGGAACCCACCGTCGTAGGCCTCCGCGATGGCCCGCTCCAGCACCTGGCCCGGGAACAGGAATTCGCCTCGGTTGTAGATGAACGCGGTGTGGCACTGCACGGCGTAGGACGCGATGATCACGCCCTCCAGGAACTGGTGCGGATCGCGCTCCACCAGCTCGCGATTGTTGTACGTCCCGGGCTCGGACTCGTCGAAGTTGGCTACGAGATAGGTCGGCTTGCCCGTGTCCTGGGGGACGAACGACCACTTCACGCCGGTGGGGAAGCCCGCACCTCCCCGCCCCCGCAGGCCCGACGCCTTCACCTCGTCGATGACCTCTTGCGGCGTCATCTTCAGGGCCTTTCGCAACCCCTTGTACCCCCCGGTCTGCACATACCTCGTCATCCAGACCGTCTCCGGCTCGGCCCACCACGCCGTCAGGATCCGGACGTCTTTGCTCATCGACCGTCTTCCGGCTCCAGGCCGGCGAGGATCCGCGAGGCCTTCGTGAACTCCCCCGGGAAGGCCCCCCGGGATGGCGGTGGTGGCTCGTCCCTGCGCAGGGCGTCGATCAGGGCGACGATGCCCTCGGGTGTCGTCCGGTCGTAGTTCGCGAAGTTGACCTGCACGACCGGCGCGGCGTCGCACGCCCCCAGGCACTCCTCCTCGTGCAGGGTGAACGTCCCGTCCTCGGTAACGTCCTCGGACCCCGGGCCCAGCACCTCGCGGGCCTTCGCGTACACGTCCGTCGCCCCCCGCAGCGCGCACGCGAGGTTCGTGCATACCGAGACGACGTAGCGCCCGGTCGGACGGAGGCGCAGCATGGTGTAGAAGCTCGCGACCGCCTCCACCTCGGCCGTCTTCACCCCCAGGAGGTCGGCAACCTCCTTCAGCCCCTCTCGGGTGACGCGGCCCTCGGCCGACTGCACCAGGTACAGGAGCGGCATGATGGCCGAGCGCCCTCGATCTTCGGGGTACCTGGCCAGGATCCGTTCGGCGTCCGCCCGGAGCTCCGGCGAGAGCACCGGCATCAGCGGTCCACCCCGCCCATGACCGGGTCGAGGCTGGCGATGGCGGCGATCACGTCGGCGACAAGACCGCCCTCCACCATCAACGGCACGGCCTGGAGGTTGACGAACGAGGGGTCCCGGATCCGCACGCGATACGGCTTGTGGTCTCCGTCGGAGACGATCGAGTAGCCCAGCTCCCCCCGGGGCGATTCCACCGGCACGTGCACCTCACCGGGAGGAACGGTGACGCCCTCGGTGACCATCTTGAAGTGATGGATCAGGGCCTCCATCGACTCTTCCATGATGTGCTTCACGTAGGCCTCGGAGTTCCCGATGCCGTCCGGACCGACCTCGAGCTGCGCCGGCCACCGGACCTTGGGGTCCTCGACCATCACCGGGCCCGGCTCCCGCAGGCGATCGAGGCATTGCCCGATGATCCCCAGCGACTGCTTCATCTCCTCGATCCGGACCTCGAACCGGGCGAAGCAGTCGGCGCCATCCCGGGTGACGACGTCGAAGTCGTAGGTCTCATAGCCGGAATAGGGTTCGTCCCGGCGGACGTCCCGGGCCACGCCGGCGGACCGGAGCACCGGGCCGGTGACGCCCAAGGCCAGGGCGTCGGCGGCCGAGAGGAGGCCGACGCCCCGGTTGCGCTCGATCCAGATGGGGTTCTCGGCCAGCAGGTCCTCGTACTCCCTGATCCGTCCGGGCATCACGTCGAGGAATTCCCGGGCCTTCCGCTCTCCGTCCGGGGGGATGTCCATGACCACGCCCCCGATCCGGAAGTACGCATGGTTCATCCGAAGCCCGGTGGCGATCTCGAAGATGTCGAGCAGCATCTCCCGTTCGCGAAAGCCGTAGAGCATCACGGAGACCGCCCCGAGCTCCAGCCCGCTGGTGGCCAGCCACACCAGATGCGACGCGATCCGGTTCATCTCGCAGAACATCACCCGGATGACCTGAGCCCGGGGCGGCGCTTCGATGCCGAGCAGGCGCTCCACCGCGAGGCAGTACCCGAGCTCGTTGAAGAACGGCGAGAGGTAATCGGCCCGGGTCACGTAGGTCACGCCCTGCTGCCACGTGCGGTACTCGCAGTTCTTCTCGATGCCGGTGTGCAGGTAGCCGACGATCGGGCGGCAGGAGACCACGGTCTCCCCGTCCAGCTCGAGCAGGAGCCGGAGCACCCCGTGAGTCGAAGGGTGTTGGGGTCCCATGTTCACGATCATGGTCTCCTCGCGGAACCCTCCCGGGGGTGCGGGCACCGCGGGATCGATCGAGGGGCGGGGTGCCGCGGCGCTCACGTCGTCCTCCGGTCCACAGGCGGGATGAACGCGCCCCGGTACCGCGTGTTCACCCCGCCGAGGTCCTCGGTCTTTCGGAGCGGGTATCCGTCCCACCCGTCGGGCAGGAGGATCCGTCGCAGGTCCGGATGGCCGTCGAACACGATCCCGTAGAAGTCGTAGACCTCGCGCTCGTGCCAGTTCGCCGTTGGGTACATGGCCACCACCGATCGGACATGCGGGTCGTCCTGCGGCAGCCCCACCTTCAGACGGACGCGGTGCGTGTGGGCCATCGAGTACAGGTCGTAGGCCAGCCAGTAGCGAGGGGTCCGGCCGGGCCAGTCCGTCGCGGTCACGCCCGAAAGCGAATCGAGCGAAAGGTCGGGCTCGTCGCGGAGGTACGCAAGCGCGTCCAGGAGCTCGGAGCGTTCGACCACGACCGTGGCCTCCCCCCGTGCCACCACGACGTCCGGGTACCGGGCGCGCACGAGGCCGGCGAGCTCCTCGGCCCTCACCCGGCCCTCACTTGAAGTGGCCCTCCGTCCGAACCTTCTCGTGGAGCCGGAGGATGCCGTACATCAGCATCTCGGGCTTCGGCGGGCAACCTGGGACGTAGATGTCCACGGGGACGATCGTGTCGACGCCCTGCACCACCGCGTAGTTGGTGAACATGCCGCCGGCGGAGGCGCACACGCCCATCGAGATCACCCACTTCGGCTCGGGCATCTGGTCGTAGACCGTCCGGAGCACCGGCCCCATCTTCTGCGAGACGCGGCCGGCCACGATCATGAGGTCGGCCTGCCGGGGGGATGCACGGAACAGCTCCATGCCCCACCGCGACAGGTCGTAGTCGCCGGCACCGGTGGCCATCATCTCGATGGCACAGCAGGCCAGGCCGAACGTCACCGGCCACATCGACTGCTTGCGGGCCCACCGGACGGCCTTGTCCATGGTGGTCAGCAGGATGCCCCGGCGGACCTCGCCCTCGTCGTCCTCCCGGCCGGCCTGGCCCCGGCCCGTGTGGAGGCCCTCGAGCCGCTCAACCGGCACGGACCACCTCCCGGGCCTCGGGGTCGTGGGCCGCGGGCGGCGCCGCGGCGGCACGCCGCGGCGTCGGCTCCCGCCAGTCGAGGCCGCCGCTCTTCCACACGTAGACGTAGGCCACGAACACGAGCGCGATGAAGACGGCCATCTCGGCCAGGCCGAACAGGCCGAGCTGACGGAAGCCGACGGCCCACGGGAACAGGAAGATCGTCTCGATGTCGAAGATGATGAACAGCATGGCCACCACGTAGAACTTCACGGGGAACCGTTCACCGGCGGGCAGTCGCGCCGGCTCGATCCCGCACTCGTACGGAGCGAGCTTGGCCCGCGTCGGGCGGTTCGGCCGAAGGAGCGCGGAGACGCCCAGCGACGCCACACCGAACAGGACCGCCAGCGTCGCCAGGACCGCGATCGGCAGGTACTCGGAGAGCATCCTGCGTCCCTCCCCTACGACGCCCGTGCGAGGCGCACCATCGCGTCCATCAACCTGTCCTGGGCATCGCCCTCCCGGCCGTCCGTGAGGTTGCCCATGAAGCGCAGGGCGAAGCGCATCAGCCACTCCTGGGGAAGCCCGTAGTCGGTGAACGCCCCCATCACGCGGGGGTTCCCGATGAGTCGGACGAAGTTCCGCCCCACATGGAAGTACCGTCCGTACCGTTCCCGGAGCACCGTCGGATACATGTGGGCGATGCCGGGACGGTTCGAGACCAGCGCGTCGTGGATCAGCTCGGCGGCGATCTCCCCGGACTCGATGGCATAGGCGATGCCCTCGCCGTTGAACGGATTCACCGCTCCCGCGGCGTCGCCCACCACCAGCATGCCCGGGACGGCCTGCGGAGCCCGGTTCAAGCCCATGGGGATGGGGCCCGAGAGGACGCGGCCTTCGGCGGTGTCCTCCCGGACGTTCCAGTCCTCCGGGAGCATCCGAGCGAAGGAGTCGAACACCCGTTGAGCCGAGACGTTCCGGAAGTTCTCGAACGTGTTCAGCAGGCCGGCCCCCAGGTTCACCCGGCCGTCGGATAGGGGAAAGAGCCAACCGTAGCCGGGCATCAACGCGTCACCGTCCCACAGGTCGAACCACACCTCGAGCCACGGTCCCGGCCGGCGGTCGATGCGGTAATAGCGGCGGGCGGCGACGCCGAGCGGCCGGGACGGATCCCTTCGGACCCCCGTCTGCGCGGCGAACCGGGAGGCGGCGCCGTCGGCTGCCACCACGAACCGGGCCCGGACCTCCACCGGCTCGGCCGTGGCGTCGTCGACGCTTCGGACCGCGGCTCCCGCAACCCAGCCGTCGTCGAACACGGGCGAGACGGCCTCGGTCCGCTCGAGCAACGTGGCCCCCGCCTTCTCCGCCCGCCGGGCCAGCAGCTCGTCGAAGTCCAGCCGGGTCCGTACCAGCCCGTGGTCCGGATACGCCGAGAGGCGAGGCCAGGGGAGCTCCATCGTGACCTTGCGGGACCGGATGCGAAGGCCGTCGACGCGCTCGAAGCCCGGGTCGTGCGTATCGATCCCCATCCGGTCGATGGCTCTCACGCCGCGGGGGGTCAGGCCATCGCCGCACACCTTCTCCCGGGGAAACGCGGAGCGCTCGGCAAGGAGAACGGCGATGCCGTGGCGGGCCAGGTGGTAGGCGGTGGCGGAGCCCCCGGGGCCGGCGCCCACAACCAGCACGTCGACCTCCTCTCGCCTGTCGCCCGCCGGGACGGTCACGCCGCTTCCCCCAACCGCTTGTGAAACTCTTCACAAAGCCTAGCATCCTTGTGAAGACGTTCACGAGAGCCTAGACCCGGTCGCCAGAGCGGGCAACGGGGTCACCCCCGCGCGTGATCCCAGGTCAGCACGCGCCCCGGCGGGACCCGGAGAAACCCCATCACCTGGATCTCCTCGGTGAACCGGGCGAACCCCTCGCCGGCCAGGAGCGAGCGGTACTTCTCGTGCCATGCCGACATGGGCTTGCGCATCGACGGATGATCCGGGGCGAGCGGCTCGGCACGGCCGTGCACGACGACGCCCGCCACCTCCACCCAGCTCCTCCCGACGTCGATGGCGAGGCAGACCCGGGGGTCGGTTGTCGCGTTGGCCCACGTGCGGCCGGGGCGCCGGACTGAGACGTAGAGCGCGTCCTCGGGCCACACGAACCACAACGGCACGACGTGCGGCGCGCCATCGGGAGACACCGTGGCCACGTTGGCGACGGGCAGGGGGGCGAACAGCCTGCGCGCCGCGGAGACCTCCATCAGCCCGAGGGAAGGGCAAGGGCCCCGGCGAGCGAACCGAGCGCCTCCGCGGCCTCCTTCAGGATCGCGGGATCGTCCAACGCCGAGCGGGCCTCGTCGATCAGGTGGTTGACCTCGGCCGGGGTGGAGCCGGCAACACCAGCCTCGCCCTGATCGAAGAGGTCGTCGCGGAGCTGGAACGCCAGCCCCAGGGGTCGGGCGAACCGGGACAAGGCGGCGAGAAGCTCGGGGGATCCCCCCGCGAGCAGGGCGCCGATGTGCAGGGGTCCTTCCACCGTATAGGCCCCCGTTTTCAGCGAGGCGATCCGATCGGCCGACGCTGTGGCCATCGGGCCCCGGACGTCGAGGAACTGGCCGGCGGCGACCTCCTCGCGCATCAGCGCGTAGCGCCTGAGCGCGACGAGGAGCCGTTCGGTCGGGAACCCCGAGCCGATGAGCGCCTCGTCGGCGAGCACCGCGGCCAGGTCGCCGACCAGGACGGCCACCGAGCGGCCGAACCGCAGTGCGCCCGGTTCGCCGGTGCGAGCTCCGGCGAACCGGGCGTACGTCGATGGCTGGCCTCGCCGTGTCTCGCTCTCATCCATGACGTCGTCGTGGATCAGGGCGAAGGTGTGGAAGAGCTCGAGGGCTGCCGCCGCCCGGACGATCGGCTCGCCGTCATCTCCTCCCGCCGCCCGGTATCCCCAGTAGCAGAAGGCAGGACGGATGCGCTTCCCTCCCGCCTCGACGAGCCGCCGGAGCTCGTCCACCATCTGCGCGGCCTCGGGCGCCATCCTCGCCATCGACTCCCGTCGATCGAGGAGGAACGAGGCGAGGACCTCATCGACGCGGCGCCGCACCGAATCGAGCGCCGGAGGAGCGACCAGGATCTCTGGATCCATCGGCACGAAGTATGGCAAGGCGGCGCCCATCGGGACCCCCGGGCTATAGTGGGCGTCGGCCCCCGGGGCCGACGTTCGTCGCGATGACTCGGTTCCAGAAGCTCGCCCTCGCCACCGCAGCCACTACCGTCGCGCTGTTCAGCGTGGGCGGGCTTGTCCGGGGAACGGGATCGGGGCTCGGCTGCTCCTCCTGGCCGACCTGCGAGCCCGGGCGACTCTTCCCCACGGGGACCATCCACTCGACGATCGAGTTCTCCCACCGGCTCCTGGCGTTCGCCGTCATCCTGCTGGCGAGCGCGACTGCGGTGATGGCTTGGCTGCGACACCGGGACGATCGCGCGATCGTGTGGTCGGCCTTGGCCGCCGTCCCGCTGGTGCTGGGTCAGGCCGTCGTCGGAGCGGTCGTGGTCCGAACCGACCTGGAGCCCGGGTGGGTGACGGCTCACTTCGCCCTGGCCCTCATCCTCGTGGCGGACGTCGTGGTCCTCGCAGTCGTGGCCACGGCTTCGGCCACCCGGCCCGAGGCCGAGCGATCGGGCCTCGCTCGCCTGGCGCTCGTCACCGCGGGCTTCACCGCGGGCCTCCTCCTGGTGGGGACGTACGTGCGGGCCTCGGGATCCCAGCTCGTCTTCACTGATTGGCCGCTGATGGATGGACGGCTGGTCCCGACGCTCGGCGGTGCCGCGACGGCCATGTTCGTGCACCGGGTACTGGCGGCGGCGTCACTGCTGCTGGTTCTGTGGCTGGCCATCCGGGCTCGAACGCTCCCCGGCCGGCCACGAGACCTCACCGCGCTGTCCACCCTCGCGCTCGCCCTGTTCATGGCGCAGGTGATCGTCGGTGCGGCGAACGTGTGGACCAGGCTCCGCCCGTGGGCCGTCGTGGTGCACGTGGCGCTCTCGGTCCTCATCTGGGCCACACTGGTGGCCCTGGCGACCCTGGCTCGCCGGGGTACGGCGGCCCCGGAGCCCGAGCGCAGCGAGGCCGGCGAGGAGGCGATCGCCGGCCCGAGGTCGCTCCGCGAGACCATGGTCACCTACGTCCGGCTGACGAAACCTCGGATCATCCTGCTGCTGCTCGTCACCGCCGTGCCGGCCATGGTCCTGGCAGCGCGTGGGTTGCCGTCGGTGTGGCTCGTCCTCGCAACGCTCGCCGGCGGGACCGTCGCCGCCGGCTCGGCCAACGCGATCAACTGCTACCTGGACCGCGACGTCGATGAGGTGATGCGGCGGACACGCCGCCGGCCGCTCCCCGCCCACCAGGTCTCCCCCGAGAGCGCTCTCCGGTTCGGTTACGTCCTGGGCGCGGTTTCGTTCCTGTTCCTGTCGATCGCGGTGAACGTGCTGGCGGCATCCCTCGCCCTGTCGGCGATCGCGTTCTACGTCTTCGTGTACACCCTGTGGCTGAAGCGAACGACCACGCAGAACATCGTGATCGGCGGCGCCGCAGGCGCCGTGCCCGCCCTCGTGGGGTGGGCGGCGGTGACGGGCTCGGTTGGGCTCCCCGCGTGGGTGCTGTTCGCCATCGTGTTCGTGTGGACCCCTCCGCACTTCTGGGCCCTGGCCCTCCGGTACCGGGAGGACTACGCGGCGGCCGGCATCCCCATGCTGCCGGTCGTGCGAGGCCCGGAGGAGACCCGCCGGCAGATCCTCCTGTACTCGCTGGCCCTTTTTGCCACGACGATGGTGCTCTATCCGGTGGCGCACATGGGGCCGGCCTACCTCGGCACCGCCGTGGTCCTCGGCGGGTTGTTCGTGTACCTCGCGCTGCGACTGTGGCGGGAGCGGTCACCGGCGCTGGCCGTGCGCCTGTTCAAGTTCTCCATCGCGTATCTGGCACTGCTGTTCGCGGCGGTGGCGGCGGACACGATCCTGACGGTGCGCTAGTGCCGCTCACGAGCCCTCGGACAGGAGCTTCGTCACGAGCGATCGCAGCGATCCCTCGTCAACGGCTCCGAAGCCCCAGTACCTGATCCGCCCGGACCGATCGACCACGTAGGTGTCGGGCAGGCCCACGAACCCGAAGTCGAACGCCAGCGCACCGGCCTGGTCCTGGATGCTGGGATAGGTCACGGCGAACTGCCTCAGGTAGGCCCGGGCCGCGGTCGGGTCGTCCCGGTAGTTCACGCCGAGGAAGTACACGCCGCGGTCTCGGAACTCGTTCCATACCCGCTCCAACCCCGGCTGCTCCCTGCGGCACGGCCCGCACCAGGTGGCCCAGAAGTTCACCACCATCACGGCGCCCCGGTAGTCGGCCGGGGAGACCGAGCCACCCTGAAGGGTCTCGCCCTGGAGGGTCGGGAGCGGTTTCGACATCTCCCGGAGCCCGGGCTCCTGGCCGGCCGCGCTGGTACACGCTGCGAGGACCAGGAGAACCAGGAGGAGCAACCGCTTCATGTCGTCCCATCCTGCCACGGTGACCCTCGGCGGAGCGCCGGCTCAGCCGACGGTGACCGATCCGTGCATGGTGGGATGGACGTCGCAGTGGAAGTAGTACGTCCCGGGCTGAAGCGGCGGGATCGAGTAGTCGATCGAGGCCGGGCCGGTGATGATCTGGCCACGGAACAGGTTCGTGCCGAGCGAGCTGTCGGTGTAGATGGCGATGTCGTGTGAGACGCCGGCATCCTTGTTCTCGAAGTGGATGGTCGAGGGGGCATTGGGAGGAAGCTTGATCTCAGCGGTGCTGAACGCGAGTCCCTGCGCCGTGACCGTCGAGGGGTTCGCCGTCCCACCCCCGCCCCCGCCACCGCCCGTGGCCGGCGTGCTGGTCGGGGGCGGCCCACCGCCACCCGCTGCCTTCACCACCACGGTGCCGCTCATCGTGGGGTGAACATCGCAGTGGAAGTAGTAGGTCCCGGCCTCGAGCGGAGGGATCCGGTAGTCGACCGCGGTGGGGCCGGTCACGATCTCCCCGCGGAACAGGTTCGTGGCGAGCGAGCTGTCGGTGAAGATCGCGATGTTGTGCTGGATCCCGGGGTCGTTGTTCTCGAAATGGATCGTGGACGGCGCACCGGCCGGGAGCCCGACCCGGTCGGTGTCGAACTGGAGGCCCTGGGCCGCCACGGTGATCCGGGCGCCCCCGCCGCCCGGTGTGGCTGGGGTGGCCTCGATCGTGCCCTGCATCTGCGCCGGGTGCACGCTGCAGTGGAAGTAGTACGTCCCGGAGTCGAGCGCGGGAGCTTCGTAGGTGACCTTGGCCGGCCCCGTGACGATCTCCCCGTTCAGGAGTGGCGTGCCGGTGAAGCTCTCGTTGTCGAAGATCTGGACATCGTGCTGGATCCCGGCGTCCTGGTTGTCGAAGGCGATGGCGAAGGGCTTGCCGGCGGGAACCGAGAGCTTGGTCTTGTCGAAGGCGATGCCTTTCGCGGTCAGCGAGATCGTGACCGCCGGGCTGCCGCCGCCTCCCCCCTCTCCGCCGGCCCCCACCGCGATGAGGGCGATGCCGCCCGCCAGCATCGCAACGCCGGCGATGGCCCCCAGCATCGATGCCAGGCTGGAGGCCCGGACCACCGACTTGCTGGCTACCACGGCCGCGACCACCAGGATGGACAGGGCCACGATGAGGGCGATGGCGGTCGCCGCGTCCTTCGTCAGCGACAGCAGGATCCGGGAGAACCCGAACAGCGCCGCCGCGATCACCACCAGAATGACGATTGGCAAGAGGATGGGCAGGACCACTCGGTCGCGCGTGCTCGTCCTCATCGCTTCGACAGCTCCGACGTCACCTCACGCTCCACCTGTCGAAGCTGGAGCGGATCCCAGCCGGTCAGCTGCTCGCGGTCGTGCCACCGGAAGAAGATGACGGTGATGAATCCCCACAGGATCGCCCCGCCGGCCAGCTTCATGACGAGCCCCGCGACGAGCTGGTCCGAGTGCGCCGAGATGCCCCAGATCCTGGGGAATGTGCCGTACACGGGATACAGCAGGGTCGAACCAAGCGTCAGGAACGACGCGGGGATGGTCGGGGCGAGCGACTGGAGGAACAGATAGAGCATCTGGCCGGGCGGGGAGAGCGGGGGCATCTCTGGCATCGGGGACATCACCGGCCACCACATGGCGAGCGCGGAGAACACCAGCACCACGTGCAGCCCGAAGTGGAGTCCCTCCGACCGCACCGACGCATCCACCACCGCCGGCCAGTGCGTGAAGAGCAGGACCCCGTTGAACAGGATCAGTGCGACCAGGGGGCGGGTGAGGAACCGGAAGGTCCGATGGACCAGCCGGGGGCGAAGCAGGCGACGGAGGAGCCAGGGCGGCGTCCCGGCCAACAGGAGGGGCGGGGCGACCAGCGTGAACAGCAGGTGCTGCACCATGTGGACCGAGTACAGGTACCGCTCGGCCAGGTCGTGGATCGGCCAGTCCGCGCCCACCCACAGGACCAGGACCCCGAGCGAGAAGAACGTGGCTCGCCTCCGCCACTCCGGGTCTTCTTCCCCGCGCTCCCGCCGGTGCCGACGGACGGCCGCCAGGTACGCCGCCTCGATGCCGGCGAACAGGACCCACACGTCCGGGTGCGCGTGCCAGGGAGGGAGGGCCACCGATCGTTACCCCGAGAAGGCCCGGAACGTGAGCAGCACGACGAGGAACAGGGTCACCGCTCCGGCCAACCCGATCATGAAGAACCGGGCGTACGTCCTGCTGTCGAACCGCAGGTGCATGTACCACAGCACGACCAGCACGAACTTGATCACGGCGAAGATCAACAGCAGCGGGATCAGCAGGGCCCGCGAGATCTCGGCGTACCAGATGCCGACCTCCATCGCCGTGACCACGGCCAGGACGACGGCGATGCGGACGTACTCCTTCGGGCTCGGGTGGCGGACGGTCCGGGTACGGGAAGGCGTCGGCGAAGCCGGTTCCCGCACGTCGGCTCGTTCCACTCCGCTGCCTACTTTCCCGTCGGGATCAGGTACACGACCGTGAAGATCACGATCCACACGATGTCGACGAAGTGCCAGTACAGGCCGACCAGCTCAACCGCCATCGTGTCGCGAGGCGTGATCCTCCCGGTGAACGACATCGCGACCAGCGAGAGGAGCATGAGGATGCCCACGCCCACGTGGGTGCCGTGAAATCCGGTCAGGACGTAGAACGTGGTTCCGAACAGGTTCGTGGACAGCGTCAAGCCCTCCCGGTAGAAGGTCGTGAACTCGTAGACCTGGCCGCCCACAAACGTCATGCCGAGCAGGGCCGTGGCCAGCAGCCACACCCGCATCCGGCCCATCTCGCCCCGCTGGATGGCCGCGAGGGCCAGGACCATCGTGAGCGAGCTGGCCAAGAGCACGAACGAGCTCACCGAGGTGTATGGGATGTCGAACACGTCGGCGGGGTACGGACCGACGACGCTCGACCCCCGGTACAGGACGTAGGTGGAGATCAGGGCCCCGAACAGCAGGCAGTCCGAGGCAAGGAACAACCACATCGCGAGCTTCGTGTTCGGCAGGCCGGTGCTGGTGGCCTCGTGCTCGCTCTCGAACGTGTGGACCGCCACCGCTCCCCCTACTCCGAGGAGGGCTCGATGGCCCACCCGTACACCCCGACGAGCAGGACGACGGCCCCGGCCACCGCCATCCACAGGTGAAAGATCACGCCGTACCCGATCAGTGGCAGGCCCAGCGCCGCAACGAACGGGAAGAAGGACTGGCCCGGCAGGTGGATCGAGTGGCCGCCATCCCCGTGACCCACGTGTTCCGGGGGGTCTGTCCCGGCGCCGCCGGCCGGCACCGGGACGACGATGCCGCCCTCGCGCTCGGCGTACTTCCGGTGCCACAGCTCGTCCAGAGAATGCACCACCGGGATCTCTTCGAAGTTGTACGGAGGGGGTGGGGACGAGACCGACCACTCGAGCGTGCGAGCATCCCACGGGTCGGCCGTCGCGTCCTTCGGCCGGCGGAAGCTGGCGATGGCGTTCAGCAGGAAGATCAGCACGCTCGTAGCGATGATGAACGCCCCGATCGTCGCCACCAGGTTCCACACCCCGAGCCCGAGCGTCGCGGGGTACGTCTGGATCCGCCGGGGCATCCCCTGGAGCCCGAGGATGTGCATGGGCCCGAACGTCAGGTTGAACCCGATCACCATCAGCCAGAAGTGGAGCTTGCCGACGCGCTCATCCAGCATCCGTCCGAAGACCTTGGGCCACCAGTAGTACACCCCGGAGAACAACCCGAAGATGGCCCCCCCGAACAGCACGTAGTGGAAGTGGGCCACGATGTAGTAGGTGTCGGTCTGCTGATAGTCGGCCGGGACCACGGCGTGGGTGACGCCAGACAGGCCACCCACGACGAACTGCCCGATGAACGCCACGGCGAACAGCATCGGCGTGGTGAACCGGATGTCGCCCTTCCACAGCGTGCCCATCCAGTTGAAGATCTTCACCCCCGTGGGAACGGCGATGATCATCGTCGAGATGCCGAAGGCGGTGTTCGCCACGGGCCCCAGGCCGACGGCGAACATGTGGTGGGCCCAGACGCCGAACCCGATGAACCCGATGGCGATCCCGGAGAACACCACGAACTGGTAGCCGAACAGCGGCTTGCGGGCGAAGACCGGCAGCACCTCCGAGACGATCCCCATCGCCGGCAGGATCAGGATGTACACCTCGGGGTGACCGAACAGCCAGAACATGTGCTGCCACAGCACCGGGTCACCCCCGGCGGCCGGATCGAAGAAGTGGGTCCCGAACCGCCGGTCGAACAGCATCTGGAACAGGCCGACGGTGATGATGGGCATGGCGAAGGCCAGCAGGAGCTGCACCACCAGGCCCATCCACATGAAGACCGGCATCCGGAACATCGTCATGCCGGGCGCCCGCATGTTGATGATCGTGACGGCCAGGTTCATGGCCGAGGCGGTTGACGCGATCCCGGTCATGAGCAGGCCGAGCGAGTAGAACAGCATGTTGTTGCCCGGCTCCACCGTGGACAGCGGCGCGTAGCCGAACCACCCGCCGTTCGGCGCCCCGCCCAGGAAGAACCCGGAGTAGATGAACAGCCCTCCCGCCAGGAAGGCCCAGTACGTGAAGGCGTTCAGCCTGGGGAACGCCACGTCGCGGGCTCCGATCTGGAGGGGGATGAAGTAGTTGAAGAACGCGGCAGAGAGCGGCATCACGACCAGGAAGATCATCGTGACGCCGTGCATGGTGAAGAACTCGTTGTAGGCGGACGCGGACAGGATCTTGCCGTTGGGCTGAGCCAGCTGGAGCCGGATGAACAGGGCCTCGATCCCTCCGATGACGAAGAACGCGAACGCGGTGATGCCGTACAGGATCCCGATCCGCTTGTGGTCGACGGTCGTGATCCAGCTCCAGAACCCGGTCGTCGCGG
This sequence comes from Actinomycetota bacterium, assembly GCA_044867345.1. Taxonomy (GTDB): domain Bacteria; phylum Actinomycetota; class UBA4738; order UBA4738; family HRBIN12; genus AC-69. The sequence continues at coordinate 14,858 of JBIOUU010000153.1, forward strand.
TGGGACGGCGAAGCAGGCCGCTCCTCGCACCCTCCGCCCGAACGCTCACGGTCGCCATCGCGGCACGTCCTCCATCACTTCAGCGTCATCAGGTAGGCGACGAGGGCCTGCACCTGCTTGTCGGAGAGACCGTAGTCGGGCATCCAAGATCCCGGCTTCACGGCCGGGGGGTCCTTCAACCACCGCTCCAGGTTGGCCCGGTTCACGGTGAAGATGCAGCCGGCGAAGCAGTCCCGGCTCATCAGGTGGGTGAGGTTCGGCCCCCCGGGTTGCGTCAGCGGTTGGTCGTTCACCTTGGGACCCTGGATGGCGTGGCATGCGATACACGACCCGTTCAGGAACTCGTTCAAGCCCGTCGCCGCGAGCGACCCCTGCGGTGGCGTCACCGCATCGGCCTGCTGCTGGCGGACCCACGCATCGAAGTCCGCCGGGGTCTGGGCCACCACCTTGAGCCGCATGTATGCATGCGACAGACCGCAGAACTCGGCGCACTGCCCCGTGTATGTTCCCGGCTGGTTCGCCTGGAGGACCAGGTGGTTCGTCCGGCCCGGGACGACGTCCTGCTTCCCGGCCAGCCGGGGCACCCAGAACGAGTGGATCACGTCGTCGCCCACGTTGCCGTAACCACCCTGTTCCTGGCAGTTGTTCGGCGCCACCTGGTCGTGGTAGCCGAGCCCTGCGGCGCAGAGCGAGG
>JBIOUU010000154.1:0-2068 GCA_044867345.1 Actinomycetota bacterium
CGTGGGCCCGGCCACGCGGAGGCTTCCGCCAGAGCGTCGGCCTCCTCCAGGATCCGGGCGGCCCTGTCGCCGGTTCGCCGGGCTGCGGCAACGACGATCCAGCCGTCCCTTGGCAGGAGGTTGGCCAGCATGGGGAGACGCTCGAAGATCAGCGGGATGGCCTGCTCCACGCCCTCGAAGGCCATCCCGTGGGCGAGGCGCTCCAGGACGGCCGCGTACTGGCCCCGGTACTGGGCCAGCGCCACGTCGGCGCGGCGACCGACGTCCTCGGTCACGACCAGCTCGCGGCAGGGATAGACCTCGACGCGGTCGACCTTGGCGGTGGAGAGCTGCGTGGCGGGAGCGAACTCGCGGAGGGATTCCACGGCGTCGCCGAAGTAGTCGAGGCGCACGGGCCGGCGTGAGGTCGATGGGAACAGGTCCACGATCCCCCCGCGTACGGCGAACTCCCCTCGGTGCTCCACCACGTCGACGCGTGAATAGCCCAGTCCCACGAGGCGTTCGGCCAGCCCGTCCGGAGGCAGATTGGTTCCTCCCTCCAGGACCAGGGGCTCTTGCTGTCCCAGAGTGGGAACCAGCCCCTGGATGGCGGCGAGGACGGGCGCCGCCACCACCACGGGACCCGCCGCGGTCCTGAGGAGATGGGCTGCTCGGGCCCGGGCCCCGGCGACCTGGGGCGCGGGGCTGATGCCTTCGTAAGGAAGCGACTCCCAGGCGGGGAAGCGGATGGCGCGGTCGGGACCGAGGAACGCGGCGGCCCCGGCGACGAGCGCATCGGCGCCCCGGGGGTCATGGCCGATCGCCAGGACGGGCGCGCCGATCGCCTTGGCCAGGGCCGCGGCCACGAAGGAGTGCCCGGACGCGGCGGCATGGGCCCGGCGCACCGGGCCGGACGCCGCCAGGAGCCGCTCGAACGGCCCCGACTCGATCGCCGCTTCCAGGATCTCGGTCAGCTCTTCTCGATCCACTTCCATTCCGTTCTCAGACAGCACGAAGAGGCCCGGTTCGCCCGAACCAGGCCTTTGACGTCAGGTGATGCGGTTACCTGCCCGCGATTCCCTAGCTTTCGCGGACTCCGCCTCGATTGTAACGGGACTGGGTCGCGCCCAGACCGTCATTGACCAGAGACAGCATGGCGTCGGCGGCGTTCTCGATCAGCACGTCCGCCTCTTCCTGCTCGCGCTTCCCGAATGGGGCCAAGACGAAGTCGACGTTCTCCCAACGGCCGGCCGGTCGGCCGATCCCGATCCGAACCCGGTAGAAGTCGGCCGACCGGAGCGCCTGGACCATCGACTCGAGCCCGTGGTGTCCGGCGGTGCTCCCTCCGCGCTTCACCCGGAGTGCCCCGAAGGCGAGGTCGATGTCGTCATGGCAGGCGATGATGCGGTCCACCGGGGCGCCACGCTTGCGGGCGAAGGAAGCGATGGGAGGACCGCACTCGTTCATGAACGTGCCTGGCCGAACGAGCGCCAGGGGCACGTCTCCATGCTTCGCCTCGGCGGCAAACAGGGACAGGAACCGGACCTTCTTCAACCGGACGGCGAACCGCTGGGCCAGGCGCTCCACCGTCATGGCTCCCACGTTGTGACGGGTGCGCCCGTAGCGTTCCCCGGGATTGCCCAGCCCGGCCACCACCCAGAGCTCGCCGGCCAAGCCGGGCTAGCTCTCTTCTGACTCTTCGCCCTGCTCGCCGGCCTCCTCGGCGGTGGCACCCTCCGCCTCGGCCACGGCCTCCTCGCCCTCCACTGCCTCGGCGACCTCCTCTTCCACCCGCAGGACCTGCGGCGGGACTACCGAGACGACCACCTCGTTCTTGGGAGTGAGGATGGCGCACTTTGGAGGGACGGCGAGGTCTGCCACCTTGAGCGATTCATTGATTCCCAGGCGCGTGATGTCCGCTTCGATCGCCGTTGGCACGTCCTGGGGAAAGCATTCCAACTCGAGCTCCCACAGGTGGTGCTCGACGACTCCTCCTTCCTTCACGCCGTGGGACTCGCCGACGATGTGCACGGGGACCTCGACGGTGATCTTCTCGTCCCGGGCGATCTGGAGGAAATCGACGTGGAGG
>JBIOUU010000155.1:0-2116 GCA_044867345.1 Actinomycetota bacterium
CGCGGGTTCACGTGCTGGGGGCAGTTCGTGGCGATGCTGTTCTGCCAGCTCGGCCGCGCCCACTCGCTGCGGGAGATCTGCGGCGGGTTGCGCAGCAGCGAAGGCAAGCTCAAGCACCTCGGGATCACGGCGCCGAGCCGCTCGACGCTGGCCTATGCCAACGAGCATCGGCCCTGGCAGCTCTACCGGGCCGTCTTCGAGGCGTTGCTCCTCCGCTGTCAGCCCCTGGCGAAGGGCCGGAAGAAGTTCCGGTTCAAGAACAAGCTGGTCAGCCTGGACTCGACGGTGATCGACCTGTGCGCGACGCTCTTCGACTGGGCCCACTTCCGGCGGACCAAGGGCGCGGTCAAGCTCCATTGCCTGCTCGACCACGATGGCTACCTGCCCACCCTGGTGGTCATCACCGAGGGGAAGCGCCAGGACCTCCGCGTGGCGCGGACCTTGCGGTTCGCCGCCGGGACGATCGCGGTGATCGACCGGGGATACATCGACTACACGTGGTTCGGGCAGCTGACGGCCCAGGGGGTATGGTTCGTCACCCGCCTGAAGGCCGGCACGCTGTACGAGGTGGTCGAGGAGCGCCCGATCCCCGTGCGCGGGCGCGTGGTGCGGGACCAGGTGATCCGCCTGACCGGCGAGGGCGCGGCGGCGAAGTGCCCGCCCGCGCTGCGCCGGGTCGAGGTGTTCGACCCGGAGAAGGCCGAGACCCTGGTCTTCCTGACCAACCACCTCGCCTTCGGGGCCACAACCATCGCCGCCATTTACAAGGACCGGTGGCAGATCGAGCTGTTCTTCAAGGCACTGAAGCAGAACTTGAAGATCAAGACCTTCGTCGGGACCAGCCCCAATGCTCTCAAGGTCCAGGTCTGGACGGCGCTGATCGCCATGCTGATCCTCAAATACCTCCAGCTGAAGGCCCGGTTCGCCTGGTCGCTCTCGAACCTGGTCGCCTTGCTGCGCATGAACCTCTTCACGCATCGGGACCTGTGGGCCTGGCTCGATCACCCGTTCGACGGCCCGCCCACCATCCTCGTGACCAGCCAGGGGGAGTTGGCCCTTGGCTAATCGGGACAGCAGACCTGGGACCCTCATCTCGGCCAGTGCCCCGACGCGTCCAATAGCCCAGGAAATCGGGGGGTCACCGGCCGGAATCCCAACCAATTGGGACAGCAGTGATGCGGCATACGCCTCGGCCCGCCTCCTCCCTGCGTCCTACCGGGGCTCGGGTCTCGGCCCGGGACCATCGGGGGAGCTCTCGACGGCGGCACGCCCGAGGGTCGCCCCCGTGAGCGGCCCGGGCCGGGGCCCGTCGCCTCTCTGCGTCCTCGGCCCTCGCCGGCGCTCAACGTATGCGACATACGCCTCGGCCTACACCCGCTTCGCGGGTCCCCGCCCTGCGTCCCATCGGGGCTCGGGGCTCGGTCCGGTACCATGGCCAGCGTTGTCGTTCGGGACACGCTCGAGGGCAGGGGTGAGTGGCTCGGTACCGGCGCCGGAATTGCCGACGCCGACCCGGTCGGGGGTCGTCGAGTGAGTCGGATGGCGGGGCTCGACCGCGAGGTCTTTGACGCCGTCATCATCGGCGGAGGGATGGCCGGGGCCGGCGTCGCCCGCGACCTCGCGTTTCGCGGCCTCTCCTGCGTCCTCGTCGAGAAGGCCGACTTCGCCTCGGGCACGACCTCCCGCTCCTCCAAGCTGATCCACGGGGGCCTCCGCTACCTCGAGTTCTTCGACTTCGCCCTCGTCCGGGAGTCCCTGCGCGAGCGCGAGACCCTCGCCCGCCTGGCGCCGCAGCTCGTCCAACCGCTGCCGTTCCTCGTCCCGGTCTACCGGGGGGGGACGCGCAGCCTCATCAAGGTCCGGATCGGGCTCCGGCTCTACGACCTCCTCACGCCGGCCAAGCGCACCGAGCGGTATCGGACGCTCGACGCCGGCCAGACCCTGGCGCTCGAGCCGACGATCCGTCCGGAGGACCTTCTCGGGGCCGGCTACTACATCGACGACCTGCTCCTGTCGCCGGAGCGTCTCTGTCTGGAGAACGTGCTGTCCGCGCGGCGCGCGGGGGCCCATGCGCTCAACTACGCGCAGGCGGAAGAGTTCAACCGCCAGCCCGACG
>JBIOUU010000156.1:0-9723 GCA_044867345.1 Actinomycetota bacterium
CCCACTCGCGAATCGTGTAGTCGTCCTCGCTGCGCGCGTCGTCGAGCTCTCCAGGCTGGACGTAGATCGGCCTGCCGGCGAAGAGGTGGTTGCCGCCGCAGTGGTCGAAGTGCAGGTGTGTGTTGACGACGATGTCGATGCCGGCGAGATCGAAGTCCTGCTTGCTCAGTGGCCGGAGGCGGGGATCGAGGTCGGCCACCGCCGGGTGCAGCTCCGTCATGCCGGTGTCGACCAGCACGCGCGCATCGGAATGGTCGATGACGTGCACGTAGACCGGCATCCGCTCGCCCTCGGCGAGCAGGTCGGCAACGCGGACTGGCGTGATGGTGATTGAGGCGGGGGCGTTCATCGTGTACCGACCGCCGCGGTGGTGGTTGATATGTGAGTCATGACACCACCAGGTGGTGAAGCTGAGTCGCCAGGCGCCAAGGCCCTGCCCACCAGGTGTGCGACCCCGCAACGCCAGGGGAAGCGCGATGACCCAGGGCAATCGGCGCCGCATGGCTCCCATACTCGCATGCTCTTACCTCAAGCGAGACCTCGCTTGCCCGAGCAGTGACCAGGCGTGCCTTGAGGACCCGGATAGAACAGTGCGACAGGAGGGAGATCGCCCGGCCACGTGATTGGCACGGCCTGAAGTCTGCTCGGTAACGAATCCATCAGCGCTCCCAAGAGCGAGGCTCGAACGGTGGAGTCTCACGTGCCCGATCTCTTGGCCACGTTCGTCCCGCATTCGTCCCGCGAATGACCGGGAGACGTCAAGAAACGGCGGGAAGGGCTAGAGCATCGAATCCGCTGGTCAAGGATCGGATTCGGCCATCGCCGCAAGTAGCGGAATCGGCCCCGAGGACGCTCTCAAGGTGGAGACACGGGTTCAAATCCCGTTGGGACTACGAGCGGAAACGGTCTCCGAGCGGGTCGCCCGCTAACTCCGTCTACCCCACGGTCTACCTATTCCCGAGCCCGGCTCCCGCTGCGAGGGCCGGGGAAGACGAGACGGGCCCCGGGGCGTCTTTGCGGGGCCGTCTCGTTGCGGCGTGGCCAATCGCCTCCGTAGGCTCTCGCGCCGAGCGGCACCTACATTGACTCGTAGGGCGTGAAGAGTTGGGGGACCTCGCTGCCCGACAGATTCGCTCTCAGCTCTGCGCTCGGCTCACCGAGGACCTCGCCGTGAACCACGGAGACCGTCGCAAGGATCGCCTCGGACAGGTCGCGAAGGTTCGCGGCGTGCTCGATGGCCGCCTCGGAGTCCCGGTACCGCTCGATGACGACGCACTCGGATTGGTCGTCGTTGAAGTAGGTGTCGTATTGCAGCGTTCCGGTGTCCTTGGTCCGCACGATTTCCATAGCCTGAGCGGACAAGCGCTTGAACTCGTCGAGCTTGCCTTCGTGAAGCTTGAATCGAGCGATACCGATTAGCTCGGACACGGCTCCGCCTCCTGACGTCTCGCCTCTTCGAGACCCGTGACCCCGCATCGCAGTCTGGCGTGTTTAGGTGTCATCCGTGTTGGTGCCATGGGGTCCGGCCAACACTCTCGGAACGTACTCAAGCAGCTGGATGCGACCATCGAAGGTACGGCTGTCGATCATATCGAGAGCGACATCGGGATACCCGTCGTGGATTCGGTCCGAACCGGTGCTCCCTGTGATGACCGGAAAGATGACAACGCGGAAGCGGTCGACGAGGCCGGCTTTGAGGAGGGAGCGGCACAAGGTAAGGCTGCCCATCGTGGTCATGTGGTCGGCGCCCTCGTCTTTCATGTCCCTCACGAACTCGACAGCGTCTTGGCTCCCCGTTGGGACTACTCCGCTGCAGGTGTCGAGGCGCCGAGCGCTTCCGCCGTGGGCCTGAGGTCGGGCTCGCCAGACCAGGCGAAGAGACGTCATTTCCAGCCCGGCACGCGCCCCGCTTGCCTGATCCACTCGTGCATCTCCGGTGCCTGAGCCTCCTCCAGGGTCTTCAGCTTCACGTACCGAGACCGGTCCGTGCTCCCGAGAGGCGGCGGAGGGTCGAACTCCGCGCCGCCGAAGAACACGACGTTCACGGAGACATCGTAGGCGACCACCTCGATGATCCACCCGTGTTCCGGTAACCCGTAGTACGCGTTCTTCCACTTGACGGCGAATCGAAGCCCGGGAATCGCCTCGCGGATCGATTCGTCCAACCGCTCGACGATCGGATGCAGATCCGGCATGACGCGCCGGATCCAATCCTCAATCTCGGCGTGGCTGTCCGACGGCACGGGCGGCTTTCGGGCAGTGATCGGCTTTCGGGTCTTCCCCATCGCGCGTTCTCCTGTGAGGCCTTGGTTGCGCTCCTGAATCGTAGGACCGATGCCGGTCTCATCCGCTCGCTGCGACCGACGCGAGCCATGCTTCTACATCCTCCCAACGGTAGCGGAGATGGCGGCCAACTCGATGCGCGCGAGGACCTTTCCCCTCGTAGCGCCACGCATACAACGTCTTGACTGGTACCTGAAGGTAAGCCGCTACTTCGATCGGCGTGGCCAGACGTCGCACCCGGGACGTCGACCCGCCCGCTTCGTCCTCTGCAGGTCCCTGCATCGTGTCGACGAGGATATTCCTCCGAGCCGACACTCCATACAATCGAGGTGTCCATTGCGCACGTGGAAAGTGATGGGAACTTCCGTTGTCGGAGAGTTGTCACAAGAACTGACAACTCGAGAGGCGCGAACGGGCGCCCCGACCTTGCGTCGACGCGACGAACTCGAAACGGCCGCGGGACACATTTGGTCGGAGGGTGAACCCGTCCGCCTGAAACCGGTCTCTACCTGCGCGTTTGGAGCTCCGGGGGTGGGACTCGAACCCACAACCTACGGATTAACAGTCCGCCGCTCTGCCAATTGAGCTACCCCGGAACGACCCACGGAGTCTACCAACGGACCTCGGCTGCTCTTCGTCGCGCGCGATTCGGATAGGCTCTGCCGAACCACCGACCCAAGGAGCGTTGCCATGAAGTTCGTGATCGGCGTGATCCTCGGTTTCCTTATCGGCTACCAGCTCGGGCGGAGCGGCGAGAGCCTGGCAGGCTCGGCCGGACGGTTGGGGCAGTCGGCGGTCCAGCGCGCCCGGAGCGGTATCCAGGCTAGGCTGGCGCAGGACGGGGAAACCGCGGGCTAGGGCTCGCGGCGCGCTATTCCAGGTAGTCGCGGAGCTTCTGCGACCGTGAGGGGTGCCGGAGCTTCGACAGGGTCTTCGATTCGATCTGGCGGATCCGCTCCCGGGTGACCCCGAACTCCCGCCCCACCTCCTCGAGCGTCCGGGGGTGGCCGTCGAGGAGCCCGAACCGAAGCTGGATCACCTTCTTCTCCCGCTCGGACAGCGTGTGCAGAACGGCTTCGAGCTGCTCCTGGAGCAGGATGAACGAGGCCGCGTCCACGGGAACCACTGCCTCGGAGTCCTCGATGAAATCCCCGAGGTGGGAGTCCTCCTCCTCGCCGATCGGCGTCTCCAGCGATACCGGCTCCTGCGAGACCTTCAGGATCTCCCGGACCTTCTCCGCGGGGATGCCCATCTGCCGCCCGATCTCTTCCGGCGCCGGCTCGCGGCCGAGGTCCTGGAGGAGCTGGCGCTGCACCCGGACCAGTTTGTTGATGGTCTCCACCATGTGGACGGGGATTCGGATCGTTCGGGCCTGGTCGGCGATGGCCCTGGTGATGGCCTGGCGGATCCACCACGTGGCGTACGTCGAGAACTTGTAGCCCTTCGAGTAGTCGAACTTCTCCACCGCGCGGATGAGCCCGAGGTTTCCCTCCTGGATGAGGTCGAGGAACAACATGCCGCGACCCACGTACCGCTTGGCAATCGAGACCACGAGTCGGAGGTTGGCCTCGATCAGCTTCTTCTTGGCCAGCTGGCCGTCCCGCTCCACGCGGCGGAGGAAGGCCTCGAGGTCCTCCCGGGCCTTGGGCTTCCAGCTCTTGGGGATGCGATCGCGGCCGATGCCCTCGACCTTTCCGAACTTGTCCTGCTGATGCTCGCGGATGGCCACGACCCGCTCGACGACGATCCGGAGGCGCTTGCCGTCGACCTTGCCGTTGCTGTCCTCGCTGTCCTGGAAGTCGTACAGCTCGGTGGCGAACTCGCCGGCCTCGATCCGCCTGGCAAGGTCGACCTCCTGTGCCGCCGTGAGAAGGGGGACCTTGCCGATCTCCTTCAGGTACATCCGGACCGGGTCGTTGGTGGGGGCCTTCAGCAAGTCGACGTCCAGGCGAGCGGCCACGCCCGGCTCGACGAGGTCGTCGCCGGGGACCTCGATGACTTCGATGCCCTCGTTCCGAAGGTGCTCCTCGACCTGGGTCAGGAACTCCTCGACCTGCTCGGGGGTGAAGTCATCGACGGGGACGGCTTCCAGCAGATCGTCCGAGGTGACGAACCCTCGTTCCCGACCGCGGGCGGCGATCGATTCCTTCGCCTCCTCGAGACCGAGGTCTCGCGCCACTTCGGTCAATGGGTCTCCTCGCGGGCGGGGGATGGTGGCCGCCCGGAAGTGTACGAAACCGCACCGGCGGCGACCCATGGGCGCGCCGGCGTCCCTCAGGCGGCGTCGCCGTGCCGCTCCTTCAGCCGGCGGAGCTCGCCATCGGTGGCGATGAGCTCCCCGAACAGGGCGTCGTACTCGGGGTGCGTCGTGGGGTTGAGCTTCTGAAGGCGCCGCCGGAGGTCCGCGCTCCTGCGACGGAGCGCGAACTCCTGGAGCCTGACCCACACGTCCTCGGCGTATTCCATACTTAGGTCTCCGTCGAGCGGCTCCAGGGCGAGCGCGGAGGCCGCGCGCGACACCTTGTCGTCGTCGGAGCCGGTCACGACGGTCCGGACGTCTCCGTCCGCGGCCACCAGGAGCCCGAACAGCTTGCGGTTGCCGGCCGACTGGAAGTGCTCCTCGGCAAGGCGCTTGGCCACCTCGTGGTAGATGCCCGTGTCGCGGGCCAGGAGCCGGAGCATCTCCCGCTCGACCCTGTCGTGCACCGAGGCTCGCTTCATCGCCTGGCGAACCTCGGCCGGGCGGCCCGACACCCGGCGCTCCAACGAGAGCAGCACCGAGGTCTCGGCCACGCCGGCCAGCTCGGCCAACCGGTGCGCGTACTCGCGTTGGCGGACCGGATCCGACAGGCCCTCCAGGATGGGAAGGGAAGCCGCCACGGCGGCGCTCTGTCCTTCGATGGTCGACAGGTCGTGGCGTCCCACACTTCGGAGAAGCATGTACTCGACGATCGGCTGCGCTCCGGCGGCGAAGTCACTGAAGGCGTCCGCGCCGCGCTGGCGGACGAAGTCGGCGGGGTCCAGTCCCTCCGGCAGGATCAGCACGACCGGCTGGACGGGGAACCGTTCGAGGAACCCGAACGCGCGCTCCGCGGCGCGGGCTCCGGCCTCATCGGAGTCGAAGGCCAGCACCATCCGTTGCGCGAACCGCGAAGCCAGTCGGAAGTGGCCTTCGCCGAGGGCCGTGCCGCACGTCGCTACGGCCGTCTCCACGCCCGCGCGGGCGAGGGCGATGACGTCCGTGTACCCCTCGACGATAACGATCTCGCCGGACTTGGAGATGGCGGCCTTGGCCCGGTCCAGGTTGTACAGGACCTCGCCCTTGCGATAGACCGGCGTCTCCGGCGAGTTCATGTACTTCGGGCCCTCGTCCCGCTCGCCGGGAAGGATCCGTGCCCCGATCCCCACGGCCCGTCCCGACAGGTCGTGAACCGGGAACGTGACCCTGCCGCGGAATCGGTCCCGGACGTTGCCGGAGGCGTCACGAAGGGCCAGGCCCGCCTCCACCAGGATCTCCGGGGAGAATCCCCGGGCGAGGCGCCGGAGCAGGAAGTCCGGGGCCCCCGGCGCATAGCCGATCGCGAACTCCTCCGCGGTCTCCCGGTCGATCCCCCGGGCCTCCAGGTACCTCCGGGCTTCCTCCCCTTCGGGCCTGTCCACCAGGGTCTGGTGGTACAGCGCCGACGCCTCCTCGTTGGCCCGGTGCAGCGCCTGGCGCCGGGAGGCGGCCCGCCGGTCGGCCGGCGTGTCGCCCTCGTATCGGAGCGACACGCCCGACTCCTTGGCCAGGCGCTCGACCGCCTCGGTGAACTCCAGGTGCTCGACCTCTCGGAGGAACCGGATCGCGTCGCCCCCTGCCCCGCACCCGAAGCAGTAATAGACCTGCTTGGACGGCGACACTGAGAACGACGCGGTCTTCTCGGGGTGGAACGGGCACAGGCCGACGAACGAGTCGTGTCCGGCCTTCTTCAGGGTGAGGTAGCCGGAGACCAGCTTGACCAGATCGGTCCGCTCCCGGACCGCCTCGATGTCCTCCTGCCTGATCCTGCCTGCCACCACTCCCCCAGCGATTACAGCAGCCAACTCTGGGGAAGGAAGAGCTGTTCGTAGACCCGGAGGGCGTACCGATCGGTCATGCCGGCGATGTAGTCGGCCACGCGGGTCGGCAGGTCTCCTGGGGCCCGATGGTACTCCTCCGGGACCTGCTCCGGATGGTCCAGGTAGTGCGCGAAGAGCGAGCGGACAAGCGCGATGGCCTTGTCCTGCTCGGACCGGGCCTCGTCGCGCAGGTACACCCGCTCGAACAGGAAGTCCCGGAGCGTGTCGAGCGCCCGGAAGGCCCGGTCGGACATCCGGATCTCCGGCGAGCCCTCGCTCCGGTTCACCAGGTCGCTGACCAGCGTGTTGACCCGCTCGGCGTGGATCCCGCCCAGGACCTCGAGGGCATCGTCCGGCAACTCCGTCGGCTCGATGACGCCGGCCCGCACCGCGTCGTCCACGTCGTGGTTGATATACGCGATGCGGTCGGCGAACCGGACCACCTGCGCCTCGAGGGTGGAGGGCGCCGGCATGGACCAGGTGTGGTTAACGATGCCGTCGCGGACCTCCCAGGTGAGGTTCAGCCCGCGCCCGTCGTCTTCCAGGTAGTCCACGACCCGGAGGCTCTGCTCGTTGTGCCGGAACGGCCGGCCCAGGAACGGCGTGAGGGCCTGTTCGCCCAGGTGCCCGAACGGCGTGTGGCCCAGGTCGTGGCCGAGCGAGATGGCCTCGGCCAGGTCCTCGTTCAGGCGAAGGGCCCGGGCGGCCGTTCGCGCGATCTGCGAGACCTCCAGTGTATGGGTGAGGCGGACCCGGTAATGGTCGCCCTCGGGGGCCAGGAACACCTGCGTCTTGTGCTTCAGGCGGCGGAACGACTTCGAGTGGACGATCCGGTCTCGATCCCGCTGGAAGCCGGTTCGAAGGGCATCCTGCTCCTCATCGCGCTCGCGTCCCTTGGACTCCGCAACCAGGGTGGCGTGCGGAGTCAGGGTCTGCCGCTCGATCTCCTCGGTGCGCTCGCGGGGCGTGACCGTCACGCGGCCCATGGTAGCGCGAGGTTCCGACACCGCCGGGGGCCGTCAGCGCCCGAACACTCGGTAGTAGAGGTAGGCGAAGGTCTCCCGGACGTACCCCTCGAAGCGCGTCTCTTCGCTCCGGGCCGCCGAGTGCCAGGTGGCCGAGACGAATCCATCGATGCCGAGGTCCGAGGCCATCCGCCTCACCCGCAGGTTGTGCCAGGGGTCCGAGACCAGGAACGCGGAGCGAAGGCCATGGTCGCGCATGTACGAGGCCGCGGCACGAAGGCTTTCCAGCGTCGAGCGGCCGACCGGTTCGGCAATCACCGCGTCCGGCGGAAGCCCCTGCTGGACCAGGTAGTCCCGGCCGGCCTCGGCCTCCGTCGTGACGTCGCCCGGCTGCCCACCTCCCAGCACCATCACGATGGGAGCCCGGTGCTGGTCGTACAGGAGCTGCGCGTGCTCCAAGCGCCCGGCGAAGACCGGCGACGGCCGACCGTCGTACTCGGCCGCACCGAGGACCAGGATGGCGTCTGCCCGATCAACGGTGCTGGCATCGTCGGTGTGGGCCGCGCGCCAGACGGCCACGAACGTGACGACGAGGACCAACAGGAGGACGACCGCCAGGAACGCGGTGGCCGAGAGATAGGGGTGGCGGCGGATCGCGCCCACGGTCTCAATCTAGCAACGCCCCCGACATTCCACGGAAACGACGATCGACTCCTACAGGATGCGCACCCACACGGCGGCGGTCGAGATCCCCGGCCGCGCGGTCGACAGGAACGTCCCTCGAGAGCGAGTCGTTGCGCCGAACCGGTAGGTGCCCGGCCCGACGGCCGCGTTCGACCGATAGTGCCAGGCTGCCGTCCCGGCGGTCTCGGACGGGCAGCAATCGAGCCGCCAGGAGCCGGGCGGTAGCCACCCTTGACCGGGCTGGCCGAACCCCCTAGCGCTGATCCACACGGTCAGGTAGCCGTAGGTGGACGCCCCAACGGTGTGGGTGACCCGGTCCCCGAGACGAGCCGGGTTCGGCGAAGCCTGGATGGAGATCGAGGCGGCATCGGCCCCGGGACCCGTGACCAGCGCCAGCGCCACTGCCACCAGCACGAACACCCTGCGCATGCCCTCCCTCCTCACTGCGCCCGGGGGAGGGCGGCGCGCCGCCACTATCCGGTTTCGATCAGCCCGGTCTCTTCGAGAACCCTGAGGAACTCCTGCTTCTGCTTGAAGCCATGGCCGAAGATGGCATTCGAGCCACAAGGGCCAGCCGTGAACCATGAAAGGATCCAGTTCTCGTCCGGCGAGCGAAACAGCGTTGCGGACTCGCCCGAGTACACGGTCCGTCTTCCCACGACGGGCGCGTGCTCGCCGTATTCGCCCGGCACGCCGAAGAAGAGCTCCAGCTCACGATCCCGGTTGTCGCGCAACCGAACTCGCACGCCGATGTGGTCGGTGTAGCGGTCATCCAGCATCTCGGCGATACCGAATCCAGCGGGCACCGTGAAGGGAGCCTCGCATCTCACCGAAGGAGAAGTCGGCGCCACCGTCTGCCCCGGTCCGAAGCACGCGGCAGACGCCGTGCATCCGAGGAAAACCAGGGCACGCCCCACAACCATCCTCACGGCAGCGATTCGGGCACGGGATGGGTCAGCGGGCCTATGCCATCGGGGCTCGCTTCCTGGCCCAGGCCCGCATACAGCCCACCCAGGCTGCGGACCCGGCTCGGCAGGATCGTTGCGGGGTACTCGAACGACCGGGCAAGCGCCACGAAGTCGAGCGCTCCCTGCTCGGTTCGGAACGCCGAGACCAGCGCGAAGTCACTAGGGGAGCCTGTCCCCTCCGTGAAGCCCTGGAACTGGGCCACCGGCACGACGTAGTAGCCGGACATGTCCCCAAAGGGCATGGCCTCATTGGCCGCCTCCGCTTCCGCCCGCGTGGCATAGATCCCGCCGACCACGACGATCAGGAACTCACCCACACCGGTGTCGGGCGCCATCTGCGGTCCGATCGGTGGGCCGACATCAGGAGGCGCGGGTTCCGTCCGGCCGACCGCTGCGAGCACGCCGATGCTGACGCCAACCGCACCCAACAGGCCGAGCATGATGACAAGCGTTCGTTTCATCGTCCCCTCCTGTCGGAACCTAGTACCCGGTCGCGTACTGGAAGTGCATGGGATCGTTGAAGCTGAGGCCCCAGGTCCACCCATGGCTGCGGAAGATCGGGGCGAACTGATAGTTCGTGGTGCTGTAGGTCTTCCCCATGTATTCCTCCGCCGACGACAGGTCGATGGCGATGCCGAACGCATGGGTGCTCCACGACGTCCCGTTCCTGATGTACCGGCACGCGTATCCGTAGATCCCGTGCTTGACGTACTGGCTCAGGTGGT
>JBIOUU010000157.1:0-7634 GCA_044867345.1 Actinomycetota bacterium
GACACGCCGAGCTGCTGCCCAACCTCCCGGAGCGACCGGCCCTCCTCTCGTACGAGCCGCACGCCCTCGTCCCGAAGCTCCTTCGGGTAGGAGAACGGGTTCGGCATCGAACACCTCCTTCCCTGGCCGGTGGCCAGTCTCGGGGTGTCCGTGAAACCGGGTCAAGCCCACGCACGAGCCTCGTCAGGGTCCTGACAGTTGGCTTCAAGGAATCGCAGGTGATACCAGGCATTCGTGGGGGCGACGTGTCAGGTCCCTGACGACTGCGGCGTGAGCGGCGGGGGCGGTCCCCAGAAGGGCGGTAGCCTGGGGGCACATGCCAACCGCAGATGCCCCGACCGCCGTCCTCATCGACCTCTACGACACGCTCGTGTGGGGCGAGTGGCCGGGCCTGCGGGACACCATGGCGGCGCGGATCGGCATCTCGAGCGCCGCCCTCCAATCGGCATTCGACAGCACGAGGCCATCACGCGGGGTCGGGTCCTTCGCCGGCGCTGAAGAGGACATGGCGAGCGTCCTGGAGGCCTGCGGACTCGACCCCGAGCCCGGTCTGGTCGGCGAGCTCCTCGAGCTCGAGCGGAGCTCGCTCCTCACCCGGATCCACCTGTACGAGGACTCCATCCCGGTCCTTCGCGCCCTCCGGGCTCGGGGGGTGCGAACCGCTCTCGTCAGCAACTGCTCCCGCTCCACACGCCCGGTGGTGGACGACCTCGGGCTGGAGCGCGAGATGGATGCGGTGGTGCTCTCCTTCGAGGTCGGCGTGGCCAAGCCGGATGCCGCCATCTACCGCGCTGCCCTCGATCGGCTGGGAGCCGAGCCGACCGGCGCCGCGTTCGTGGACGACCAGTCCGTCTATTGCGACGGGGCGGCCGCCCTCGGCATGCGGACCTACCTCATCCAGCGAGACGCGTCGCTCGGCGACGGAGTCTCGACGGACGGCCACACCCTGATCCCCGACCTCGCGGCCCTGCTGGCCTGAGCGGCTAGGCCAGGTTCAGGTTCCTGCGGATCTCCTCCAGCCTGGCGATCCGCGCTTCGGTCGGCGGGTGGGTGGAGAACAGGTTCGCCAGCGATCTCCCCGCACCGCGGCCCTGGAACGGGTTCACGATGAACAGATGGGCCTCGGCCGGGCTCACCGTGGCGGGCGCCGGCACCTGCTTGGAGGCGGTGTCGAGCTTGCGGAGCGCCTGCGCCAACGCCTCGGGGTCGCGGGAAAGGAGGGCCCCCGACTCGTCCGCCTGGTACTCGCGCGACCGCGACACCGCGAGCTGGATGATGGCTGCGGCGATCGGCGCGAGGATCCACGCGATGAGGAAAGCGAACGGCCCGAGCGGGTTGTTCCGCTCGTCGCTCCCACCGAAGAAGAAGGCGAACCGGGCCAGGAGGGTGATGGCCATCCCGATGCCGGCCGCGATGGAGTTGATCAGGATGTCGTGGTTCCGCACGTGCGACAGCTCGTGGGACAGAACGCCGCGGAGCTCCCGCTCGTCAAGGATCTGGAGGATCCCCTTCGTCACAGCCACCGAGGCGTGCTCGGGGTTCCGACCGGTGGCGAAGGCGTTGGGCTGGAGCATGTCCGAGACATAGATCTTCGGCATGGGCAGGGACTCCGCCTGGGTCAGCTCCCGCACGATCGCGTACAGCCTCGGATACTCCTGTTCGCTCACGGCCCGTGAACGGGTGGTCGCGATGGCGATCCTGTCGGAGAACCAGTAGAGAGCGAAGTTGATGGCCAGCGCGATGAGCAGGAAGGTCCATCCGCCCGCCGAGCCGAAGAACGCGTAACCGATCAGCACGAACAGGCCGCCCAGCGCGGCGATGAGGATCCAGGTCTTGGCCCGGTTGATCCCGATCACCTGTACGTCACCCTCCTTCGGATCGACGGTAGTCCCTTTCGGTCCTTCGCCACGAGCTTACGTCCGGTTCGGTCGAACGGAGGGCTAGGGGCCCGCCAGCGTGGACAGCGGCGGGAAGTGCGCCAGGAGCTCGGGGTAGATCCCGATGGCCAGGATGGCGAACGTCGCCAGGGCGGCCACCCAGGTGACCAGGGCCGGAGACGCCGGGGGCCGCTCCACCCGGGGTTCGACGAACACCACCTCCCGAGCCACGCGGAGGTAGTAGTAGAGGCTGACCACCGAGTTCAAGACCATGATCACTGCCAGCCAGGGCCCCAGCCCGCCGCGGCTGATGGCCGCGGTGAACACGAAGAACTTGGCCCAGAAGCCGCCGGTCGGGGGGACGCCGCCGAGCGAGACCATGAACACGATCATCCCGATGCCGAGCACGGGTGCCCGGCGGACCAGGCCCGCGAAGTCCGAGATCAGCAGGCTCGGAGACTCCCTCGTCAGGGCGATGACAACGGCGAAGGCCCCCAAGGTCATGACCGCGTAGATCAGGATGTACGTGGTCGCGGCGGCGAAGGCAGCCTTGTTGACGGCCTGATCTCCCGAGACCAGCGCGAACGGGAGCAGCATGTACCCGGCCTGGGCGATACTCGAATAGGCCAGCAGCCGCACGATCTGCCGCTGTTGGAGGGCTACGAGGTTCCCCACGGTCATGGTGAACACGGACAGGGCGGCGAAGATCGGCGTCCAGAACTCGGCTGTCGCGGCAAAGGCCACGAACATCAGCTGGAGGAGGCCGGCGAACCCGGCGGCCTTCGACGCCGTGGCCAGGAACGCCGCCACCGGGACGGGAGCCCCCTCGTACGTGTCGGGGGCCCAGAACTGGAAGGGGAACGCCGAGACCTTGAAGGCGAACCCGGCCACGATGAACAGGATGGCCGCCAGCACGACGGTCTCCTGTCCTTGCTGGAGGGTCCCCGACAGCGATCGCCCGATCTCCGTGAGGTTCGTGTGCCCCGTCACCCCGTAGATCAGGCTCATGCCGTACAGCATCACGGCCGAGGACAGCACGCCGAACAGGAAGAACTTGATCCCGGCCTCGTTCGAGCGAGGGTCGGACTTCCGAAACGCCACGATCAGGAAGCCCGGCGCCGAGACGAGCTCGAGCGAGATGAACAGCATCAGCAGGTCCCGCGAGGAGGGCATGAGGACGCAGCCGAGGAAGGACGTCAGCAGCAGGAAGTAGTACTCCCCCTGGTACCAGCGCCCGTCGCTGAAGTAGCGGAGCGAGACCAGCAGCACGAGCAGCGCGACGGACAGGAAGAACACCTTGAACAGCAATGCGAAGTTGTCCACCACGAACATGCCGTTGAACGTGGTGCGGTGCGAGCCGATCAGGGTCAGCGCGGCGATCAGCGCCGCCAGGATCCCCAGGAACGCGACCGGCATGGCCACCCATTTCCGGCGAGGCCGGGCGAACGAGTCCGCCACCAGGACGAGCAGGATCGTGCCGGACAGGATCATCTCCGGGAGGATCGCGTGGTAGTCGATGCGCATGGGCCCGGCTCGCCTCCGCTGGCCGCTATCCGCCGAAGAGCCGCATGAGTCCCGAGACCGCCCCGTCGCTTACGCCGAGGATCAACCGGGGAAAGACGCCGAGGGCCACGATGGCCACGAGGAGCGGCAGCCACGACACCCACTCCACGGTCACGACGTCGGGCAGGGCCGACTCCCGCCATCGTTCCGGCAGGGTGCCCATGTTGACGCGCTGCAACATCCACAGGAAGTACCCCGCCGTCAGGATCGTACCGACCCCTCCGGCCACCATGAACGTCCGGAACAGGGCCGTGTTCAGGGCCTGCGCGGGCTGATACGACGAGAGCAGCGCCATGACCTCCCCCCAGAACCCCGCCAGTCCGGGTAGGCCGAGTGAGGCGATGGCCACGAAGGCGAACACGCCGCCGAGGTACGGGAGTTTCTGCATGAGCCCCCCGCCCAATTCGGCGATCTCGCGGGTGTGGTACCGGTCGTAGATCGAGCCCACGCAGAAGAACAGCATCCCGGTGATCACGCCGTGGGCCACCATCCCGAAGATGGCCGCGTTGATCCCGATCGGCGTGAGGGTGGCGATGGCCAGCATGACGAAGCCCATGTGGCCGACGGAGGAGAACGCGATCAGCCGTTTCAGGTCCCGTTGGGCCAGGCAGGCCAGCGCGGCGTAGACGATGGCGATGGCCGCCAGGCCGCCGATCCACGGCGCCCACTCCCGCGCCGCGTCCGGGAGGATGGGGAGGGCGATCCGGATGAACCCGTACGTGCCCATCTTCAGGAGGATCCCGGCCAAGAGAACCGAGCCGACCGTCGGGGCCTCCGTGTGCGCGTCGGGCAGCCAAGTGTGGAAGGGCCACATCGGCACCTTGATGGCGAATCCGAGGAAGACCCCGACGAACGCGACGAGCTGGAAGGCCTTGGTGAACCCTCCCGAGGCCGCGAACTGCTGGAGCTGGACGATGTCGAACGTGTGCGCCCCGTTCACGCTCGACCGGAAGTAGATGCCCAGGAACGCCAGCAGCATGAACACGCTCCCGAACAACGTGTAGAGGAAGAACTTGATGGCCGCGTACTCGCGGTTCGCGCTCCCCCAGATCCCGATCAAGAAGTACATGGGGACCAGGACGAGTTCCCAGAAGACGAAGAACAGGATGAGGTCGAACGCGATGAAGGTGCCGGCCATGCCGGTCTCGAGCAAGAGCTGCAGCGCAAGGAAGGACTTCGTCCGCCCGGGGCTGGGGACGAACCGGTAGCTGTAGATCACGCACAGGAACGACAGGGCCAGGGTCAACAGATACAAGGGGAGGCTGATGCCGTCGATCCCGACGTGATACCGGGCCCCGATGACCGGGATCCACCGCGCGTTGACCTCGAACTGGAGGCCGTGGCCCGCTCCGTAGTCGAACCCCATGGCCATGACCACGCCGGCGATCAGCGCGGCCGCCGTGATGAGCACGCCGAGGGAGCGGACCAGCCGGTCCCGCTCCCTCGGCGTGAACGCGATGACGAACGCCCCCACCAGGGGCAGGAACGTGGCGATCGAGATGGCCCAGTTCTCCCACCCGCTGTTCATCAGCTCTCCCTCTCCCCGTTCATCAGACCCTGGTGATCACGATGGCCAGCACCACCACGCCGACGAACAGGAACGCCGCGTAGCGCTGGACGTTGCCCGATTGCAGGTACCGGAGCAGCCCCCCGGTGAACCCGGCGGCCTGCGCGACCCCGTTCACCCCACCGTCGACGACGGTGCGGTCGAACTCGTCCGTCCCGAAGGCCAGATCCCTGGTGAGCCTGGCCGCCCCGTTCACCATGCCGTCCAGGACGTTTCGGTCGAACCACACCGCCGCGGCGGCCAGGCGGTCCCGGACCGGCAGGACGACCCCGTTCATGTAGACCTCGTCGAGATAGAACTTGTTGACCAGCAGGCTCGAGAGCCATCCCAGCTGAAGCACGGGGTCGGGCTCGGGCCGCTCGCGGTACACGTACCACCCGGCCAGGACGCCGAGCCCCGCCGCGAGGATCGACAGGGTGGCCACCCACAGCACGAACGTCACCGGCTCCGGCACCTCGAAGAACACCCACTTGAAGAAGACGCCGCGGGTGAAGGCGGCGCCGAGGAAGCCGACCGAGATGGTCCCGAAGGCCAGCGCGACGAGCGGTCCCGTCATGACCGCCGGCGCCTCGTGCGGCTCACCGTGCCCTCGGTAGGGACCGAGGAAGGTCAGCATGACCATCCGGGAGGCGTAGAAGGCGGTCACCAGGGCCGTGACCAGCATCAGCGTGAACACGACGGCGTGTCCCTTCGATGCGGCGACCAGCAGCTCGTCCTTGGACCAGAAGCCGGCCAATGGAGGGATGCCGGCCAGCGCGGCCGAGCCGAACACGAACGTCCAGAAGGTGACCGGCATCCTCCTCCACAGCCCGCCCATGTCGCTCATGTAGTTCGAGTGCACGGCGTGGATCACGCAGCCCGCTCCGAGGAACAGGAGGGCCTTGAAGAACGCGTGCGTGAACAGGTGGAAGAACGCCGCATCCCTTCCCGGGGGGCCGACCGACATTGCCGTCACCATGTAGGCCAGCTGCGAGACGGTCGAGTAGGCCAGCACCCGCTTGATGTCGTCCTGGGCCAGGGCAAGGAGTGCGGCCCCGAACATCGTGACCGCCCCGATGACCCCGACGAACCGGAGGACCTCGGGGGCCGCATGCAGGAACACCGAGTACATCCGGCCGACCAGGTACACGCCCGCGGCCACCATCGTGGCCGCGTGGATCAGCGCGGACACGGGGGTTGGGCCCTGCATGGCGTCGGGGAGCCACACGTGGAGGGGGAACTGCGCCGACTTGCCGATGGTCCCCCCGAAGAGCAGCAACGCCGCCACTGAGACCAGGCCTCGGGACACCTCTGGTCCCCCCACCAACTCCCCGACCTGTTGGATGTTGGCCGAGTGGAAGCCCGTCGCCGCGATCAACACGAAGATGCCGAACATGAACGGGACGTCGCCGATCCTCGTCGTGATGAACGCCTTGATGGCGGCGTTGGAGTTGATCCGCTCCTCCCACCAATGCCCGATCAGCAGGTAGGAGCACAGGCCCATGATCTCCCAGCCCACCAGCAGCTGAATCAGGTTGTCGGCGATGACCACGTTGAGCATGGCCGCGGTGAACACCGAGAGCACCACGTAGAACCAGGTGAACCGAACGTCCTCGTGCATGTAGCCGATCGAGTACACGTGGACCGCGAGGGAGACGACCGTGACGACGATCAGCATGATCGCCGTCAGGCCGTCGACGTACTGACCTGCCTCCACGTGCAACGGCCCGATGGTGAACCACGTCACCGACGAGCCCACCGCGCCGCCCCCTTGCACGAAGTGCCACAGCACCAGCACCGAGAGGACGAAGCCGGCGCTCATCGCCGCGACGCCGTAGATCCACCCCCGGCCCGGCGTGCGCCTTCCGAAGAACAGGGTCAGGGCCGACGAGAGGAGCGGCAGCACCGCAACCACCCAGGCCAGCCTGGCGAACCCTGGCCCGATCACGGTGGCGCTCACGGTCTCGGCCGCGCTTACCACTTCAGGAGGTTCACCTCGTCGACGTTGATGGTCTCGCGGTTGCGATAGATCAGGATCACGATGGCCAGGCCGATCCCCACCTCCGCGGCGGCGACGGCGATCACGAACAGCGCGAACACCTGTCCGGTGACGTCGTGCCAGAACTGGGAGAACGCCACCAGGTTCACGTTCACCGCGTTCAGCATCAGCTCGATCGACATCAGGACCAGCACGGCGTTGCGACGAGCCAGCACGCCGTAGACGCCGGTCGAGAACAGCACGGCGGAGAAGAACAGCACGAGCGGGAGTCTGATCACGGTCGATCGTCCCTCCGCGAGAGCACGACCGCGCCGATGAGGGCGGCGAGCAACAGGAACGAGACGGCCTCGAAGGGCAGCACCCATTGGCGGAACAGCGACTGGCCGAGCTGGGCGGTGGTGCCGACCGAGGGCCGCAGCCTCGGCCCGCTCCAGCTGAACGCCCCCTGGATCAGGTAGACCAGCCCGCCCAGGATGCCCAGGCCGATCAGGAAGGCGATCCCCCGCTGCTGGTTGTCCAGCGCTTCCCGTCCGATCGGGGCCCTGGTCAGCATGAGGCCGAACAGGAAGAGGATCACGATGGCGCCGACGTAGATGAGGATCTGGACCCAGCCGACGAACTCGGCGGCGAGCAGGAGGTAGACGCCGCC
>JBIOUU010000158.1:0-2048 GCA_044867345.1 Actinomycetota bacterium
CTCTGGGCGCTCCACGCCATCCCGTTCTTCTTGCTCGGCCTCATCCTGATCTACCTCTTCGCGTTCCGGTTCCCCGTGCTCCCGATGTTCGGCGGCTACAGCGCCGGCGCCTTTCCGGCGCTCACGCTGCCCTTCGTCCTCGACCTGGTCCGGCACGCGATCCTGCCGGCGCTGTCCATCGTCCTGGTGGCGACGGGCGGGTGGGCCCTGTCGATGCGAGGGATGATGGTCACGACCCAGGGCGAGGACTACGTGATCTTCGCCGAGGCGAAGGGGCTCCGGAGTCTCACGATCTTCCTCCGCTACTGTGTTCGGAACGCGCTCCTCCCCCAGGCCACCGGGCTCGCCCTGGCACTCGGTCAGATCGTGTCCGGGGCGGTCCTGGTCGAAGTGATCTTCGGGTATCCCGGCATCGGCACGGTCCTGTTCCAGGCCATCCGGGAGAACGACCACTTTCTGATCCAGGGCATCGTGTTCACCGTGATCATCGCCCTCGGGCTCGCCACCCTGATCCTCGACGCCGTCTATCCCCTCCTCGATCCCCGCATCTCCTACCGGAAGGCGTAGCGCGCCGTGACCGGTGAGCCGGCGCCGGCCACCTTCCCGCGGACGGGCCCGCGGACGGGCGCGAGGCGGGCCGTGCTGCGCTACCTGCGGCGCAATCTGGCCCTGCTGGTCGGGCTCATCCTGCTCGGCGCGCTCGCCGCGTTCGTGGGTATCGGCCATTTCGTCGTCGACACCGCGAAGGCCCGGCCGCTCTCCGTCCCCACGCTCCGACCGCCCTCGGGGCAGTACCCGCTCGGCACGGACCGGCAGGGCCGGGACCTCCTCGCCGTCATGGTCGCCGGCACGCCGCTGACCCTTCGCATTGGGTTCATCGCCGGGTTGATCGGCGTGGGCCTCGGATCGGTGCTCGGGTTCACGTCGGCGTACTACCGGGGCAAGATCGACGCGGTGATCCGGGGTGTCGTGGACGTCGGCCTCACCGTCCCCGGGCTCCTGGTGCTGATCATCATCGCCGTGTCGATCAAGGAGGGTCTGACCGTCGACCAGATGGCCCTTGTCGTGGCCTCGCTGGCGTGGCTCAGTCCCACCCGCGCCATCCGGGCCCAGGTCCTGAGCCTCCGGGAGCGGGGCTACGTGGACGTGGCCCGCCTCAACGGCATGAGCGGGCCGGAGATCATCGTCCGGGAGCTGGTGCCGAATCTCCTGCCGTACCTGGCGGCGACGCTCGTGAACGCCGTCTCCAGCGCCATCCTCGCCAGCGTCTTCCTCGAGGTCCTCGGGCTGGGGCCGATCGACTCGCCGACCCTCGGCATGACCCTCTACTGGGTCAACTTCAACGCCGCCCTGATCAACGGGTGGTGGTGGTGGTGGGCGGCGCCCATCGTCGTGATCCTCGTCGTGTTCCTGGGTTTGTTCTTCGTGACGGTCGGCCTCGACGAGCTCGCGAACCCCCGGCTCCGGAGGGCGGTGTGAGACCGGACATCCTCCGCGTGCGGGGGCTCTCGGTGCGGTACCACACGCCGGGGGGGGCCGTGCGGGCAGCCGACGGCATCACGTTCAGCCTGCGGGCCGACGAGCGCCTCGGCATCGCCGGGGAGTCCGGCTCCGGCAAGTCGACGATGGCCCTGTCGCTGCTGCGCCTCATCAAACCGCCCGGCCACATCGAGGCTGGTGAGGTGTGGCTCGACGGGCGTGACCTCATGACACTCCCCGAGGACGAGATGCGGCGGCTCCGGCTCGCCCGCATCGCCCTGGTTCCGCAGGGATCGATGAACTCGCTGAACCCCGTGCTCCGGATCCGCGACCAGGTCGCCGACGCGCTGCGGGACCACGGCGTGCCGACGACGAGGCGGCAGCTCGCCGAGCGGCTGGGCGCGCTCCTCCCCCGGGTGGGCCTCGATCGCGAGGTCGCCGGCATGTTTCCCCACCAGCTGAGCGGCGGCATGAAGCAGCGGGCCTGCATCGCCATCGCCATGAGCCTCTCGCCTCGAGTGATCGTGGCCGACGAGCCCACCAGCGCGCTCGACGTCGTGGTCCAGAAG
>JBIOUU010000159.1:0-9937 GCA_044867345.1 Actinomycetota bacterium
CCGCTCGACCCCTACCCCGAACCACGTCCCGAGGTGGAGGGCGGAGACGAGAAGTCCTACCCTCCCGAGCTCGGGACGGACGCCATCGCCATCCTGGAGGGGCGGACGTTCATGTTCTCCGACTCCCTCGGAGACGTGCCGGCCGGTTCCATCGGCGGCCTCCTGCATGACGACACGCGCTTCCTGTCCAGCTGGGAGCTCACGCTGAACGGACAGCCCCTGTCGCTGCTCAAGTCCCGCGTCGTCGACTACTACTCGGCCGCGTTCTTCCTGACGAACACCGAGATGCCGGACCTGCGAGCGAACACCTTGACGGTCCGGCGGTTCCGATTCGTCGGCAACGGCCTGCACGAGCAGGTCGGCGTGTACAACTCCTCGTCCGAAGCCGTTCGCTTCGAGCTCCGGCTGCGGGTCTTTGCGGACTTCGCCGACCTGTTCGAGGTCAAGAGCGTGGTGCGGGACCGAAGCGCCAAGATCGACATCGAGCACGACCCGGACCTGTCCCTCCTGCACTTCCACTACGAGAACGAGGGCTACCTGGCCGAGACGAACGTGGAGGTTCGCCGCAGTGGGGTCATCCGCCAGGGCCTCGAGGAGCGACTCGATCCCTCATCGATGACGGAGCCCGAGCCGCTCCAGGAGCACAAGCCTGCGATCGACGGGAACGACCTCGTATGGGACGTGGAGCTCGACTCGCGGACCGGGCTCGTCTTCATCCTTCGCGTGACCGTTCGCGTGAACGAGACGGTGCTGGAGCCGATGCACGACGAGTTCGGCGAGGAGCAGCAGCAGGTCGAGGGCGCCCTCACCAATTGGCTGGAGGAGGTGCCTCGGTTCAGGTCGGACCACGCGGTCCTGAAGAACGTCTTCGACAAGTCGATCCTGGACCTGGCGGCGCTCCGGATCGCCGGGGAGCTCGGCGGCGAGAGCTACATCATGCCGGCCGCCGGCCTTCCCTGGTTCATGACGCTGTTCGGGCGGGACACCCTGATCACTGCGCTCCAGACGATCTGGGTCGGCCCCGAGCTCGCCCGGGGCGCGTTGCACCTGCTCGGCGCCCTCCAGGGCAAGGAGGTCGACGACTTCAAGGACGAGGAGCCGGGCAAGATCCTCCACGAAGTCCGAAACGGCGAGCTCACGACGATCGGGGAGAAGCCCCACAGCCCCTACTACGGCACCGCCGACGCCACCCCGCTGTACCTCATCCTGATGTCGGAGTACTTGCGACACGGTGACGACGACGAGTTCGTCCGGGCCCGGTGGAAGAACGTCCTGGCGGCGCTGGAGTGGGTCGACGCATACGGCGACCGTGACGGGGACGGGTACGTGGAGTACGGCACCCGGTCAACCCAAGGCCTGGGCAACCAGTGCTGGAAGGACTCGTGGGACGGCATCCAGTACTCGAATGGGGCGATCCCGTATCTCCCCATCGCCACGGCGGAGATCCAGGGCTACGTGTATGACGCCAAGCTTCGGGTGGCGGAGATGGCCGAACGGCTGATGGACGACGCGGAGCTCGCGACGACCCTTCGCAAGCAGGCCGACGACCTGTACGAGCGGTTCAACCGTGATTTCTGGTCCGAGGAGCGGGGCGGCTACTACGTGGTTGGGCTCGACGGTGACAAGAGGCCCATCGACTCCATGACCTCGAACATGGGCCACCTGCTCTGGTCGGGGATCGTGCCGGAGGACCGGGCCCGCATCGTGGCCGATCACCTGATGTCCCAGGACATGTTCTCCGGATGGGGTGTGCGGACGATCTCGCGCACCGACGAGGGGTACAACCCGATCGGCTACCACGTGGGGACGATCTGGCCTCACGACAACTCGATCGTCGCCATGGGCATGGTCCGGTCGGGATTCCGGGACGAGGCCAACCGGATCGGCCTGGCCCAGCTGGCGGCGGCGGCGTTCAGCGACTTCCGCCTGCCCGAGGCCTTCGCCGGGTTCGATCGGAGCATCGGACGGTTCCCCGTGCCGTACCCCACGGCGTGCAGCCCTCAGGCCTGGGCCACCGGCGCGCCCTTCGTGTTCATCAGGAACATGCTCGGCCTGGACGTGCACGACGGCGAGGTGCGGATCGAGCCCAGGGTCCCCGAGGAGATCGGGCGTATCTACGTGCACGGGATGCACGCGTTCGGGACCCACTGGGACCTCGAGGCGACCGGCACGAACGGCCACGTCCGCCTGACCAAGTAGGGACGGCCATGATGCCGGACGTGTCCTTCGGGAACCTGGTGGCGGTCTCCGCCATCGCCTTCCTCGCGCCGCTCCTGCTCGGCTTCTTCCCCCGGGTCCGCATCCCCTCGGTGGTCGTGGAGATCGTGGCCGGCATCGTCGTGGGGCCCTCCGTCCTGGGGTGGGTCCGAGCCGACCTCCCGGTGCAGGTGCTGGCCCTCCTCGGCCTGGCGTTCCTGCTGTTCGTGGCGGGGCTGGAGGTCGAGTTCGAGCGGCTGCGGGGCCGGTTGCTCGGGATCGCCGGCGCGGGCTTCGCGCTGACCTTCGCCCTCGCCGTGGTGGTCGCCATCCTTCTCTGGGCCGCCGGGCTGGTGGACACCCCGCTCTTCGTCGCGGTGGTCCTGTCGGCGACCAGCCTGGGCGTGGTGGTGCCGGTGTTGAAGGATGCTGGTGAGGCCGGCACTCAGTTCGGCCAGCTCGTCATCGCCTCGTCGTCACTTGCCGACTTCGGGGCGGTCGTCCTCCTCACGTTGCTGTTCTCGCGGGAGTCCAGCGGGAGCGGCGCGAAACTGTTGCTGCTCGGCGGGATCGTGGTGCTCGCCACTGTGATCGGATTGGCCCTTTCCCGGGCCGGCAGGGCCATGCGGATCTCCACGGTGGTCGAGCGGCTCCAGGACACCACAGCGCAGATCCGGGTTCGGGGCGCCGTGCTCCTGCTGGTCGGCTTCGTTGCCGTGGCCGAGCGGCTGGGCCTGGAGTCGATCCTCGGTGCCTTCCTGGCGGGGGCCGTCCTGTCGATCGTGGACCGGGACCGGATGATGACCCACGAGCACTTCCGGCTGAAGATCGAGGCATTGAGCTTCGGGTTCCTGGTGCCTGTGTTCTTCGTGTCGAGCGGGCTCCGGTTCGATCTCGGCGCGCTCTTCGCCCGGCCATCGACCGTCCTGCAAGTCCCGCTGTTCTTGCTGGCGCTGCTGGTGGTGCGGGGGATGCCCGCCGTCCTGTACCGGGGGGTGGTGGGTCCCCGACAGACCGCGGCCGCGGCGTTGCTCCAGGCCACTTCGCTCGCGTTCATCGTGGCGGCGACGCAGATCGGGGTGGAGCTCGGGCTGCTGAGCCAGGCGACCAGCGCGGCGATGGTCGCTGCCGGCCTGCTGTCGGTGCTGGCGTTCCCGGCCGCGGCACTTTCCCTGCTTGGATGGCGGATGCCGGCGGGGGCGGACGAAGAGCTCGCCGGCAGTCCCGGGTAGTGCGCCTTCGCTCCGGCTAGGCGTCTTTCCAGTCGCGGAAGGCCTGCAGGAGTTCGTCTCGAACATTCGGGGGGACGGACTCCTCGGTCAGCCGGCCGGCCAGACGGATCGTCTCGCGGACCTGCGCCAGATAGGTGGTGCACGGATCGCAGATCGAAAGGTGCGCCTCGAACCGGGCACGCTCGCCTTCGGCGAGCGCGCCCTCCAGATAGTCGTTCATGAGCTCGACCATCTCGCGGCACGTCAGGTCGGTGGGTGCCGTCACGCCTTCGTCATCTCCTCCTGGAAGTAACGCTCCAGCGCGGCCCTGACCTTCGACCGGGCTCGATGGAGGAGCACCCGCTGGTTCGTGGCGCTGATGTCGAGCGCGTCACAGACCTCCTGAGAGCTCCACCCGAGCACGTCGCGGAGGCGGATCACCTCGCGCTGGTTCGGCGGCAGGCCGTCGATGGATGCCTGGATGTGATCCAGTGTCTCCATCGACAGCAGCCGGTCCTCGGGTACGCCCTCCCAGCTCGTCGGCTTGTCGAGCCAGCCGTGGGGCGCCGAGTCGCCCGCCGGCCGGAACCGCTCCGGTTCAACCGCGGGCTCGGACTCCGGGTCGGGTGACCACAAGGACGAGAATGGGATCGAGCGGCTCTCACGTTGCCCTCGGGTCTTCGCGGTGTTCACCAGGATCCGGAAGATCCAGGTTCGAAGCGACGACCGACCCTGGAATCCGTCCAGGCCCTTCAGGACCCCGAGCCAGGCCTCCTGCACCACGTCCTCGGCGACGGCCCGGGTGGGAACGTACATCCTGGCCAGGCGGAGCATCGCGGGGCCGTATCGCTCCACGAGCATCATGAACGCGACCTCATCCCCCGCCCGAAGGGCCCGGACCAGTTGCAGATCCTCCGGCGACGCCACCGATCCTTCCGGCTCCTTGGCCATGCGTTAGAGCCTACCGTCGGTCGCCGGACCGGGTGGCGCGACGGTTGCAGCGTCGACCGCTACGGTCTCGCCGCTCCTATGTAGACGCTCCACTCGACTGGCCGCATCTGGACCACGGTGCCGGTGTGGGGCGCATCGATCATCTGTCCCCCGCCGACGTAGATCCCGACGTGGTGGATGGGCGAGTAGAAGAACACGAGGTCGCCGGGCTGGAGGTCGCTCTGGGCCACGTGCGGGAGCACCGCGTACTGCATCTCCGAGGAGTGGGGGAGCGACACCCCCGCCTGGGACCACGCCCACATGGTGAGACCCGAGCAATCGAAGCCCGTCGACGGGCTCGACCCGGCGAACTGGTACGGCACCCCGATCACGGAGTACGCGGCATCGATCGCGGCCTGGGCGTTCGCGTTGAGGGCGGGGGGCGGGCCGCCCGGCGGGGGTGAGATCGTGTAGACGCCGGCCGCGGCACGCTGAGCGGCGAGCGCGTCGTGGTACCTGCGGTTCAGGCTCTCGTACAGGGCCTGGGCCTGACCGATCCCCCGTCGGATCTCGGATTCCTTCTGCTGGAGCGAGGTGAGGAGCTCCTGCTGCACCGCGAGCGCGTCCGACAACTTCGCCGCCAGCCATCTCGCCTGCTGCTGCGCGGCGGCGGCCCGGGTCGCGAGATCGGCATCGGCCTGGGCCATGCTCCCCATGAATTCCAGGCGGTCGGAGAACTCGGCGAACGACGAAGCTCCGAGGAGCATCTCGAGCTCGGAGCCCACACCCTGGTACGCCCTGGCTGCCCGGGCGTTCAGGTCGGCAACCGCTCCCAGCGCCGTCGCCTGAGCCTTGGCGGCTTCGGCCCGGGTCTCCGCAAGGTGGGACTGGATGTCCTGGAGCTTCACCCGCTCCTGGTCGTACTGCTCGACCAGGATCCCGAGCCGTTGGTTCAGCGCGCCGAGCTTGTCCCTCGCTGCCTGGACGTCTCGCTGTGACGGACCGGCCGAGGAGAGGCTTGCCGAGGCCACGGACGCGGCGAGCATGATCAGCAGGGCGAGTGCGCCCCGCGCGATGCGACCCCGGTTCCCCGCCCACTCTCCCCGCATGCAAAAGAAGCTGCTGGTGGCAGCCGCGGCAAACCGTATAGGGCG
This sequence comes from Actinomycetota bacterium, assembly GCA_044867345.1. Lineage (GTDB taxonomy): Bacteria > Actinomycetota > UBA4738 > UBA4738 > HRBIN12 > AC-69. Next base: position 5,492 of record JBIOUU010000159.1, read on the forward strand.
GGCTGTGGGTTCGTCAAACACCTGCGTTGTATCGGCGCGAAACTACCGGGACCTTGAACCCGGCCGGGGATCCCGTGCACCGCAAGGGGTTCGGAAGATCCCCGGCCTGAGGTCGGGTCGGGACGGCGGGATTTGAACCCGCGACCTCAGCGTCCCGAACGCTGCGCGCTACCAAACTGCGCCACGTCCCGTGCCGGCCAGTCTATCGGCTGGCCCGGGGCCTGGGCGGGTAGGCTTGCCTCGGAGCAGGAGGAGCGCCGACCGGATGACCGTGCTCGCTTACCTTCGATTCGTCTTGACCGATGAGGCCGACCGCGGCCGGTTCGAGGACGATCTGGCTACCGTCCGCGAGCTGGCGCAAACGCAGCCTGGTCATCGATGGAGCGAGATCGGCCGGGACCCCTGGGACCCCCGCACCTACGTGGTGGTTTCCGAATGGGACGAAGTCGAGCAGGTCCGGGCCTTCGAGCACCATCCGGAGCACGAGGTCATCATCCACCGCTGGGAGAGGAGCTATGCGGAGGAGTTCGAGCATCGCCGGTTCGTCCCCTGGATCCGGCCCGCGGTGCAGGAGGCCACGGCGTGAGGATCGCCCTCATCTGCCCGCCGTGGCTCGCGGTCCCGCCGAAGGGCTACGGTGGCATCGAGTGGGTCGTGGCCCTCGAGGCCGACGGCCTGGCCGAGGCGGGGCACGACGTCACGCTCTTCGCCACCGGTGACTCGATCACCAAGGCCAGGCTCGAGTACGTCTATGAGGTCGCGCCCGGTTCCAAGGCCATCAACGACGTCATGCTCGACACCACCCACACCCTCTTCTCGTTGCGCGGCGCGCGGGAACGGTTCGAGGTCCTCCACGTGCACTCGCCGTTCTCCGCGCTCGCCGCATCCATCGAGACCGGCGTCCCGACCGTCCACACGCTGCACGGCAGCTTCACGCCGGAGATGATCCGGCTCTACGACCTGGTCGGCGACCGCGCATGGTTCGTTGCGATCAGCGAGGCCCAGAAGCGGTTCCACGAGTCGCTCCAGTACGCCGGGGTCGTCTACAACGGGATCGACATGGCCTTCTACTCGTTCAACACGGAGAAGGAGGACTTCGTCCTGTTCCTCGGGCGGGCCGCGCCGGAGAAGGGATGGCGGCGGGCCATCGAGGCCGCCAAGCTTGCCGGCGAGCACCTGGTGTCCGCGGTGAAGATCGCGCACCCCACCGAGGAGGAGGAGTGGGAGAAGAACATCAAGCCGATCCTGCCGAAGGACTGGACGATCATGGGCGAGATCTCTCAGGAGGAGAAGGTCGACCTGTTGCGACGGGCCAAGGCCGTGCTATTTCCCATCGACTGGCCGGAGCCCTTCGGCCTGGTCATGACCGAGGCCATGGCCTGCGGCACGCCGGTCATCGCCACGCCGCGAGGCTCGGTGCCCGAGGTGATCGAGGACGGCGTCACCGGGTGGATCGTGAGCGTCGAGAACTACGCGCAGGAAGCGGCAGAGAAGCTCAAGCATCTGGGCGAGATCGATCCCCAGGTCTGCAGGGAGCGCGTGCAGCGGCTGTTCTCGAAGGAAGCCATGGTGGCCGGATACGAGGGGGCCTTCGAGCGCGTCATCGCGGACGGACGCGGTGGGCGGGATGCCTGACCGGGCCACCCGCGTGGAGTCGGACAGCATGGGTGACGTCGAGGTCCCGGCAGACAGGTACTGGGGAGCGCAGACCGAGCGGTCGCTCCGCCACTTCTCGATCGGCGAGGACCGGATGCCCGTCGAGATCGTGCGGGCCTTCGGTCTGTTGAAGAAGGCGGCGGCCCTGGTGAACGCGGAGCTCGGGCTCCTCCCGAAGGACAAGGCCGACCTCATCGTTCGGGCGGCCGACGAGGTCGTCGGGGGCAGGCTCGACGAGCACTTCCCGCTGTTCGTGTGGCAAACCGGCTCCGGAACGCAATCGAACATGAACGCGAACGAGGTGATCGGGAACCGGGCCATCGAGCTGGCCGGTGGGGAGCTGGGGAGCAAGCGCCCCATCCACCCCAACGACGATGTCAACATGTCCCAGTCGTCGAACGACACCTTCCCCACCGCGATGCACGTCGCGGCGGCCCAAGCCATCGTGCGCGAGCTGCTCCCCTCGGTGCGGGCCCTCCGCGACGCCCTCCAACGGAAATCGGAAGAGTTCGCTGGGATCGTCAAGATCGGCCGGACCCACCTGCAGGACGCCGTGCCCCTCACCCTGGGCCAGGAGTTCTCCGGCTACGTCGCACAGCTGGACGCCGACATCGCCCGGATCGAGCGGGCGCTCCCGGACCTGTACGAGCTGGCGATCGGGGGGACGGCGGTGGGGACCGGGCTGAACGCGCCGCCCGGGTTCGGCCCGGCCGTCGCGGCGAAGATCGCGGAGCTGACGGGGCTGCCGTTCACCAGCGCGGGGAACACGTTCGCCGCCCTCGCCGCCCACGACGCACTTGTCGGCGCTCACGGCGCGATCCGCACGCTCGCCGTGTCGCTGATGAAGGTCGCGAACGACATCCGGTGGCTGGGTTCGGGACCACGCTCGGGCCTCGGCGAGCTCGCATTGCCGGAGAACGAGCCGGGCTCGTCGATCATGCCGGGGAAGGTCAACCCCACCCAGTCCGAGGCCATGACCATGGTGTGCTGCCAGGTGCTCGGCAACGACGTGGCCATAGCGTTGGCCGGTTCGCAGGGCAACTTCGAGCTCAACGTGTTCAAGCCCGTCATCATTCGGAACTTCCTCCACTCGACGGGGATCCTGGCCGATGCATGCGGGACGTTCCGGGAGTTCTGCGTGGACGGGATCCAGCCCAACCTGGAGCGGATCGCCGAGCTCGTCGACCGGTCGCTGATGCTGGTGACGGCGCTCTCGCCGAAGATCGGCTACGACAAGGCGGCCGAGATCGCGAAGAAGGCCCACCGGGAAGGGACGACGTTGAAAGAGGCGGCGATGGCTCTGGGCTTCCTCACTGAGCAGGAGTACGACGAACTCGTGCGGCCGGAGAAGATGGTCGGCCCGGAGTAGCCGCCCGGGGTACGAACTCGAGGACGGTGGCTTCTGGCCGGCAGAGGAACCTGAACGGCGCGTACTTGCTCGTTCCGAGGCCCGGCGAGATGTGCGCGTACGCATTTCCCATCCGAATCAAGCCCGATGCGATCCGCCTCGGCACGTCCGAGTTGGTCACCAGGGCGCCGACGAGCGGCAACCGGACCTGGCCGCCGTGCGTGTGGCCGAACACCATGAGGTCGTAGCCGAGCGCGGCGAGCTCCGGGGCGGGGTCGGGTGAGTGCACCACGGCGAGCCCGAACGCGCGCGGCTGCTCGCGTGGAGCAACGCGGAGGTCCTGTCGGCCGATGTGCGGATCGTCCAGGCCGAGCACCTCGATCTCCAGGCCGTCGAGCGAGATCGCGCGGCGGACGTTCCTGAGGTGGACCCAGCCGTCCGCCTCGAGCTGGACCACCAGGTCGGAAGCACGGCCTCGCTTGGCGAGGCGATGCTGGCGGTGTTTGCGGAAGTACTGGAGGTAGTTGCGCGGCCGGGCCACGTAATAGTCGTTCGATCCCAACACGAACAATGAGGCCCGGCGGCCGCGGAGCGGCCGCAGGGCCTCAACAGCGTCCTCGACTGCCTCCGGCTCGCCCACGATGTCTCCCGTCACCACGCAGACATCGCACGTGGGCAACCCCGACAGGAATCGGCGCATCGTCGTCGAGCGTCGCGTGAGGTGGAGGTCGGAGAGGTGCAGCATCGTGAGCTCCGGCGGTCCATCGGTCGGTAGGATGGGGATGCGGCGCCGGACCAACCGGTACCATCGCCGCTCGACGAGGATCCCGTAGGTCACGCATGCCACGGCGAGGGCCGCGACGGCGATGAGCCAGGGGAGCACGGAGGCAGTCTACGGTGGGTGAGTCCACGCTCAAGTCAAAGGTCCAGCGCGAGATGCACGAGGCCCTGAGGGCCGGGGACAAGATCCGGTTGGGGGCCCTGCGCATGCTGTCCGCTGCCATCACGAACCGGGAGAAGGAGGTGCGCCACGAGCTCTCCGACGACGAGGTCAGGGAGGTCGCCGTTCGAGAGGTCAAGCGGCGCACCGAGTCCATCGAGGCCTTCGAGAAGGGAGGCCGCGCCGACCTGGTGCAGAAGGAGACCACCGAACGCGAGGTCCTGACCGCGTACGCCCCGGTGCCGCTTTCCGACGCGGAGGTCGACGCCCTGATCGACGAGGCCGTCGTGGCGACCGGCGCCTCCGGACCGGCCGAGATGGGCAAGGTCATGGGGTTCGTCATGGGCAAGGCGAAGGGGAAGGTGGACGGAACTGCGGTGCAGGCGAGGGTGCGCGCTCGGCTGGGAGGGTGAAGTGCTACAGGCGCCGGTTCGGGCCCCCTTGGTGCTGGCCCACCACGATCACGACGGTCGATCCTGACGGGACCCGTTCGCCGGCGGCC
>JBIOUU010000160.1:0-2060 GCA_044867345.1 Actinomycetota bacterium
GAGGAGCACGGTCACCAGGCCAGTCCGCCCGAGCGTGGCGAGGAACGCGAAAGCGAGCGGCACGCCGGCGAAGTTCGAGGCCACGCCGGAAAACGTGAGGAGGGTGGGACGGACCCACCGCGGCAGCCCGCCGGCGATCGCCGCGTAGGCGAGGAAGAAGCCGAGGATGGCTCCGCCGACCGCCGAGGCCGCGCTGACCTGGATGCTGATCCAGTACGCCTTGAGGATGGTCGGATGGAACAGGTCGCGAATGTTGGCAAGCGTGAATCGGCCGTCGGCATCCTGGAATCCACCGACGATCAGGAAGCTCGTCGGCAGGATCAGGAAGAGGAACGCGAAGAGGAAGAACGGCAGGACACCGAGCAGTTCCCACGAGAATCGGCCCGACCGAGCTCCCGCGCCGACCGACGGCGCGGTTTCCACAGAGGCGGTCTGGCTCATCGGTCTGCCCTCGGAGGGAGCGTCGCCACCGGATCACTCCCCCGGCGAGTCTCGATGGGTTATCGGCTGGCGGCTCATCGGGGGGCTCCGCGTCCGCGCCCTCTTCCCCTCACCCCGGAGCCGGCGGCGCGAGGAAGAGGGTCACGGTAACGATCACACCAGGCCCGGGCGGCTCGGCCACTCGCGCCTCCGCGTGATCGACTGCACTCGGCTGAAACTACTTGACGTTGGCCCCGACGACGCTATCCCACTGCTTGGTGATGATCTCCTTCGCCTTCGCCTGCTGCTCGAGCGTCGGGAACACCGCCTTGTCGTAGGACTCGGCCGGGGGGAGCTTGGCAAGGAGGTCGGCCGGCACCTTCTTGTTCTTCACGAGGTCCAGGAAGCGGATCGGGTGGCAGTAGCCCTTCAGCCAGGCCACCTGACCCTCGTCCGAGTAGAGGTGCTCCATCCACAGTTTGGCGGCGTTCGGATGCGGCGCGAAGGCGCTGATCGCCTGGACGTACACGCCGGCCACGACCCCGTTCCGCGGGACGACCACCTCGACCTTGGGGTTGCCCTTGAGCGTGTCGCGATCCGCGAGCGCGTTGTAGTCCCATCGGATGATGATCGGCGTGGCCCCCTGCGCGAGGGACGCGACCTTGCCGATCACCGGGACGAAGTTGCCGGCCTTGTTGAGGTCGGCGAAGAACTTCAGCCCGGCTTCCGGAGCCCGGTCCATGTTGCCGTTCGCAAGCGCGAGACCGGCGGCCAGCACGCCCTGGATGGCCTGGTTCGACGTACGCGGATCACCAGCCAGCGCGACCGAGTTCTTGTACTCCGGCTTGAGGAGGTCCGCCCAGTCGCGGGGCGCGTTCTTCACGATGTCGGCGTTGATCTGGAAGGCCAGCACGCCGTAGTAGTCGCCGTACCAGTAGCCTTCCGGGTCCTTCTGGTCGTTGGGGATCGAGGCCCACGTGGCGACCTTGTGGGGCTGGAGCAGGCCTTCCTTCTTCGCCGACGGGCCGAAGGACAGGCCGACGTCGATCACGTCCGGCGCCTGCGGACCCTTGTTCCCCTTGTTGGCCTTGATGGCCTCGATCTCGTCGCCAGAGCCGGCGTCGGGGTTGAGCTCGTTGACCTTGAGGCCGTACTTCTGCTTGAAGCTGCCGATGAGCTCTCCGTACCCGCACCAGTCGTGGGGCAAGGCGATCGTGGTCAGTTGGCCCTCCTGCTTGGCGGCGGCCACCAGCTGGGCCATTCCCGTCTGGGCGACCGCGACCCCGATGGTCGCCAGGACGACCAGCGTGGCGAGCGAGATCGTTCGAAGCGATGTGAGCTTCATGTGTCCTCCTCGGGTTCGGAGCCGGGCCTCGTGGCGACGGCCTACAATCGGTCACCGGTGGTGAGGTTGTCAAGGGCGCCGCCCCGCGTCGGGCGTCACGCAACTCCGGCCTCCCGGGGGCGCGCGACCGCGTCGATCCAGCGGGGAAAATCGGGAGAATCCATCGCCGCCTCGGCGCGCCTCCAGCGCGCCGCTCCGTAGGCCGCGAAGTCGAACGCGATCCGGGAGATCGCCGTCTGGATGGCCGCCCAGAGCGCCCAGCCGACGTCCGAAACGATCATGTGAAGCCTGACCC
>JBIOUU010000161.1:0-20949 GCA_044867345.1 Actinomycetota bacterium
GCCGGACGTCCCTCCGCCAACCACTCGAGGCCCGTGGGATGCGGACGCTGATCGGGGTCTTCGGCGACCTGAATGCGGCGAAGCTCCTCGATGTCGTGGCCGAGGCCGTCCGGACGCTTCCCGCGACGGTGCATCTCGTGCTGGTGGGCCGGAGGATCGAGGGTTACGACGTCGACGCCGTCGTTCGGGAGAGCGCGCTGGGCGAGCGCGTCACCCTTCTTCCCGACGTCTCCGACCGGGACTTCCTGGGCTGGATGTGCGCGGCGGACGTCGTGATGGATCTCCGTCACCCACATCGGGGCGAGGTCAGCGGGTCCCTGGCCCGGGCCATGCAGTGCGGCACGCCCGCCATCGTCTCGGGGATCGGGACATACCTGGATCTTCCCGACGACCTGGTGGTGCGGGTCTCATCGGGACGACCGGACCCAAGCGAGCTGGCGGCGATGATCGAGCGACTGGCGGGCGACCCGGCGCTGGCCGCGGGTATCGGCGATCGGGCCCGGGCCCACGTGGAGCTTCAATCCCGTGAGGATGCGACCGCTCGCAGGTACGCCGCCGCGATCGAGCGAACGCTCGCCCTGGTGCGCGACCCAGCCCACCTGGCCCTGGCCAGGTGGGCCCGAGCTCTCGTCGACCTCAGCGTCACCGGTGAGCACGTCGCCCGGGGATACGGCCTGTCGTACGCGCGCGCCCTCGAGGAGCTCACCCCCAGGGATGGCGGACCGTGAGCGACGTCGCCGAGACCGTCGTCCGAACCTCCGAGCCCGCCAAGCTCCGGGTGCGCCGCCGCATCCGGGAGGTCTATGAGCGACGGGAGGTCCTCCTGAACCTCGTGCGCAAAGAGCTGAAGGTCAAGTACACGGCCTCCGTCCTCGGCGCCGTGTGGTCGCTGCTCAACCCCATCGTGTTCCTCGCCGTCTTCACGTTCGTGGTGAAGATCACGCACAACTCGTTCCCGCACTTCCCCGTCTACCTCCTCTCGGGACTCCTCGCCTGGAACCTGTTCTCCGTCTCGCTCGCCGGCGGCGCACGCTCGGTGATCGACAACGCCACCCTGGTGAAGAAGGTCTCGTTCCCCCGTGAGGTGCTGCCGCTCTCGGCGGTCGGCGTGGCGCTGGTGGACTTCGTCCTACAGACGGCCGTGCTCCTGCTGTTCATCCTGGCGTCGGGGTACGGGTTCCACCTGCCCGACCTGGCGATCTATCCGCTGGCGTTCGCCACGCTGCTCGTGTTCACGCTGGCGCTCACGTTCTGGCTGGCGGCGCTGAACGTGCGCTACCGCGACATCCAGCATCTGCTGAACATCGCCCTCCTCGTGTGGTTCTGGATGACGCCCATCGTGTACTCGGGCTTCCTGGTCAAGGACGTGCTGTCGGGGAGGAAGGTCCTCGGCGTCAGCCTGTGGGGTCTCTATCTGGCGAACCCGCTCGCCTCGATCGCTATGGGGTTCCAGCGGGCCCTGTACGGGGTGGTCCGGCCGGTGGTGGGCGAACGGCCCGTCCTGCCCGACGTCAGCCTGGAATGGCTGGCCGGGGTGCTGGCGATCGTGCTCGGGGCGTCCATATTGTTCCTGCTCTACACGTGGCGTCGGTTCTTCGAGCTGTCCGGCGACTTCGCGGAGGAGCTGTAGGCGTGCGCGCTCCGGCGCTCGAGGTGGCCGACGTCAGCAAGAAGTTCCGGCTGTACCGGGAGCGGCCCACGTCGCTCAAGGCCCGGCTGCTCCATTCGCGGATGCGGGCCGAGGACTTCTGGGCACTTCGCGACGTTTCGTTCGACATCCCCGAGGGAAGCTCGCTCGGACTGATCGGGCACAACGGCTCCGGGAAGACCACCCTGCTCAAGATCGTGGCCGGGATCCTTCGTCCGACCTCGGGGGTCGTGCGGCAGCGAGGGCGTCTGGCCGCCTTGCTTGAGCTTGGCGCGGGCTTCCACCCCGAGCTCACGGGCAGGGAGAACGTCTACCTGAACGCGTCCTTCCTCGGGCTGTCGAGGCGTGAGACGGACGCCGCCTACGAGGCCATCGTGGCCTTCGCCGAACTCGAGGATTTCATGGACAACCAGGTGAAGTTCTACTCCTCGGGGATGCTGGTCCGCCTGGGGTTCGCGGTGGCCGTCCACGTCGACCCCGAGGTCCTGCTGATCGACGAGGTGCTCGCCGTGGGCGACGAGGCCTTCCAGGCGAAGTGCCTGGATCGCATCCGCCAGTTCCAGCGGGACGGCCGGACGATCGTGCTGGTCACCCATGCGCTCGACACGGTCACGAAGATCTGCGACCGGGCCGTGATGCTGCACCACGGGGAGGTCCACGCCGCCGGTGCGCCCGCGGATGTGGTCCGCGAGATGCGCCACGTCCTGTTGGGGACAACCGACCCCGGGTTCGTGCCCGAGGAAGGCACGCGGCAGGCGGAGATCGCGAGCGTCGAGCTGATCTGGGGATCTGGCGCGAGTGAGATCGCGCTGCGCCGGGGCGATGCCCTCACCATCCAGGTCGATGTCCGCACGAACGAGCCGGTCGCCGACCTCGACGTGGACTTCGCCATCCTGGACGGCGCGACGAACTACCCCGTGCTCGACGCCAGGACGTCCTCCCGCGGCATCATCATCGACCGGTTCTACGGGAAGAAGCGGGTCCGGTTCCGGATCGCATCGTTCCCCTACACCCCCGGCAAGTACTGGGTCACGATCGGCCTCTCCTCGAACAAGACGGGCCAGCTCTACCACGTCCAGACCCAGCGGTACGGGTTCGACGTCGTCGATGCGGTGCGGGTCCAGGACCGGGTCGACGTGCCCGTCGACGTCGAGGTGGAGGACCTGTGACCGCTCTGGACCACGCCGGCCCAACATCGAAGAAGGGGAACCTCGCCATGCTCATCGCCTTGATCCTGCTGTCGGTGACGGTCGCCGCCGTGGCCCAGCTCACCCTGAAGCACGGGATGAACGGGGTGAACGACCAGATCGCTCCGGAGAAGTTCGGGTTGAACGCACGGTCGTTGCGGGTGCTGATCGCGACGCCCGCGATCTACGCCGGGCTGTTCCTGTTCGGACTGTCCGCCCTGGTCTGGCTGGTGGTCCTGTCCCGCGCTTCCCTCTCGTTCGCCTACCCCTTCGCGGCCCTCACCTACGTGCTGATCCTCCTCTTCGACCTGTTCATCCTGGACGAGACGGTTCCGCCGCTCCGGTGGGCCGGGGTGGCGCTCATCGTCGCCGGCATCTTCCTGGTCTCCCGGACGCCGCACGGTTGAGATGACGCGCCGCCGATGAGAGCGGTCATCCTCGTCGGGGGGGAGGGAACGCGGCTTCGTCCCCTGACCGAGACCATCCCCAAGCCGCTCCTTCCGCTCATGGACCGGCCCAGCCTGGACCACGTCCTGGACCACCTGGCCCGCCACGGGGTCCACGAGGTCGTGCTGTCCTCGCCCTACCTCGAGTCCACGTTCCACGACTTCATCGAGGCCCGCGGGGGCGACCCCAGGATCACATGGATCACCGAACCGGAGCCGCTCGGCACCGGTGGGGCCATCGTGAACGCGATTGGGCAGTTCGGCGATGAGCCGTTCCTCGCGTTGAACGGCGACATCCTGACCGACCTCGACCTCACCGCCATGGCCGCCTTCCACCGGGAACGGGCAGCAGACGCCACCATCGCGCTCCACCACGTCGAGGACGCGCGGGCATTCGGACTGGTGGCGACGGGACCCGACGGCGGGGTGCTCGAGTTTCGAGAGAAGCCCGAGGAGCCGGTGCCCGGCGACGTGAACGCGGGGACGTACGTGATCGAACCGAGGGCGCTGGCCGAATGGTCGGGGAGCGGGAACATCTCGATCGAGCGCCGGATCTTCCCCGCACTCATCGATGCGGGGCGCCGCCTGCTCGGGTTCGTCACCGATGCGTACTGGCTCGACATCGGCACCCCGGAGACCTATCTCCAGGCGCACTTCGACATCCTCGAGGGGAAGGTGGGGGACGAACGCTATCCGGCGCCCTTCGTGGCCAATGGTGCGGTCGTCGATCTCCGCGCGCACCTGGGCCGGTGGGTGGTCGTTGGTGCGGGTGCGTCGGTTGCCCCGGGCGCGCAGATCGACGACTCCGTGCTCCATGCGGGCGCCGTCGTGGAGCAGGGAGCGAAGGTGATGGGCTCGATCCTCGGTCCTGACTCGGTGGTGGGGGTGGGGGCCACGGTCATCGGGTCAGCGCTCGCGGCTTCTGCGCGGGTTCGCCCCGGGGCGAGCGTGCGCGGGGCCCGGATCTCCGCCGGCGAGGAGGCGCCCGAGGGGTGAGGTGCGGAACCCGGCCCGCCGATGTGCTAGGGTGCGGCGCCGTTCGGACCCCCGGAGTGCCATGAGGAAAGCGATTGCGTTCGCCCTGGTCCTGTCCGTGGCGATCGTCGTGCCTGCCGAAGCCGGGCATGCCGCCGACTCGTTCCGGTTCTTCGGCTCCGGATGGGGCCACGGCCTCGGCATGTCGCAGTGGGGCGCGTACGGGCTGGCCAAGCAGGGGTGGGGACAGGCCCGGATCCTGACCCACTTCTACTCGGGTACGAAGGTGATTCCCGCCCCCTCGCCGCCGGGCAAGCTCCGCGTCGGATTGGTCCAGAGCAAGCAGAAGGTCCGGCTGACGCCGACCGGCGGACCGGCCGACCTGCGACTCGGCGACCCGAAGTCCGGCGAGGTGGTAGCGACGGTCCCCGAGGGCGAGACCTGGACCGTCCAGGTGGCGGGCCAGGCGTACCGGATCCTCGACGGGACGGGAACGAAGGTGGGGGAGGATGTCGGCGACTCGGCGAACAACCTGTACGTGGCCTACGGCAACGGCGCCCGCGTCGTGGTTCCCGAGGCGGGGCACGCCTACAGCCGGGGTTTCATCGAGCTCAACCTGTACAACTGCCCGTCGGGATGCCGTGAGCGGATGATCCTCGTCGTGGGGGCCGAAGAGTACCTCTACGGCCTGGCCGAGGTCCCGAGCAGCTGGCCGGTCCCGGCACTCCAAGCGCAGGCCATCGCGGCCCGAACCTATGCATTCACGAAGGCGGCCACCTCCGGGCAGCATCGTCCCGTGTGCAACTGCGCGCTGTTTGCGAGCTCATTCGACCAGGTGTACGGGGGGTGGGACAAGGAGGCCGGAGTGGACGGCGACCGGTGGATGGCCGCGGTCGACGCGACCGCGGGCGAGGTCGTGACGTACCAGGGCCAGACCATCCAGGCGTTCTACATGTCCTCGAGCGGAGGATTCACCGAGGACAACGAGAACGTGTGGGGCGGAACGCCGATCCCATACCTGCGCGGCGTGTGCGATCCAGGGGACTACACGTCCGCCAACCCGAACGCCGTCTGGGATCTCTCGCTTCCGGCCGACCGGGTCACCCGAAGGCTCGGCCTCGGCATCGGGCCGGTCACCGGCTTTTCGGACACGGTGCGGGGGGTTTCGGGGCGCATCGTCACCACCGTCGTCCAGGGAGCGTCGGGGACGGCAGAGGTGAGTGGCTCCACGCTCCGCTCGGCCCTCGACCTTCCCGACGACCGCGTGTGGGTGAACGCGAACCGGCAGATCACCGGCAGCATCCGGCAGAAGTACGACGCCACCAACTGCCGGGCAGGGCTCCCGACCTCGCCGGAGGTTGCCGTGGCCGGAGGCGTCCTTCAGCAGTTCCAACGGGGCGCCATCTACTTCAAGCCAGAGATCGGCCCGCACATGCTGTCGGGCTCGGTGCTCGAGTTCTACCTGAAGAAGAGCGGCCCAAAGGGAAAGTTCGGGTTCCCCACGAGCGACGTAGCGACGCTGAAGAACGGCGCGACCCGCGCCACGTTCGAGCGAGGCAAGATCACGTGCTCGGCCTCGGGAGACTGCCGGGCGAGCTGAGCACGGATCTCAGGCGGCGCGTGGCTCGGGCGCGTTGCTGGTCCCCCGGTAGGCCTGGATGAACCCCGAGGCGATGGTTCGCGCCTGATCCGCCGTCACCGCGGCCGGGCACTCCCAGAGCTTGTTCCATGCGGCCAGGGCGAGCGACGTGCCGCTCGGAAGGTCCGGATACGGGGCCATGATGACCTTGTCCTGGGCGCGGGCGAGCGACGCGAGGCCGTCCACCACCGCTTGGGGGAGGGCGTCGGGCCCGCCGGCTCGGTAGTAGATGAGCACGTAGGCATGCTCCAAGTTGTGGACGGCCCGGGTCTCCGGCACCGGGGAGTCGTAGACGTGCGGATCCCCCGGGAGCGGGCTGGGGTCGTGGAGGCCCGAGGTCGCGGGGTGCTCCGGATAGGTGTAGCTCTGGCCGGGGGACAGATGGCCGCCCGAGGCGGACGCGGCAGGGGTCTGGACGTCGCCACACTCCGCGTCGCTGGCGGCCGCGAGGGCCGCCTGGGGGATGGGCTTGGGGCCGCCCACCCGGGTCAGCAGGAAGAAGGCGACGAACGTGACCGCGCCCAGACCGCCCATCCACGCGGCGCGCTTGATGGCCCGGCGCCGGCGGATCCGGCGAAGCGCCGTCTCCCTGGCCCGCCGGACCTCGTCCTTGCGCTCGGACCTGACCGAGCGGGTGCGCTCTGCCGCGCGAGTGCTCGCCGCCCGATCGCTTTCGGGGACCGCTGCCGGGCGGTGCCGCTGCTTGCGCCTCTTCTTCGCCATCAGATCGGCGCCGAGGGCTCGGGGGCATTTCCGAGATAGGACTGGCTTCCGTACGGGGGGATGCCGTAGCGCGCGGTGAAGCCGAACGCGGCGGCGAGCGAGACGCTCGAGCAGGTCTCGACATGGTGCCAGGCCACCAGGGCCATCGTCGAACCAGCCGGCAACGTCCCCGCGGCCCCCTGGTCCGGATAGTCGTAGGGCGCCACGATGACCTTCAGCCCGTTGGACGAGTCCCTGTAGAAGTCCTGGATCTTGGCCAGCTGGTCGCCCGAGGCGTCCGGCGCGTACCACACGACGGCCGCGCCGTGTTCCAGCGAGTGGATCACCTGATCGATGGGAGGAGGGGTGGAGTACACGCCCCGGCTCCAGGGAGTGCCGCCGTGAGGTCCCGACGCCGGCGGCACCGAGGGGTAGCTCGAGAGCGGGGGCATGGTCGCCGGCCCCGGCGCTACCCCGATGTGGGCGGCGTCGAGGTTCGAGGGCTGATACGGACCGACGTCCTTCACGTCGGTGCACCCCGCCGCCTGTGCGGCCTGAGGCGCAGCGGCCAGCAGCTCCTGCGGGTCCTGGACCTTCGGCCGAGGGCGGAACGCGTAGTACGCGGCGCCGGCGGCCACCAGGACGACGACGAGTCCCATCGCGATCCACCGGGTTCGGCGGGAGCGGGCCATCCGTCGTTGGATCTCCAGACGCTCCCGCCTGGCCTCTTCCTTCCGCTGGGCCTTGGTCGGCCGCTCGCTCGCTGGGCCTGCCGCGGTACGTCCGGTCCGTCGTCCGGCCACGCGCCTCCTTCGCTCGATCCCCATGCCCGATTCCGGGACCCCTCAGGATATCGAGAGGCCGGCCGGGCGCCGTTGCGCGCGTTCCCCGACCTCTCTATGGTTCGGTCGTTCTTGCCCGAGTTGAGGCCTCGGAGCAGGCCTGGACCGGGGCGAAGGGAGGCGCACGTAGCAACGACGGAAACTGCTGGTGATGCGCGGATCGGAATACGACACAATCCTTCAGGCTCGAGCCGCCCACGACGGCTGCTGGACTTGACCCCCGAGAGACCTGGCAGGTCAAGAAACCGGGCCGGCTACGTAGGTCTCGAGAGCGTCCAGGTACCATCCCCTGGCCGGCTCGTCCAACCAGGCGATCGTGAACGCGTTCCGCGCCACCTGCGCGACCTCGTCTCGCGTCAATCCCACCGCCTCCTGCACCGAGGTCAGGTTCTCGTTCATGTAGCCCGGGAAGTACGCGGGGTCGTCCGAGTTGATAGTGGCTCGCATGCCGAGGTCGAGCATGGTCTTGAACTCACGCGCCTTCAGACCGTCGGTCACGTAGCTGTTCGAGATCGGACAGACGGTGAGCCCGAGGCCTCTTGCGTTGATCTCCTTGACGAGACCGTCGTCCTCCAAGGAGTTGACGCCATGGTCGATCCTCTCTACTCCGATGTCGTTGAGGCATTGCCAGATGTGCTCGACCGAGTTCTCTTGGTCCACATCACAGTGCATCGTGAGATGGAAGCCGTGGCTTCTGGCCTGCTCGAAGACTTCCTTGAACTTGATCGGCGGGTTGCCCTTCTCGTCCGAATCCAGGCCGACGCCGATGATCCAGTCCCGGTACGGTAGGGACTGCTCGAGGGTTTCGTTTGCGGAGTCTGCCGTCATGTCCCGCAGGAAGCACATGATGAGTTGAGTCCGAAGGCCGAGCGACGACTCCGCATCCTGCTGGGCGCGGCGAAACCCCCCGATAACCGTCTCGAGCGGGATGCCCCGGGACGTGTGAGCCTGCGGATCGAAGAAGACTTCGGCGTACACGACGTTCTGTGAGTGCGCCTTTCGACAGTAGGCCATGGCAAGGTCGTAGAAGTCGTGCTCGGTGAGCAGGACGCTCATGCCCTCGTAGTACACATCGAGGAACGACGGCAGGTCGTCAAAATCGTAGGCCGCCCGCATGTCCTCGACGGAGCCATACGAAAGGTCAAGGCCGTTCCGAGCGGCCAGCTCGAACTTCAGCCCGGGCTCCAGCGTACCTTCGAGATGGAGATGCAGCTCCGCCTTGGGCATCCCCTCGATGAATGAGGACAGCTCCCTCATCGCCGCTTCCTCCTCCTTCAAGCCGACGGCCTCAACACATCATCAACTCGCTCGTCGGCCCGGGACTCTATCGGCCGGGAGTCGATGAGGTCGCCTCCGATGCTTCCTGCCGGTTGGGTTGACAGATTGTCCAACCGGTGCTGGAGTTCCGCCTCGACGACGACCGGGCATCGTCGACCGTGACTCGTCGAGGGGACGCGTGTGACCAAGGCCGACCCCAACCACCTGCGTCGCCTTCCCAAGGTGGAACTCCACTGCCATTTGGAAGGATCGGCACGGGCGCCTACCATCCTAGACCTCGCAGCGAAGAACCGTGTTGCGTTCCCGGTCGACGACCCCGCCGACCTTTTCAAGTTCTCCAGTCTCAACCAGTTCCTGGAGATCTACGATGTGGTTTGTCGCAGCCTCGTGACCGCCGACGACTTCCATCGCATCACGTACGAGGCGCTGGAGGATGCGGTGAACGCGGGGGTTCGGTATCGGGAGATGTTTTTCTCACCCGGCTTCGTCATCAGGCTGGGTGTGCTCGCCACGACCGTATGGACGGGTATCAAGGCGGGCCTGCTCGACGCGCGTCGTGACCTCGACGTCCAGTGCCGCATGATCCTCGACTTCGACAAGCCCAGCGGGCCATCGCACGCGATGGAGATGGCCGAGTTCGCAGGCTCGGAGCCCGACCGGGACCTCCTCGTCGGCATGGGTGCGGACTCCGTCGAGCGAGGGGTCGACCACCGCGCGTTCGCCACAGCCTTCCGGGAGAGCGCCAAGTTCGGGCTGCGTCGCACGATGCATGTGGGCGAGGACGGCCCGGCCGACAACATCGGGATCGCCATCCACGAGTGCGGGTGCGAGCGAATCGACCACGGGTTCAGGCTCCTGGACGACAAGGAACTGACCGACGAGATCATCGAACGCCGGATCCCTATCACCGCCTGCCCCACATCCAACGTGGTGATCGCCAACGTGGTACCGAATGTGGCTGCCCACCCGTTCGAGCGCCAGCGTGACCTCGGCGTCCTCGTCACGCTGAACTCGGATGACCCTGGCATGATGCGGTTCGATGTCGCCGATGAGTACGTGGCAGTTGCGGAAGCGTTCGGGTACGAGCTGGAGGACATGGAGGCCATCAGCCTCGCCGGGATCGATTCCTGCTGGGCGCCAGAGGACGAGAAGAAGCTGCTTCGAGAGCGGTTCCAGGGGGAGTTCGACGAGCTCCGACTGGAGCGTGGCCTCCCCGCCCGGACGTGTTGAAGGTGACTTGACCGCCTAGAGGAGAACGCAAAGAATCCGCGGAGGTCGGAGAGGGGGCAGCCGTATGGATCAGCGGGATCGACGGGAGAGAGGGTTGGCCGAGAGGTCGATGTGGGAGACGCACATCACTCGGCGCAAACTCCTCCGGACTACGGGTCTGGGGGCGGTCGGGCTGTTCGCCAGCGGCGCGCTCCTGGCCGCCTGCGGCGAGGAGGAACCCGCAGCGACCGGCGCGACCGGAGCCGCTCTCGACCACGTCAACGTCGGCTTCGGCTACATCGGACCGGTCACCGACAACGGCTGGACGACCACCCACGATCGGGGCCGGAAGGCAGTGGAGGCCGCGCTCGGGGACAAGGTCACCACAACCTTCGTCGAGAACGTTCCCATCTCGGCGGAGGCCGGCCAGACGTTCGAGCAGTTGGCCTCCCAGAACCAACTCGTCATCGCCAATACCGAGTACGCTAACTTCCTCTCCGACGTCGCGGGTCGCCACCCGGACGTCGCCTTCCTCGAAGCCGACGGCCACACGTACACGGACAACCTCTACCCGTACTATGTCGAGCACGCCAGGCCCAACTACCTGCTGGGAGTGGCCGGCGGCGTCCTGTCAGAGACCGGCAAGCTCGGTTACGTCGGAGCCTTCCCCACCGCCACCGCCTGGAACGACGTGAACCCGATGCTGCTCGGCGCTCGGACCATCAATCCCGACGCCACGGTGCAGGCTGTCATGATCAGCTCGTTCTTCGACCCCCAGAAGGCCACCCAGGCGACCAACGCGCTCATCGACGGCGGAGCGGACTTCATCTTCTCGGTGATGGACGAGCCGTCGTTCCTCCAGGTCTGCGAGGAGCGAGGGGTCTGGGGGGCCAGCTGGAACCTCGACATCCGCGAATTCGGCCCGACCGCCTACGTCAACACCTACCAGCTCGAATGGGGGGACTTCTACATCGAGCAGACGCAGAAGGTCCTGGACGGCACCTGGACCTCGCAGGCCGAGGTCCGGCTCCTGCCGCTCAGCCTGGGCGAGTGGGGTGACAACGTCCCTCAGAAGGTCAAGGACGCCGTCGCCGCAGCGGACGAAGATCTCGGGACGGCTCCCACCCCCTACATCGGTCCCCTCGTCGACGACCATGGGACCGAGCGTGTCGCGGCCGGGGAGACCCTCACGCCCGCGGAGGCGTACGCCATCGACTGGGGGCTCAAGGGCCAGTCGGGTGTCGTCTAGGGGGCACACGAGGAAAAGAGAGGCGGAGTAGGTCATGCGGGCGCCGGCTGGAGCGCCCGGCCAGCTCGTCGTCGAGGCTCGAGACATCACCAAAAGCTTCGACGAGGTCCTCGCGCTCGATCACGTCGACCTGGAGCTCCGGATCGGAGAGGTCCATGCGCTGCTCGGCGAGAACGGCGCCGGCAAGACGACGCTGAGCAACGTGCTGGCCGGGATCTACCGGGCCGATAGTGGGATGGTGCTGGTCGACGGAGTCGAGCACCACTTCCGGTCCCCCGCCCAGGCGATCGAAGCTGGGGTCGGGATGGTGCATCAGCACTTCAGGCTGATCCACCCCATGACCGTCGCCGAGAACATCCATCTGGGTTGGCGCGACACGCCGCGGTTCGTCACTAAGCGGGAGCTCATCGAGCGCACGGAGCGAGTGATGGGCGAGCTCGGACTGCACGTCGATCCCTCAGCCGAGATCTGGCAGCTCTCCGTCGGCGAGCAGCAGCGGGTCGAGATCCTTCGGACGCTGGCGCGCGGAGCCAGGATCCTCATCCTGGACGAGCCCACGGCCGTCCTCACGGAACAGGAGGCCCGGGACCTGTTCTCGGTGATCCGCGGGCTCGTTGAGGGAGGGCGCACGGTGGTGTTCATCAGCCACAAGCTGAACGAGGTGCTCGAGGTGTCGGATCGGATCACCGTGCTCCGGGACGGTGTCCGGGTAATCACCCGCCTGACCGCGGGGGCGACGGCCCGAGAGCTCGCCAGGCTCATGACCGGCGAGGAGCGCGAGCTCCAGGAGAAGTCTCGCACGGAGGTGGGCGACCGTCCGGTGCTGGAGCTCGTGAATGTGACCGCGCGAGGATCGCGTGGGTTCATCGCGATCCACGAGGCGAGCCTTAGGGTCCATGCCGGTGAGATCGTGGGGATCGCGGGCGTCTCGGGGAACGGACAGACCGAGCTCGCGGAGGTGGCAACCGGCCTCCGCAGGGTCGATTCGGGCCGAGTGTCGATCGAGGGCATCGATAATACCCAGTCCGCGCCGCGTCGGTTCGCCCAGGCCGGCGTGGGACACATCCCAGAAGACCGCTTGGGGGTGGGGCTGGTGCGGTCGGCCCAGGTCCGGGACAACGCGGTGCTCCGCAACTATTGGAAGCCCGAGCACTCAGGGCGCCTGGCCCTGAGACGCGGTCGGATCTCCGAATTCGCTCGCCGCCTCGTCGAGGCGGCTCGGGTGCAAACCCGATCCATCTACTCGCCGGCCGGTCACCTGTCCGGCGGCAACCAGCAGCGGCTCATCGCCGGCAGGGAGGCGCTCGTGGCCGAACGGGTCTTCATCGCCAACCAGCCGACACGTGGGCTCGACGTCCACGCCACCCAGGACGTCCGGCAGTCCCTGATCGATCGCCGGTCGGCGGGCTGCGGGGTGCTGCTCATCTCCGAGGATCTCGACGAGATCTTGGAGATGAGCGATCGCATCGTGGTGCTGTACGAGGGACGCATCGTCGGCGAGTTCCCGCGAACCGACGTCGACCGGGAGCGCATCGGCCTGCTCATGGGCGGCCATGTCGGGCCTGCCGACGCGGAAGAGGCGAGCATGTGATCGGCACCCGCGCGGAGGCTGGGGCCCCGGCGAGGGTTCGGCTCGAACGGAGGCTGCACGTCGAGACGCGTCGCTCGGCCCTGGTGCGAATCGCCGGCCTGCTGGTCGCTCTGGTGGTGACCGGCATCCTGCTCCAGGCCAGCGGACGGTCGGCGCCGACGCTCGCGGGTGAGGTCTTCAGGGCGACCTTCGGCGGGCGGTTCGGGCTCGAGGAGACCGCCGTGCTGGCGACCCCGATCCTCATCGACGCGATCGCCGTGGCCATCGGGCTGCGGATGCACCTGTGGAACATCGGCGTGGAGGGCCAGTTCTACATGGGCGCATGGGCGGCCGCCGGGGTCGGGATCTTCGTGGACGCTCCCCGTCCGGTCCTCCTGATCCTAATGGCCCTCGCAGGGGCGGCCGGGGGCGCTTCGTGGATCCTGATCCCGGCGATCGCGCGGGCCTTCTGGAACGTCAACGAGATCATCACGACCCTCCTGCTCAACTTCGTGGCGGTGTCCTGGGTCGAGTGGTTCTCGATCGGGCCATGGCGGGACAAGGAGGCGGCGGTCGTCCAGGCCACGCCCCCGGTAGGCGCCCGGCTCCCGCTCCTGCCCGGCTCGATCATCCTGCACGTGGGCTTCCTCCTCCCGCTCGTCCTCGCGGTCGTGTTCTTCTTCGTGTTCCGCAACTCGCGGTGGGGGTTCGAGGTCGACATGGTCGGTGGGAACCCCCGTGCGGCCGAGTTCGCGGGCATCGCCGTCCGGCGCCGGATCCTCAGCGTTATGCTCCTTTCCGGAGCGATCGCCGGCGTCTCCGGAATGGTCCACCTCAGCGGTGCAACCGGACGGCTTCAGGGCACCATCTCGAACGCGTACGGGCTGTCCGGCTTCATCGTGGCCGCGCTCGCGGGGGCCTCGTTTGTTGGGCTCCTCGCGGGCGGTCTGTTCATCGCCCTGCTGCTCCACTCCGGGATCGTGCTCCAGAGCGCGGGCCTGTCCGTGTACATCGTTCTCGCCATCTACGGCGTCGTCCTCATTGGGATCTCCGTCGGCGAGATGGCCTCTCGATACCGCCTGGTCCTGGGCGGGAAGCGCGATTTGGCGTCCAGCCCGAGGGAGGCGCCGCCATGAGGATCCTCCTGGCGTCCCTTCGGACGGCCATCGACGCCGGCACGGTGGTGGTGCTGGCGGGCATGGGCGAGCTCGTGACCGAGAGGGTGGGCGTGCTCAACTTGGGGCAGGAGGGGCTCATCGGCATCGGGGCCGTGGCCGCGGTGATCGTGGCGAAGGGGGTGACGAGCCCTTGGGTGGCGTTGCTCGCCGGGATGGCTGCGGCCGGCTTGCTGGGCTTCCTGTTCGCCTCGTCGGTCGTGGTGGTGCGCACCAACCAGGTCCTGACGGGCCTCGCCGTCGTCCTGATCGGAGTCGGGCTGTCGAACCAGTTGGGGAACAATTACCAGGGCAGCCCGGTGGTCCATCGGTTCGTACCCTTCGACATCCCGCTCCTCGCCGACATCCCCCAGATTGGCCCGGCCCTGTTCAGACACGACATCATCGTCTTCCTCAGCTACGTCGCCTTGCCCGTCGTTGTGGCGTTCCTGCTGTTTCGGACGCGGCACGGGATGAACCTCCGGGCCGTCGGAGAGAACCCGGCGGCGGCCGACGTCGCCGGCATCAACGTCACAGCCATGAGGCTGCTCTACACGTCGCTCGGTGCCGCGCTCACGGGAGCCGGCGGTGCCTTCCTGATGCTTTCCTTTACGCATGCCTGGTCGCCGAACGTTGCCCGGGGTCGCGGTTGGGTCGCGCTGGCCGTAGTCATCTTCGCGGCGTGGCGGCCCTCGCTGCTCGTGTTCGGCGCCCTGCTGTTCGGGGCGATGATCTCGCTTGGCTTCATCGCCCAGCAACAGAACTGGGGAATCCCCAGTTCGGTTCTATCCATGCTTCCCTATGTGGTCACCCTCGCATTGATCGTCCTTCCGGCGGCACTCGCGCGATTCGGGGTGAAGGTCCGATCGTCGGTGGCTCCGGCCGCGCTCGCCCAGCCTTACTTTCGCGAGGAACGCTGAAGGACCACTCGCACGCAACGGGCTCTGTGCACTAGCGGGTGTAGGAAGGCCCGAGGCCCAGCTTGGTCAGCTCCTTCCGGTACGCGATCGTCATCCGGTCGGACTGGACGTGCAGCTCTTCGGCGAGGTCGAGCGGAAGCTCCTCGGGCCGCTGGCTCTCCACGACGGGGCGGTCCTCGCCCACGATCTTCTCCTCCCAACCGAGCAGCTCTTCGGGCGAGCGGTCTCTGTCGAAGTTCCGGGCGATGAAGAAGAAGATACGCATCCGCTTGGCCGACGTCGGAGATGCGGTATTGAAGATGATGTGCTTCGCGTCCTTCCCCTTCTCCGGATAGTGGATGGTGAGCTTCACGGCGAATGGAAGGGTGACGTCGTAGGTCATCAGGCGAAGGATGGTGGGGGTGGAGCCGAGCGCGGAGAAGTCCGGGTTGCTGGCGACGTACGGGTACTCGTAGTGCAGCCCGTCCCGTGTGATCTCCACGTCGAAATCCGTCATCTCGGCCAAGTCCGGGTTGCCGAACGTCCCTCTGTGCACGAACGAAAAGTGGCTGATATCCAGGAAGTTCTCCACTTGCCGCGCGGCGGACGTCCGCCATTCCTGAGTGGGGAGGTTCAGCCACAGGTAGTTTGGGTCCTCCGCCTCAGGCCACCCAGGAAGGTCCTCCTTCGGCGACCCGGAGAGGCACGTCCAGATCATCCCATACCGCTCAACCGACGGATAGGTGAACAGCCTCGCGCGGGGTGAGATCTTACGACCGGCGGGTTGCGACGGAACTCTCGTGCACCGCCCGTCCACGCTGTAGCGCCACCCATGATACCGGCAGACGAGCTCGTCCGAGTCGAGCCATCCGAGCGTGAGGCGCGAGCCTCGGTGGAGACACAGGTCTCTGGCCACCACCACACCGCCCGATGTCCGATAGATGACCAGATCCTCGTCGAGGAGAGTCACGCCGACGGGTTCATCGGTCACGTCGGTGCTCCAGGCAACCGGATGCCAGAAGCCGGAGAGCGTCTCCCACTCTCGAGGGGAGAACGTGCACGGGTCGGGCATCTTCGCGGAGTGGTGGTGGTGCTCGATGTTCGAGTCAATGGTTGCCGTGGGAGCTCCAGGCTGGTTCATCGTGCCTCCCTGCGTGCGATCCGCTCCTCATGTTCGTCCGCCCCTTGGGGCCCGTTCCGCTTCCCGATGCCCTTTGACAGCTTGTTGAACCGGGCTGAGGGTACCGCGCTGAAGAAGGGCCCGCCACGGGGCAACGCGCCGAGGGTCCGAGGCAACGAGGGGCGCTCAAGGGTCTGTCTTGACGGCGGCGGGAGCGTCGGGAAGCCCCGCCCGGCGAGCGAACAGTTCCTCCGCGGCAGCCTGGGCTCTCCCCCGTACCTCGTCGGCGTCGATGGTGACGACGCGACCTCGCTCGACGATCCGGCGACCATCGATCCAGACGTCCGCGACATCGTGGCCCGACGCCGAGAAGACCAGGTGAGCTGCGACGTTGAACTCGACTCCGTGCATCACCGGTGTCATGTGGAAGCCCCGGAGGTCGACCGTGACGATGTCGGCCCGCTTGCCTTTCTCCAGCGACCCCGTGATGTCCGCAAGCCCAAGGGTTCTCGCTCCCTCGAGCGCCGCCATCGCGAGTACGTCCCACGGGTCGCCAGCCGATGGATCGTGGGTCGACACCTTCTGCAGGAGCGAGGCGAACTTCATCTCTTCGAACAAGTCGAGGTTGTTGTTCTCCTTCTCCCCGTCGGAGCCGATCCCGACCGAGACCCCATGGCGGCGCATGTCCCCGACACGGGCCGATCCCGAGGAGAGCTTCATGTTCGAGCATGGGCAGTGGGCGACGCCCGTACCCGTCTGGGCGAGGAACTCGATCTCGCGGTCATCCAACCAGACGCAGTGAGCCACGACTGTCCGCTCGCCGAGGATCCCACGATTGAAGAACTCTTCGATCGGGCGGCGGCCGTATCGCTTGAGCGACTCCTGTACCTCCCAGATCGTCTCTGAGGAGTGCGTATGGATCCCAGTGTCGAACTCCTCGGCCATCCTCGCCGCTGCATGGAAGGCTTCGGGCGTGCAGTAGAAGAGGTGCTCCAGCCCGACCCATGTCCGGACTCGCCCGGCTGCGCTCGTCCGATGTTTCTCGAGGAGGCGCCTGTTGGACTCCAGGGTCTCGAAGAAGTCCAAGCCCGGTGCGTCGGCCACATACGGAACGAGCGTGGCGCGAAGTCCGACCAGTTCCGCGGCTCTGGCTGAGCCCTCCATGTAGCGCCACATGTCCATGACCGACGTCGTACCGGCACGAACGCTTTCCGCGTAGCAAAGGAGGGAGGCTGCCTCCGCGATCTCAGGTGTGAGCGCCTTGTGTGCGGGATCAACGTATGTCTTCAGCCAGTCCCAGAGTGACATCGATTCGGCGGTCCCCCGAAGCAGCCCGGAATGGAGGTGGCAGTTGTGGAGGCCCGGAATCACGGCGTGGTCAGTGGCGTCCACCACGATCGCCCCCTCCGCATGGTGCTCGATCTCCTCCACGGAGCCGACCTCGGTGATCTCGGCGCCATCGATCAGGACGGAGCCGGGGTCGTGGACGACCCTGCGTCCCTCGAGCGGAATGACGATCCCGCCCCTGATCAGGGTTCGGTTGCCCAACGGTTCCTCCAGTCTTCACGAGGCTTGAGCCGATGCACATTGGTAGTGAGCTGCACGAGCGGCGTCAAGGCTCGCCCTGCGATAGATCGGACGCGAAGCGGGATGAGCCCAGGCGTCGAGGTATCCGGGCGCGTCAGCGCGCGGCACAACTCAGGACACGACGACGCCGGTTGCCGTCGCATGGGTCTGGACCAGCTGACCGTTCACGT
This sequence comes from Actinomycetota bacterium, assembly GCA_044867345.1. GTDB lineage: Bacteria > Actinomycetota > UBA4738 > UBA4738 > HRBIN12 > AC-69. Next base: position 17,676 of record JBIOUU010000161.1, read on the forward strand.
CCACAGACCGCGTGTGCGGGTGCATTATTCAGATAATGCCCCTGACGTGCTCTTTCCCGGTTCGCCAAGACACAAAGTTCATCGCCGGATCGGTCCTACGGCCGCCTGTGGGTGCACATATTGGGATCACGCGGTTCACCTGGCCATCTGGCCCAACGCAGGTTTGGTGCCGGCCTGTGCCGAGTGGACCTGACGGGCCTCTCACGGATGCCCGATGCCCTCGCGCCCGGCTTTCCAGGTGGGGCCGGAGATCTGAGTCTCTCAGACTCAAGTCTCGGATGATTCTTCCCGGCATGGATGCGGGCGCTCCGGCAGCCACCTCACGCGATCGCGCGGTTGACCAGCCTGAAGGGGACGCAAACCACTGATCATCGCCCCAGGGGGCGCCTGGGAGTACCACTCTCGGGCGCCCGCCCACGGTTCGGATCGCCGCTCGGCTCAGGCGAAGCGAAGGTGCTCGCCGAGGTCCAGGGCGGGCCGGGGCGGCGGGGTGCCGGCCGGCATGGGACCGGCGGCCACAGCGCCGAGGGCGAACCACTCGTCGTCCATCGACAGGACCGCCCGGGTCTCCTCCTGGCAGAACAGCGTCGATGAGATCCAGCAGGACGCGATCCCCTGGGCGTGGAGGGCGAGCAGGAGGCTCTGGATGGCTGCGCCTCCCGACAGCAGGAACATCTCCTGCTCGGCGTGGGCCCGCTCCTCGTCCTCATAGCGGTGCGCCCCCCGGAACCGGATCCAGGGGACGATGAGCACCGGGGCCGTGCCGAGCACCGCATCGCTCCGGTCGATCCGGCGGGCGATCACGTCCTCCGAGACGCCGTCTCGTTCCAGATCCTCCCTCCAGGCCGCCGCCATCGCCGCGAGCAAGGCCCGCTTCGCCGGTTCGCCGTCGAGCGCCGTGAATGCCCAGGGCCGTGTGTGATGCGGTGCCGGCGCCGTGCACGCGGCCCGCACCGCCTCCTCCACGGCTTCGCGGGGCACCGCTCCGGAGCCGAAGGCCCGGATGGTACGCCGCGCGGAGATCGACAGGAGCGGCGACTCGCGGAACATGTCGTCCTCGGGAGGACGCACGAGCTCGGAGGCCGGCGAGGCCGGGGCGTCCGTCCGGACGCCCCGGACGATCGCCGCCGGGACGTGCGAGGCCTTCTCCATGACCAGCCCGCTTGCCGCCGCCACTTCGTCCGCCAGTGCCACGATGGTCGCCTCGAGCTTCTTGCCCTGGTGGTCCCGCGTCCCCCGAAGGTCGAGCACGGCGGGAAGGCCCGCGCATCCGATGGCCACGTTCACCACGCCTCTCCGCCACGTGCGGCCGAACGTGTCGGTGACCACCACGGCGACCGAGGCCCCGAGCGACTGCTCCAGGCCCTTGCGGATCGACTCCGCCGACCCGTCGGGATCCTCCGGGAGCAGGGTCAGGAACCCGGGTGCGACGTTCGAGGCATCGACGCCCGCGTTGGCGCACACGAACCCGTGCCGGGTCTCCGCGATGACCAGGTCCCCCCGACGGGCCACCAGGCGGCGGGACTCCCGTTCGGCCCACGCCGTCCGCCCATCGCCCTCCGGCACGACCCGGCCCTCGGCCTTCGACACGATCTTCTGGGTGACCGCGACGACGTCGCCGCCCTGGAGGCCGAGCTCCGCGAATTTCGGGGCGAGGATCGCGGCGACGTCATCGCCGGGGCTGACCTCCGGCAGGCCCTCGACCGGGATGATCTCGATGCTCACTCTCACAGCACCAGGTCAAGGGCCACGCGGGCCACATTCTCCGCCTTCGGGTCGTCGGCCATGACCGTGTCGGTGACCGCGACCCGAACGCCGAGCTCGCGTTCGATCCTGGGCGCAAGGTCGAGGTCGGCGTGATCCACCAACCACCCTCCGAGCAGCCCCCGATAGCACTCCGCAGCGCCGAGCGCCGTCACCGCGTACCCGGCCACCGGCATCAGCCTGTCGGCCATGCCGGCGAGGGGCGCGCCGCCGACGATCGGCGAGATGCCGACCACGGCGTCGCGACGGTCGGCCACCGCCTTCCCGATCCCCGGCACGGACAGGATGGGTCGGAGCGAAGCGATGGGGTTCGACGGGCAGAGCACCACGACGTCGGCGGCCTCGATGGACTCGAGCACCCCCGGCGCGGGGCGCGCGCCCTCGACGCCTTGGTACCGGATCGCCTTGACCTCGTCCCGGGCCCGGCGCTTCACCCAGTACTCCTGGAAGTGAAGGTCCAGCTGTTCCCCGTCCGCCACCACCGTCACGCGCGTGGCCACCGGGTCGTCGCTCATCGGCATGATGCGGGAGCCAACGCCGAACCGGCGGGAAACGAGCGCCGAGGCATCCGACAATGTTGAGCCGGCCCGAAGCAGGTTCGTCCGGTACAGGTGGGTGGCCAGGTCGAGGTCGCCCAGGTTGAACCAGGCCTGGGCGGGATCGAACCGACCGAGCTCCTCGGTCGACCGGAACGTCTCGTCGCGACGACCCCATCCGCGCTCGCGGTCCATGGCCCCTGCCAGCCAGTAGGTCACCGAGTCGAGATCCGGCGACACGTGGAGGCCATGCATCTCGACGTCGTCCCCGGTGTTGACGACGACGGTGACGTCCTCGGGCCGGACGACGCGGACGAGTCCCCGCAGGAACTTCCCCGCGCCGATCCCTCCCGCCAGTGCCGTCACTCGCATCGCGGATAGCGTAGTAGGCTCGCTCGCGATGGCGGAGGCGACCTCCCAGCGGAGCCGGTCCGACCCTTCGTCCCTCCCGCCCCGAGCGCTCACCCGCCGGGCTTTGTCACGGGCGGAAGCCGGCAAGGCCCTGTCGGTTGACGAAGCCGAGGGGCTGGTCGCGGCGAGGGGACCAGACCTGGACCGGCTGATGCTGGTGGCGTCGGGGCTGCGCGAGCTCGGCCACGGGTCCACCATCACGTACTCGCGCAAGGTGTTCATCCCGCTCACGATGCTCTGCCGGGATCACTGCCACTACTGCACCTTCGCCAAGCCGCCCGCGAAGCTGGAGCAGCCGTTCCTCTCGCTCGAGGAGGTGGTGGCCATCGCCGAGGCCGGCCGGGCGCTGGGCTGCAAGGAGGCGCTGTTCACCCTGGGCGACCGGCCGGAGGAACGCTACCCGGTGGCGCGGAAGTGGCTGGCCGAGCGGGGGTACCACTCCACGCTCGACTACGTCCGGGCGGCGGCGATCCGGGTCATCGAGGACACCGGACTGTTGCCGCATCTGAACCCCGGCGTGATGAGCTGGGAGGAGATGGCCCGGCTGAAGCACGTGAGCGCGT
>JBIOUU010000162.1:0-22852 GCA_044867345.1 Actinomycetota bacterium
GCCCGGCGATCGAGGCTCGCCTGGTGTCCCTGGCGGACCAGGACCTCCGCCTTGTCGTCACGACCGGCGGGACCGGCTTCGGGCCCCGCGACGTAACGCCCGAGGCCACCAGGGCCGTGATCGACCGCGAGGCCCCCGGCCTGGCGGAGCTGATGCGAAAGGCAGGCCTGGAGAAGACGCCGATGGCCGCGCTGTCGCGGGCCGTCGCCGGGAGCCGGGGCGGCACGCTGATCCTGAACCTCCCGGGCAGCCCGGCCGGCGTCCGCGAGAGCCTGGAGGCCGTCCTGCCCGTGCTGCCGCACGCGCTCGAGCTCCTCTCGGGGGCCACCGGCGCGCATCCCACCGGCCACGCACAGGCCGAGGCCAAACCGGGCGAGGACGGCGATCGGCCCTGGGTCGAGGCCCGGGCGGTGAAGGTCATCGGCTCGCCTCCGTGCCGGGTCGGCAACCGGATGGCGATCGTGCCCGGTGGTCCCGTGAGCGGGACGCTCGGCTGCGCGGAGTTCGACGAGCAGGCGATCGCCGATGCGGCCGACGTCGTCGCGTTGGGCGAACCGCAGACCCGGACGCTCCATCATGACCTCGGCGACGTCGAGGTGTTCTTCGAGCCCCACCTCCCGCCGAAGCGCTTGGTGGTGGTCTCGGCGACCGATGTGGCACGAGCGCTGCGGAGGTTCGCGGCGCCGATCGGTTACCGGACGATCCTCGTCGAGGCGACGCGGGAGCGGGTCACCGCCGAGGACGCGGCTGCGCCCGGCGGCTCGGCATCGTCGCTCGACGGCTTGCTCGACGAACGGACCGACATCGTCTTCACCGACCACGACGCTCCGGACGTCGCGGCGATGCTGGGCGCCGCCCTTCGTTCTCCGGCCCGATTCATCGGCGTCATGGGCAGTCGCCGCCACGTGGCCCCATACCTCGACGACCTCCGAGCCATGGGCTTCACCGACGAGGATGTGGCCAGGATCCGCTCTCCGGTCGGCCTGGACCTTGGCGGTCGGCGGCCGGAGGAGATCGCGCTTTCGATCGCCGCCGGGCTCGTGGCGGCCGAGCACGGCCGGGATGCAGGCTGGATGGACCGGCCATGAGCGGCACCCAGCGCCACGTTCGCAAGAACCGGCGGGACTGGGACCGGACGAGCGACGAGTACCAGCGCGAGCATGCCTCTCAGCTGAACCGGTGGGACCGGCCCATGTGGGGGACCTGGGGAACCCCGGAGTCAAAGCTGAACGTCCTGGGCGACGTGGAGGGCAAGCGGCTATTGGAGTTCGGATGTGGGGCCGCCCAGTGGTCCATCACCCTGGCCCGCATGGGCGCCCATCCGGTGGGCATGGATCTCTCGAGCCGGCAGCTCAAGCACGCGAAGGAGCTGATGGCCCGGGCGGGCGTGTCGTTCCCGCTCGTCAATGCCGACGCCGAGCGGACCCCGTTCGCCGACGAGAGCTTCGACGTCGTGTTCTGCGATCACGGCGCGACGACCTTTGCCGACCCGTATCGCTCGATCCCCGAGGCCGCCCGGCTGCTCCGACCCGGCGGGCTGTTCGCGTTCAACATGGAGAGCCCCATCCACTTCGTGTGCTGGAACGACGAGAAGGAGACGGTGGACGACAGCCTCCACCTCGACTACTTCGGGATGCACAAGTGGGAAGACGATGAATCGGTCAATTTCATGCTGCCGTACGGCGAGTGGATCCGCCTGTTCCGCGCGACCGGCTTGGAGCTCGAGGACCTGATCGAGCCGCGGCCCGCCGCGAACGCCCGGTCCACCTACCTGGACTACGCCGAGATCGGGTGGGCCCGCCGGTGGCCCGGCGAGAACATCTGGAAGCTTCGGAAGCCCCGGTAGATGGTCCGGCGCCCGCCGCGCAGGACCGTGGGGGCGGCGGCCCTCGCGTTGGTTGTCCTGCTCGTTGCGGCGTTCGTGCCCTCCTCCCCGCCACCTCCGGACCGGCGCCCCAACATCCTCCTGATCCTCACCGACGACCAGTCGACCGACTCGCTCCCGCACGAGCCGGCCGTCATGCCGCAGCTGCAATCGATGATGCGGGACCCGGCGGATCACTGGATCACGTTCTCGAACGCCTTCCTGAACACCCCGCTGTGCTGCCCGTCCAGGGCCTCGATCCTCACCGGGAGGTACTCGCACCACACCGGGGTCAGGACCAACTACGACGGCGAGCACCTCGACGAGTCCTCGACCATCGCCACCTGGCTGCATTCCGCCGGGTACCACACGGGCCTGATCGGCAAGTACGTGAACGGCTATCCGTTCCGCCCGAGCTCGTACGTCCCGGCGGGGTGGGATCGGTGGCTGGTGAAGCGGCAGGGGGACCAGTCGACGGCGTACTACCGGTACGTCCTCATCGACCAGGGGTTCCCGGACTACCGAGGCGACGGCCCGGACAACTACTCGACGGACGTCTATGCCGCCGCCGCGGCCTCGTTCATCCGCTCGGCTCCCCCGGGACGTCCGTTCTTCCTGGAGGTGGCCCCTACGGCGCCGCACCGTCCGTGGACGGAGGCGCCCCGGGACGCCGGGGCGTTGGCCGGGTTCCCGATCGCCGACCCCCCGAGCCTGAGTGAGGAGGACGTGTCCGACAAGCCGGCGTGGGTACAGGCGCTGCCCCCGATGGACGCGGAGCGCCGCGCGCAGCTCCGCGCGGCCCACCGCCGGTCCTTCGAGACGCTCCTCTCGGTGGACGATTTGGTGGTCGCGGTGATCCGTGCGCTCCAGGTCCGCGGCGCCCTGGAGAACACCGTCGTCGTCTTCATGACCGACAACGGTTTCTCGTTCGGTGAGCACCGGTGGGTGGGCAAGACGTGTCCCTACGAGGAGTGCATCCGCACGCCGTTCCTCGTTCGCTACCCGGGCGCCTCGTCTCACGTGGAACCGCGCCTCGTCTCCAACGTCGACCTGGCCCCGACGTTCGCCGAGCTCGCTGGCATCGAGCCCCCCTCGCCCGTGGACGGGATGAGCCTGGTTCCGCTGCTCCGGGGGCTGCCCTCGGCGCCGTGGCGAACGGCCCTGCTGACCGAATACGTCGGCGACCGGAAGGTGCCTCCCTGGTGGGAGGTGCGGACCGAGGACTTCGCCTACGTTGAGCTTGCGACGGGAGAGACGGAACTGTACGACCTGGCCGGTGTCATCGGGGCCGCCGACCCGTACGAACTTCAGAACCGGGCGACCGATCCCGCCTATGCCGCCGTGCGGGCCCGGCTCTCGGCTCGGCTCGCCGCCCTTCGCGGAGGCTGAGCTGGTCTTAGCTGGCGCCGCCCATCTCGGGGGTTGCTGCTAGCGTTGCATCGGTGCAGGAGACGCCCGGTCCCGATCTGCCTCCGTCCCGATCCGGGCCCTTCGGGCGATGGTTCGAACGAAGGCGCGCCTATCTCTCGTTCCTCCTCGTCGTCGCACTCCTCATCGCCGGGCTGGCCTGGGCCGGCCGCCGGGGTGAAGGATCGGGCAGCGCGAACGGAAGCCCTTCGACATCGGGTCCCTCGCAGCCGAGCCACACCATCGAACCCGGCTCCATACCCGTGGAGCACGTGGTCTTCGTGGTCAAGGAGAACCGGACGTTCAACAACTACTTCGCCACGTATCCAGGCGCGGCCGGGGCGACGAAAGGCGGCACGATCCGCTGCTCCGAGAACGGGTGCCAGGACGGCACGACCGTCGAGCTGCGCAGGTCCCGGGACGTCCAGGCGCACGACCTCACGCATTGTTTCCGGTGCGCTCTCACCGCCATCAACGGCGGCAAGATGAACGGGTTCAACTGGATGAACGGGCCGATCCGCATGGACGCCGAACGGGGCACGCTGTTCGGCCACGACCTCTCCGGCTACACCTATTTCACGCGCAAGGGGATCCCGAACTACTGGGCCTATGCCGACCGGTTCATCCTCGCCGACCACTTCTTCACGTCGATGTACGGTCCAACGCTCCCGGAACACCTGTATACGGTTGCGGCGCAAGCCAATGGGATCGTGGACAACAAGAGCTCCACGGATCACGCCGGCAGCTACTGCGACGACCCCACAGAGTACGCGGCCCGCTTCCGGCCCAGGCTCTCGCCGGGGGACATCGCCAACATCAGGGACCTGGAGGATCGGATCGACGCGAACGGCGACAACACGTACGCGCTGGCCCGGTACTGGGACCGGATCCGGCTCTGCTTCGACATCCCGGTCCTTCCCGACCAGCTCCAGGCCAAGGGCATCTCCTGGAAGTACTACGCGGAAGAGAACGCCTGGATGAACGCGCTCCAGATGATCCGCCACGTCCGATTCGGCTCGATGTGGCGGCATGTCCGGCCACCCGGAGACTTCGCCTCCGACGTGCGACGGGGTCACCTGCCCGCCGTGTCGTGGGTCATCCCGCCCGAGTCCTACAACGAGCATCCCGGCCTGGGAAAGAGCGTGTGTGCCGGCGAGAACTGGACCGTGAACCTGGTCAACGGCATCATGAAGAGCGAGTTCTGGCGGTCCACGGTCATCGTGGTGGTGTGGGACGATTTCGGCGGGTTCTTCGATCCGATCGCCCCTCCACACATCGACCACCTGGGCCTGGGGCCACGAACGCCGGCGCTGATCATCTCGCCGTTCACGGTGGCGGGAGACAACCCGAACGGTGGCGCCGTCGACCCGACCGTCTACGAGTTCTCGAGCGTCCTGCGATTCATCGAGCTGGTGTTCGGGCTGGATCCCATGACTGAGCGGGACGCGAACGCCGACCCGCTCTCGGGCGCGTTCGACTTCGATCACCCGAGGTTCGAGAAGCTGGTGCTTCCGCTCCGACAGGACTGTCCGTATGGCACGACGTTTGCCCAGCTCGCCCCGAGCTGGCCATTCGCCCGCACGATCGGCTCACCCCTGGACTGAGGGGGCCGGATCGCTCGGGAACTGCGGGCCGGGGCAGTCGCTTCGCATCGGCTGGGGGTCGGGCTTCCGGGGTTTCTGCGAGAAGTCGAAGGCCTCGGACAGGTTACGGGCGTCCCGGTCCCGGTGCGTGAGCTGCGAGAGGCCCCAGTTGTCCTCGATGAACCGAAGCACCGAGGAGAACTCGCCGACGGTGTGGTCGACGTAGCCGGCCTTCGCGTACGGCGAGATGAGCAACAGCGGGACCCGGATCCCGAGGCCGAACCGGTCCACTTGGGGAGGCGGGACGTGGTCGTAGAACCCACCGTAGTCGTCCCAGGTGATGAAGATAGCCGTATCCCTCCACATCGGGCTGGCCATGATGGCGTTCACGATCCGGATGGTCCAATTCTGGCCCCAGCAGAAGCTGTACTCGGGGTGCTCGGAGAGCTCGAAGCGCGGCGTGACCCAGGTGACCGGAGGGAGGCGGTCGTCCCGGACGTCCTGCACCAACCCATCCACCGGGAACACGTGCGACTGCCACAACTGCATGTCCTGGCGGATGTGGCGCACGGCGTCGTACGCGGACCACAGGTAGCCGTTCTGCATGTTCGTTGCCGAGTAGTAGGCCCACGGGATCCCCGCCCGGAGCAGGAGGTCGCCCTCGGTCAGGAAGTCGAAGCACGGCGGCACCTTCACCTCCTTGCCCTCGCGGTCCTCCACCGGGACGTAGGCTTGCTCGACCGAGTCGCACCCCCACGCCTTGAACAGGCCGGTGATCCGATGCCGCTCTCGGAGCCGCTCGAGGTCCTGGATGGGGTTGTCGTGCGCCCCGCCGGATTGCGCGGCGATCGTGTACAGGTGGTTCGGGAACGACGGGCCTTGAGCCGAGGCGAAGAAGTTGTCCCCCAGGACGAACCGCTTCGCCCAGTGCCAGTAGGCTGGCAGGTCCTTCGGACCGTATTGCGTGTACGCGTAGCGGTCCGCCGGTGCGCTCACCGAGGCGAAGCCGTCCATCTTCCCCGCGTTCCAGGCCTGCAGCGCGCACTGGTAGCAGTGGACGATGTCGACGGGAATCCGGTCTGGGCCCGGCGTCAGCGGACGTGTCGTACCCTGGTCCATCCCCGTGGTCGCGCCATCGGCGCCGGGGAACCGGCCGAAGAGGTTATCGAACGTCCGGTTCTCCTTGATGATGAACACGACATGCTTGATGGGCCAGCGCGTGGTGAACGAAGCCGCGTCGATACGCGGGGGGCGCGTCCCGAGATCGCTGGGGGGCAAGGGGTTCCAGTCCGGCAGGCCGCCGGAACATGCCATCGCCACGAGCAACAGGGTCGCGGAGAGCACGCGGGCGGACGAACGCCCTCTGCCCGGTCGACGCGAGTCGCCTCGCATCCGGGGAACCTATCTCATGATCCGGCTTGTCCGCGCTCCTTCATGGAGGACGGCCCCGGGGCCGGGTAGCGAGGAAGGACGAGTGGGGCGAGTGGCGGTTGCGAGAAGTCGAACTCGGCCTGGAGGTCGCCAAGGACGGGAGCGACCTCGCGCACGTCGGGGCGGGGATCTGGCCGGCCGTCGGTGGCCGGGTCCAGGCGTGCGCCGTTCAGGAAGTCGTCCTCGATGAACTTCAGGTACGCATCGAACGACAGGGTCTGGTGGTCGATGAACCCCGGACGTGCGTACGGGCTGATGACCAGGCTCGGCACGCGAAGGCCGTAGCCCGATCCGTCCACCACCGGCGGGACCACGTGGTCGTAGAACCCGCCCCAGTCGTCCCACGAGAGGAAGATCGCGCTGCTCGTCCAGTCAGGTCCTTCCATCACGGCGTTCACCAGCCTGGTGACCCAGGCCTGGCCTTCGCCGATCGACGCGGGCGGGTGCTCGCTCACCATGCCGTTCGGAACGATCCATGAGACCGCCGGCAGATTGCCGGTCTGCGCTGCGGCCAGGAACTCGCGGACCAGCTGGATGTTGCCGAGCTGGCCGTCCTGCTGCACGGTCTGGAACTCCGGCAGGGGGTTCCAGATCTCCGGGGTGCCAACCCCTTGCCGCTCGGGGGCGCAGAACATGGCATCGTCCTCGCAGTCGGGCTGGGTCCCGGGCGCCACGTAGTAGGACCAGCTCACGCCGGCCTGGTGGAGCAGGTAGGTGATATCCGTCCATTGGTAGGGCGTCGGGTCGTTGGCCGGCTCCTTCTTCTTGTACGGCTTCGCGTACAGGTCCGTCCGGCACAGCTGGACCTCGTCGGGGACGGGACACGACGCCGACCAACCGGAGACCATGGCCAGATGGGCGGGGAGGCTCCAGGACTCGACCTGCTCGAACATGTGGTCCTGCAAGACGAAGTGCTGGGCGTATGCCCAGTAGTTCGGGATCTCGCGGGCGTCGTGCCATCCCATGCCGTCGGGCTGCCCCTTCCGCCTCACGAATTGCGTGCAGTCCGGGCTGAAGGGATTCTGCCCGCAGAAGCCGTGGCGCCCCTCCAGCGCGCTGGCCACGAACCCGTCCATCCGACCGCCGTCGATGTCCGCCATGGCGTCCGGGTAGCCGTGGGGACCGCCTTCGTTGATGAGGGATGGATCGTGGAACGGTGAGACGCATCCGCCGACCTGCGGGTCTGGGGCGCACACGGTGGGCCGTCCGTTGTGCATGGGGATCCCGTCGGCGCCGGGATAGGTCCCGAAGTACGAGTCGAACGACCGGTTCTCCTGCATGATCACGATCACGTGCCGGATCGTGTGGATGCCGCCCGACGCCCCTCGGCCTTGGAGGTGGCCCTCGGCCACGGCCGCGCAGGCCCCGGCTACGACGGCGAGGGCGGCCATCAGCGCGAAACGGCGGAGGGATCCCACGGGATTCGGCTGTCATTCGACCGAAGGCAGAGCAAGGTTCGGCTCCCCGCCCCACCCGGTCGGGCATGATGGCGCGGATGGCCGGCCGCACTGGATCCCCGGACGCGCGGATGGCCCGGCGCCTGCTGCTGGTTGTGGGTGCGTCGTATCTGGTTGCTCAGCTCCTGCTGTTCTCTTCCGACCGGGCACCGTCGTGGGATGAGGCCGTCTACCTGTCCCAGGTGACGCCGGGCGTCCACGCGATCGCGTTCGCCCCCTCGCGCGCGCGTGGCATCTCGCTTCTGGTCGCGCCCATCACGATGGCCGGAGGGTCCGTCGCGGCGGTCCGGATGTTCCTGGCCGCCCTGTCGTCGGTCGCCCTTGCCGCGAGCTTCCTGCTATGGGTCCCGGCGCTCGGCTTGGGCGCGCCGGTCGCGGCATTCCTCTTCGGGTTCACCTGGCTGGGGCTCTTCTACGGCTCGGAGATCATGCCGAACCTGTGGGCCGCCATCCTGGCGGTGGCGGCCGCCGGAGCGCTGGTCCGCCGGCTGGAGGACGGCGCTCGATGGGGCGCGGTGGCAGTCGCGGCGCTGGTCGGCCTGATGTCGTTGGTTCGGCCGGCGGATGCCCTGGTGCTCAGCGGCGCGCTTGCGCTGTACGTCCTGCTGTTCCGCTGGTCTTCGAGCCGCGCACTGGTGTGGCTGGGTGCGGGGCTGGCCCTCGGATGGGCTCCCTGGCTCGTGGAGATGTCCGTGCGCTTCGGGGGTCCGGCGAGGGCGATGCGTGAGGCCGCCGCCCTCGGCCATCTGACCACGCTCGGGATCGGGGAGCGGATGCTCCAGAACCTCGCCCTCACGAACGGGCCGACCATCGGCCCGGAGGCGCATGCCCGGGTGCCACTCGCCGGAGCCCTGTGGTGGGGGACGACGGCGGCCCTCGCCGTCGCCGGCGTGGCGCGAACGCGCTCCTCTCGCCGGCGAGGCGCGATGGTATGCGCCGTCCTGGCAGGGTCGGCCCTGGCCGCCGAGTACCTGGTGCTCGTATCGGGCCTCGCGCCCCGGTTCCTGCTCCCTGCCTACGCCCTGCTCTCGCTCCCGGCGGCCGTCGGCCTGATCTCGCTCCTTTCCGGGGGTGCCGCCCGTCGGATCGCTGGCGCCGCGGCCGTGGCCGTCCTGGCCGCAATGACCGTGTGGCAGGTGGGGACGGCTCGCGCGATCGGGACCAACGCGGCTGCCGCCCGCGAGAAGGTCGCCGCCGTCGGAGGCGAGGTGCGCCGGCTCGCGGCCGGCCGGCCCTGCGTGGTCGCCAGCTCGGCAGGCTTCCCTCAGGTCGCGTACGCATCGGGATGCGTGGGCCGAGGCCTGGCGGGCACGGATGCAACGTCGCTCGCGTCCCTCCGTGGGTCCGTTCCGCCGAGCGAGCGGCTCTTCGTCGTGCTTCCGACGCCGCCCCCGGCCGGCTCGCCGTTCGCATCGGCGCCGGCCGCCTCGGTGGAGGGATGGTTGGTGTTCGAGCTCCCGGCGGTGTCTTGACGACCCCCGTCCCGCTTGTCCGCGACGCTGTGGCAGGATACGCCGATGGTGTGGCTCCGGATCTGAGGGGGCAGAGGTGACCGACCGCTCGACGAAGTGGATGGATCGATCCATCTCTCGCCGGCAGCTGCTTCGAGGCGCCGGGCGGGGAGGGATGGGCGTGGCCGCAGCCGCGTTCCTCGCGGCGTGCGCCGGCAAGCAGACCCCGGCCGCCGCCCCCAGCACGCTCCCGCCCCTCGCCCACCGGCTCACGGTGGCCCAGTGGCCGCTGTACATCGACCGAGCGAAGGGCGGCCATCGGCCCACGCTCGAGGCCTTTCAATCCAAGTACGACATCGACGTGACGTACCGAGAGATCATCAACGACAACCAGGACTTCTTCGCCAAGCTCGTTCCGCTGTTCCAGGCCAACCAGCCCACCGGGTGGGACCTCATCACCCTCTCCGACTGGGTGGTCACGCGGATGAACCGGGGCGGGTGGGTGGAGGAGCTCGACCACGACCGGCTGCCGAACGTGGAGGCCAATCTCCTGCCGGCGTTCAAGGACCCCATTTACGACCCGGGCAACGCGCACAGCGTGCCGTGGCAGGGCGGTATCACCGGCATCGCCTACAACCCCAAGCTCACCGGCTTCGAGCTGAAACGGTTCGCCGACCTGTGGGACGAGCGCCTGGCCGGCCACGTCGGCATGCTCACCGAGATGGTGGACACGATGACCCTGACCCTGCTGATGCTGGGGGTGGATCCGCAGAAGGCGACGATCGACGACGCCACCCGGGCGCACCAGAAGCTCATCGAGCAGCGCGACTCTGGGGTCGTGCGAAAGTACTACGGGCAGGATTACACCGACGCGATGGTGGCCGGAGACACGTGGGCCACGATGGCCTGGTCCGGTGACGTCTTCTATTACAAGTACCTCGGCGGGGCGCCGGACCTCGAGTTCGTCGTGCCCGAGGAGGGCGGGGTCATCTGGGTGACGCCCATGGAGATCCCGCAGCTGGCCGAACACCCGACCGATGCCCACCTGTTCCTGGACTGGTTCTATCGGCCCGAGATCGCGGTGCAGGTCACCGATTGGGTCCTGTACATGACGCCGGTCAAGGGTGTGCAGGAGCTCATGGCGCAGAAAGCCCGGGACTCGAAGGGCGGGACCCGGCGCTACTACGAGACCCTGTCCCAGAGTCCGCTGCTGTTCCCGCCGGACGACCCGTCGGAGGCGAACCTCTACGAGTACAAGGCCCTGTCGGAGGAGGAGTTCCAGCAGTACTTCGACCTGTTCAACCAGGTCACGGAGGCCTGAGCCCGGGTCAGACCGGCTGGAGCTCGCGCCGACCCTTGCGGATGTACTCGCGCCAGTACTCCTGCCCCTCTTCGGGCAGGGTGTAGATGGGGTCGTAGTACGGGTACTCGCGCGAGAGCGCGTCGGGATCGTCGAACTCGATCCCCGTGCGGTAGTTCTTCGTCCAGTAGGAGATCCCACGGGTCCGGTCGTAGTTCTTCGCCATGTGGACCCACCGCTTGCCCACGAACGGCACGTCGCACACGACGCGCGGGGTGGCGAATCCCGGCAGATAGCCGAGGAGCGCGTACTGGAGGTCCTGGGCCTCCGCCAGTGAGGTTCGCCAGTGCTCGGAGTTGGGGATCATGTCGCACATGTAGAAGTAGTAGGGCATGACCTTGCCGTGGTCCAGGAGCGTGAAACAGAGCTCGAGGAGCGCCTGCCGTGTGGTGTTCACCCCTCGGAGCAGGACACCCTGGTTCCGGACGTCGCGGTACCCCATGTCCAGGAGCTTGCTCACGGCCCTGGCCACGAGCGGCGTCACCTGCTGGGCCGCGTTGATGTGGGTGTGGATGGCGATGTCCACGCCGCGTTGGCGCGCTCGCGTGGCCATCACCTCGTAGCCTTTCAACACGTCGTCCTGGAGGAAGTGCTGGGGCAGGCCCATAAGTCCCTTCGTGGCCAGCCGGATGTCGCGGATGCTCGGGATATCGAGCAGGCCCAGGACGAACTCCTCGAGGCGCTTGACCGGGATGTTCGCCACGTCCCCACCAGAGACCACCACGTCCCGCACGGACGGGGTTCGCCGCACGTACTCGAGCATGGCGTCCCATCGTTCCTGCTGCTTCGCCTCGAACTTGTACTTCAGGATCTGCGCCGTGTCGTTACCGACGAGGTCCATCCGGGTGCAATGACCGCAGTACTGCGGGCACGTCGAGATCATCTCGGCAAGCACCTTCGTGGGGTAGCGATGGGTGAGCCCTTCCACCGCCCACATGTCGGCCTCGTGCAGGCTGTCGCGAGCGGCCATGGGGTGGGAGGTCCACTCCGGATGCCGGTCGGAATACGTGGGCGCCATGTACGTACGCACGGGATCGTTCCGCAGGTCGAGCTGGTCCATCGTGTTGATCATCTGGGGCGGGATCAGCATCGACATCGTGGCTCGCTCCTGCTGGTCCCGCTCGATGTCGGCGTACAGCTCGTCGTCGAGATGATCGCCGAGTGCCCGCTTCAGCTCCGCTAGGTTCTTGACGGTGTGGGCGCGCTGCCACTGGGCGCTTTCCCACTCATCCGCGGTGACGGCGGCGTAGGCGGGGAAGCGTGTCCAGTCGGGTTCGACGAACTCCCGCGTCAGCGGATACGGGAACGGCTGCTCTGCGGCATGCGCTCTGCCCGACTCGTGCCTGGGCCGCTCCACCTTGCCGCGAACGGCGCGCTCGTCGCTCACCCGACCTCCCTTCATCCCTACTCGGCCGCCCCAGATGAAACCTGAAGCGACGAACGGAACGATATCGCATCCTATCGTAGAGGGGTTCTGTTCGGCTTCGAACAGGAATGGCCGAAGGATCTTCGGCCTGAGGTTACTTCTGGGCGGTCTCGGGTGGCGGAGCAGCCGGCTGCGTCTGGGGCGGTTCGCCGCTTGTCTGTGGGGCTGCTTGTGTGGGCGAACCTCCGGGCTGCGTGGCTGCTTGTGTGGGCGAACCTCCGGGCTGCGGGCCCGCCTGCGTCTGAGCGCCGCGGCCTCCGCCTCCACGCCCGGCGCCCGGGCCACCTCGTCCACCGGGTCCGCCGGCGCCTCCCCGAGGTCCCCCGCGCCCCCCACCGCGTCCGCCGAAGCCCCGGCCGCCCCCGCCGAACTGGCCGCGGGGACGACGGTCCATCCGTGGAACCTCGGCCTCAACCTTGGGCAGGCGGGACTTGAGCGGCGTGTGGCCCGTCCGCTCGTAGCGGACGGTCACGTGGTCGAACTCAAGCTTCCGTTCCAGCTCGCGCCATCCGGTCGCCAACAGGAAGCGGTGCCGGCCGGAGGCTGTCTTGCGCAGCTTGTCGGTGTTCGGGACCTTCACGTACAGGTGCTCGACCCGAACTTCCTTGAACTCGGCCATGGCGCACAGGGTAGCAGGGGCAGGAGACAGCCCCGGCCCGGCGGGGCGTCACGAGCTCAGGATGTCCACGAGGTCGAAGCGGACCGGCTCCTGGAGCTGCGCGAAGGTGCAGGACCGTGGGTCGCGGTCGGTGCGCCAGCGGACGAACTGAGTGGTGTGCCTGAAGCGGGGCCCTTCCATGTGGTCGTACCGCACCTCGATGACGCGTTCGGGTCGCAGCGGCACGAACGAGAGGTCCTTTCCGGCGCTCCAGCGGCTGGTCTCGGCGCTCCGGGGGGTTCGTGCGCCGGCCTCGAGCTTGGCCCAGTCCCAGGGATGCTGATCGAAGGTCGTTACGAGCGGCTGAAGCTCCTCGAATAGCCTCCGGCGCTGTTCCATGGGGAACGCGCCGACGACGCCAACGTTGGCAAGCTCGCCACGCTCGTCGTAGAGGCCGAGGAGCAGCGACCCGATCGCCTGTTTCTCGTTCCGGTACACGCGGTAGCCGGCGACCACGCAATCAGCGGTCCGAACGTGCTTGATCTTGAACATGACCCGCTTGCCCGGCTGGTACGTCCCGTCGAGCGGCTTGGCGATCAAGCCGTCGAGCCCGGCACCTTCGAACGTGCGGAACCACCGGTCGGCTACGTCTCTGTCGGTGGTCGCGGGCGTGACGTGGATCGGGGAAGCGGCGCCGGCGAGGGCTTCCTCCAGAGTGCGACGCCGCCCTGCGAACGGTTCCTTGGTGTAGTCGCGGTCACCCAGGGCCAGCAGGTCGAACGCCACGAAATGCGCGGGGGTTCGCTCGGCGAGCAGCCTGACCCGGCTGTCGGCCGGGTGGATCCGCTGCTGCAGTGTCTCGAACTCCAGACGCCGACCCGCCGGATCGGGGACGACGACCTCGCCGTCCACGACGCACCGCTCCGGGAGGTTCGCCTTGATCGCATCGACGACCTCCGGGAAGTACCGGGTCATCGGGCGCTCGTTGCGGCTGCCGATCTCGACCTCCTCTCCGTCACGGAAGACGATCGAGCGGAAGCCGTCCCACTTCGGCTCGAAGCTGAACGGGCCGGTCGGGATGTGCTCGATGGGCTTGGCGAGCATGGGGGCGACGGGCGGCATGACCGGCAGGCGCATGGAGCAATCTTCCCTGCCCGAGGCGGTAATGGCGACATCCCAAGAGCTCGAATATCTCCATCGGTGCGATCGGGGGCTCGACGAGGGAGGTCACGGGCAAACCTACTCGCGCGCGCTCGATAAGCTGGGTCGTCGAGGTCGATGCGTCGAACGAAGGGGTTGGAACAGGAGGGCGGGATGGACAAGGTCCAGGAGTGGAACGAGCTCGCGGCACAGCTCGCGGTGGACAGTATCCGCGCGTCCACCGAGGCCGGGTCGGGCCATCCGACCTCGTCGATGTCGGCGGCGCACTTGCTGGCCGTCCTCTACGCCGACCACCTCCGATATGACGTGTCCGATCCGAAGAACCCGGCCAACGACCGCTTCGTGCTGTCCAAGGGCCACGCCTCCCCTCTCATGTACTCGGTCCTGAAAGCCGTGGGCGCCATCACCGTCGAGCAGCTCCTCTCGTTCCGAAAGCTCGGCAGCCCGCTCGAGGGCCACCCCGCGCCGTTGCCGGAGATGCCGTGGATCGACGTGGCTACCGGGTCGCTCGGCCAGGGCCTCCCCATCGGCCTCGGCATGGCGTTGGCGATGAAGATCGACGACAGCCCGGCCCGAGTGTGGGTCCTGATGGGCGACTCCGAGGCGGCCGAGGGATCCGTCTGGGAGGCCATGGAGAACGCGTGGTTCCACGGCGCGGGCAATCTGGTCGCGATCCTCGACATGAACCGGCTGGGGCAGCGCGGCCCGACCATGCTCGAGTGGCAGGGCGACGTCTATGCCGAGCGCGCGAGGGCATTCGGGTGGCACGCCATCCAGGTCGACGGCCACGATGTGTCGGCAATCGACGCCGCCTACCGGGAGGCCGAGGAAGCCGGGAGGCCCGTCCTCGTGGTGGCCAGGACCGAGAAGGGCCACGGCGTCTCCTTCCTGGCCAACAAGGAGGGCTGGCACGGCAAAGCGCTGTCGAAGGACGAGGCGGAGAAGGCCATCACCGAGCTCGGCGGGCCGAGGAACATCACAATCACACCGCCGAAGCCGGAGCTGCGGATCCCGCAATCGCCGAAACCCTTCACCTATCAGCTGCCCAGCTACGACGACGCCGTGGCCACGCGGAAGGCGTTCGGCGAGACCCTCGCCGCGATGGCGGCGAACCCCAGCGTGGTCGTCCTGGACGGCGAGGTGGGCAACTCGACGCACACGGAGGACTTCCAGAAGGTCGCACCCGACCGGTTCCTCGAGATGTTCATCGCCGAGCAGTGCATGGTCGGCGCGGCCGTCGGCCTCCAGGTCCTGGGCAAGACGCCGTTCGCGGCGACCTTCGGCGCCTTCATGACTCGTGCCTACGACTTCATCCGGATGGCTGCGGTCAGCCGGGCGAACCTCCGGCTCTCCGGGTCGCACGCCGGCGTGTCGATCGGTGAGGACGGCCCCTCGCAGATGGCCCTTGAGGACTTTGCCATGATGCGGGCAGTTCACGGCTCGACCGTGCTGTATCCGGCGGATGGCAACGCCGCCGCCAAGCTGACGGCCGCCATGGTCGATCTCCCGGGCGTCTCGTACATCCGAACCACCCGGGAGGGGACGCCGAAGCTCTACGACGTGGAAGAGCGGTTCCCCGTCGGAGGGAGCAAGGTCCTTCGCTCGGGCGACGGCGACCGGGCGACGATCGTCGGAGCTGGCGTGACCGTGTACGAGGCCCTGAAGGCGGCCGAGGAGCTGTCGGGCGGGGGCATCGCCGTCCGGATCATCGACGCGTACTCGGTGAAGCCGATCGACGCGGCGACGCTTGCCCGCGCGCTTCGCGAGACGGGACTCGTGGTGGTGGTGGAGGACCACTGGATCGACGGCGGCCTCGGCGACGCCGTCCTGCAGGCGCTGGCCGGCGAGGGGGATCTCTCGGGCCGCGTGGTCAAGCTGGCGGTGACCGAGATGCCGGGCTCGGGGAAGCCCGAGGAGCTCCGGGACCGGGCGGGCATCTCCGGGCCGAGGATCGCGGCGGCGATCCGCCGCGCCCTCGCCTGAACCGTCCTAAAGCTGGAGCGGCACCAGCTGGAAGCGGTGCACGTCGACCAGGCCGCGATCGGTGAGCTTCAGCTCGGGCACCACCGACAGCGCCAGGAACGACATGGCCATGAACGGTGAGGGGAGGCTCACACCCAGCTCCTCGGCGACCTGGCCCATGGCGTGAACGGCCGCGGCCACTTCCTCGGCCGGCCGGTCGGAGAGCAGGCCGCCGAACGGGCACGGGACCTCGCCTAGGACGGCGCCGCCGGCCACGGCGACCTGGCCGCCGCCGGTCTCCCCCAGGCGGTTCACGGCGGTGGCCATGTCGCCGTCATCCACGCCCACGACGACCACGTTGTGGGCGTCGTGGGCGTGCGTCGACGCCAGGGCCCCCCGCTTCAAGCCGAACCCTCGGACGAATCCCAGCCCGATCCGCCCGGTTCCCTTGTGCCGCTCGACCACCGCGATCTTCGCCAGGTCGCGAGCGGGTTCCGCCATCGCCTGACCGTCGACGGCGGTCACATCCTCCACCAACGCTCGCGTCACGATCTGGCCCGGCTCGACCCCGATCACGCGGACCCGGCCGTTGGCCTCGATCCGGAAGCTCCCGGGGGCCAGGTGGGGAACCCGCACGCTCCCGCGCATCCAGTCAGGCATGGGCGAACGCGGTACGTCGAGGGGCTTGCCCTCCTCGGCGACCAGGCGACCCCGCTTCCATACGCGGACCGGGCGGAATCGTTGGAGGTCCTCGACCGCGACGACGTCCGCCACGTACCCGGGCGCGACGGCCCCGTGCTCGTACAGGCGATGGTACCGCGCCGCGTTCAGCGTTCCCATCGTCACGGCATCGGCGGGCGAGCAGCCCAGGGCCACCGCCCTCCGGATCACGTCGTTGATGTGGCCCTCCTCCAGCAGGTGATCGGGCTCCCGGTCGTCCGTGCACAGGAGGCAGTTCGTGGGGCCGTGCTCCAACACCAGGGGGAGCAGCGCCTCGAGGTTCCGCGCCGCGGACCCTTCCCGGATCATGATCGTCATCCCCAGCCGGCGCTTCTCCAATCCTTCCTCGAGCGTCGTGCACTCGTGATCGCTCCGCACGCCGGCGGCCAGGTAGGCGTTCAGCCCGGGCCCCGACAGCCCTGGAGCGTGGCCATCGATGTGCCGCCCACCCGCGGCCGCGATCTTGGCGAGCATTCGCTCCTCGCCGGCGACCGCCGCGGGGAAGTCCATCACCTCGGCCAGCCCCAGCGCGTTGGGCTCCTCGGCCAGGAACCGGGCGATGTCGTCGGCGTCCACCGTCGCGCCGCTGGACTCGTATGGGCTCGCCGGCACGCACGACGACACCATCACGAAGAAGTCGAGGGGGATGCCGCGACACGCTTCGAGCAACGCTCGAACACCCTCGAGCCCGAACACGTTCGCGATCTCGTGGGGATCCAGGACAGCCGTGGTCGTGCCCCAGGGCAGCGCCGCCCGGGCGAACTCGTCCGGGGGGAGCTTGGTGGACTCGATGTGCATGTGCCCGTCGACGAATCCGGGGAGCAGGATGAGCCCGGAGGCGTCCACCGTTCGGCGGCCCTCGTAGTCCCCCACCCCGGCTACGTGCTCGCCGGCCAGAGCGACGTCGGCGTCGAGGAGCTCGCCCGTGAACACCGACAGCACGCGCCCTCCCGCCAGCAGGACGTCGGCGGGCTCGTCGCCTCTGGCGACGGCCAGGCGGTGGGCCAGATCGCCCGTAGGGCCGCGCATCGGCGTCAGGGTACCGTCCTCCCAGCTCGGGCGGGGATCCCTGGTACCCTTGGGCCAACGGACGGCTATCGCCGTCCCGTGAGGTTTCGCTTCCTCGTTCCTCCTTGTGGCGGTCTCGGGTGTCGCAAAACCTCCCCGGACCGACCCGCGGCCTCGAGTCGCGGGACAAGGAGTGGAACATGACAACTGCACCATCCTTCATCGACCTGGGCGCGTCCCCGGTCGTCGTTCGAGCGCTGTCCACACTGGGGATCACGGCGCCCTTCCCCATCCAATCGCTCGTGGTTCCCGACGCCATCGCCGGGCGCGACGTCCTGGCCAAATCGCAGACCGGCTCGGGCAAGACCCTCGCATTCGCCATCCCGCTGGTGGAGCGGGTCGACCCAGCCGGCCCGACGCCGTCGGCCCTCGTGCTCACGCCCACGCGCGAGCTCGCCGCCCAGGTGGCCGAGGATTTCAACGGCATCGCGAGAGCCAAGGGGGTACGGGTTGCCGTGGCCTATGGTGGCATCTCCATCCGCGAGCAGGGCAAGGGCGTCGGCCGGGCCCACATCCTCATCGCCACGCCCGGCCGTCTTTCCGACCTGGTGGAACGGCGGCTGGTGAAGCTGGACAAGGTACAGATCCTCGTGCTCGACGAGGCCGACCGGATGCTCGACATGGGCTTCCAGCCGCAGGTCGACCGGATCGTCCGCGACCTCCCGACGGCTCGCCAGACGATGCTGTTCTCGGCGACCCTGGACGGGGCAGTTGGCCACCTCTCGGCGTCCTACACCCGCGATCCGGAACGGCATGCGATCGAGTCTGAGGGCAAGACCGTCGAGGAGGTCGACCACCGGTTCGTCCCGGTCTCGGCCCACGGCAAGGTTGAGGCGCTCATCGAGCTGCTCGAGAGGGACCGAGACCTCACGCTCGTCTTCGTCCGAACCAAGCGGGGGGCCGACCGCCTCGTGCACAAGCTGAAGGCGAAGGGCGTGCGGGCTGAAGCCCTCCACGGCGACATGACCCAGCCGGCTCGGCAACGGTCGCTCCAGCGGTTCGAATCCGGGAACGTCGACGTGCTCGTCGCCACGGACGTTGCCGCCCGGGGACTTGACCTCGATCGCATCAGTCACGTGGTCAACTTCGATCCGCCCGCCGACGACAAGGGCTACGTCCACCGGGTGGGGCGCACGGCCCGGGCCGGGCGGACAGGCACCGGCATCACGCTGGTCACGGCGGAGCAGCAGGGCGACATCAGCCGGATGGCAGCTCGCTTGGACCTCCATCGAGAGTTCGAGGAGGAGGGCATGACCGTCGCACCGCCTCGCGTGGTGTTCTCGGGCTCGTCGGGCGGGCGGCGTTCCTCGCTCCGCGCCCGGCGGCGCCGCTGAGCGGATCGCGCCGCTAGCCTGCCGATTCGATCAGCGAGAACCCCGACCGGCGGTACCGGGCCAGGATGTCCTGGGCCGGAGCCGGGCGGCAGAAGTAGAAGCCCTGACCCAGGCGGCACCCCTGCTCCACCAGGAACCGCCACTCGGCCTCGGTCTCGATGCCCTCGGCCAGCGGGGTCATCCCCAACCCCTGCGCGAGCTGGATGATGGCCCGAACCATGTCGGCGGCCTGGGCGTCCTGGGCGACGTCCCGGATGAACAGCCGGTCGATCTTCAACAGGTCGACGGGCATGTACCGGAGCCGGGCGAAGGACGAGTACCCGGTCCCGAAGTCGTCCAGAGCCAGGCGCAGACCCCTGCCGTTCAGGTCCCGGAGGATCCGAAGCGTCCGCTCCGGGTCGGCCATGGCGGTCGACTCCGTCACCTCCACGATGATGCTCCCGGGGTCGAGGTTGGCCGCGGTCAGCCGCTCCAGGATCTTCTCGGTCAGGTTGGGCTGCCACAGCTGCCGGGGGGACAGGTTGAAGGACACCTCCAGCTCGAGTCCCTCGGCTCGCCACGCGGCTGCCTGGCGACTCAACTCCTCGACCACCCAGTCACCGATGGCCTCGATCAGCCCCATCTCCTCGGCCAGGGGGATGAAGTCACCGGGAGGAACCAGGCCGCCGTTGGGGTCGGCCCACCGGATCAGGGCCTCGACGCCGACCATCTTCCCCTCCGCCAGCTCGACCACCGGCTGGTAGTGGAGCTGCCAGTTCTGGTTCTCCACGGCCTTTCGAAGCCGTGTCGTGAGGGAGAGCTTGCCCAGGGCCTCCTCGCTCTGCCTCCAGTGGAGGAGGTAGCTGCCGGGGGCCGTCTTCCTGCTCTGGTACATGGCGGCGTCGGCGTTCTTCAGGAGCGCCGTGGCGTCGTCGGCGTCGTGGGGGAACATGCTGATGCCGATGCTCACCGAGACGTACAGCTCCGTGCCGACGACGTTGAACGGCGCGCGCAGCGACTCGTGAACCCGGGCGGCGACCGATTCGACCACCAGGATCGCGCCGTCCGTGCCCTCGAACCCCGGGGCCGAGCTCCCCTCGATGTCGGCCAGGAGCAACAGGAACTCGTCCCCACCCTGGCGGGCCACGAGGTCCGTCTCGCGCGTGGCCTCCCGGAGGCGCTCGGCGACCGCCCGGAGGAGCGCGTCGCCGGCCTCGTAGCCGAGGCTCTCGTTGACCAGCTTGAAGTCGTCCACGTCGATGCACAGCACGGCCACGGAGAGGTCGTGACGGCGGGCCCGGGCCATGCCGAGCTCCAAGAGCTCCTCGAACATCGTCCGGTTGGGCAGGCCGGTCAGGCTGTCGTGGTAGGCCAGGAAGGCCACCCGTTCCTCCGCGTTCTTCTTGTCGGTGATGTCGAACATCACGCCGTGGACGAACGCCGGGGCGCCCGAGCGGTCGTTCACCACCACCGCGCTATCCCGGAACCACACGACCCGTCCGTCCCTGCCCAGGAGGCGGTACTCGAAGCTGAACGGCTCGCCGGATCTTCGTCCCTGAAGGTAGCTCTGGAGCGCCTGCTCCCTATCGTCGGGATGCAGCCGCTTGGCCCACAGGTCCGGATCGGCGATGTACTCCTCAGGGGAGATCCCGAGCAGCTCCTCGATCTGGGGGCTCACGTAGGTGGTGCTCATCGTGTCGTCCACGATGTCGGTGTAGACGATGGCAGGGATCTGCTCCACCACGGCCCGGTAGCGCGCGTCGGCATCGCCCAGCTCCTCGGTCGCCCGACGCAACTCGCCCGAGAGGGCCTGGATCGCTTGGATGGCGCTCTGAGGGAGCTGCTCCTGACGCGCCAAGAGATCGCGTACGGCGTCGAGCGACGCGAAGCGCGATTCGATGGAGGGTGCCTTCGGTTCGGCCGTCACAAGGAGATGGCCCTTTCTCTCCGCTCAGAACTACCTATCGGCGCCCGCCCGTCGCGGGCTTGAGCGGCAAAGGGTCATCCACCATCCGGGGGGTGAAGTTGCACCGTGGGGGTTGTCCGAACGCGAGGACCTCTCGTCAGCAGGTGTGCTCGTCGGGGAGCAGGGGGCGGAAGATCAACGAATAGTCGGCCCCGCCGCTTCGCCACGGGGTTAGCTCGTTGGCCCGCTCCGCGTCGGGCAGGAGCGTCGCCAGGTCGGCCCCGCCCATCACGCCACAGCGGAAGTCGCCATAGGTGGCGTCGGCCTTTCCGAAGGAGGACAACGGATCCGAGAGGGGCCAGTCGATCGCGGCCTGGTGCAATCCCGGCTCGGGGGATCCCGCGGAAGGCTGGACGTAGACCCGCATCTCGGAGGGCTCGAACCGACCCTGCTCGCCGAGGGAGCCCGCGGGCAGCCAGCTGGCGAGGTCGCTCAGCTTGGCCGAGAACGTCGCGAGCTTGTCCCGGGCCTCGATGTCCTCCCCGGGGCACGATCCGGGGACCATGCCCAGCGCATAGGCGCTGACGACGTGCTTGGTGCCGTCGGCATAGGCGGTGAAGGTGGTGGTGGGGGCGTCGGCGACGCAGCCCTGGTCATACGTGCGGTCCGGTCCCAGCAGCCCGGCGGCCCTGGCCGCCTCCAGGATGGCTTGGATGCCATCCTCGGTGATCGTCTGGATCTGGACGCTCGGCAGGGCCGGCCCCGGATAGATCTCGATCTGCGGTCCCTCGGTGATGATCCGACCGCCGCCGAACAGGGACCAGGTGGGGATCCGACGCAGCTCGTACGCCGGTGCCACGAATCCCCCACCGACGTCCATCCGAAGCACGAGGTCGGCGGGACCGGTCGGATGGTCGATGCCTCCGCTCCCGGTCCTGGTCAGCCGGCCGCACCCCCCGGTGAGCAGGAAGAGCGCGACGAGCGAAACGGCCAGGGCACGGGTCCTCATGTCAGAGGGAGTCATCGTCCGCCCTTCGACGCCACCGAAGGGCCACTTCGTTCCGGGCCCGGTTTGCGCCCGGGGCTCCTGGGGATGATTGGAAGCGCGCCGGCGAGATGACTGCGCCCGGCCCGGGCAGGAGGGAGGAGCCATGCCAAAGGCTTTGATCATCCTCGTGACGACGATCGTGCTGATCGGAGTGACGGCCTACCTGATCGGCAGCCTCGTCCGGAGCATCGTTCAGGAGCGCCGAAGCAGCAACGTTCGAAAGGTCTGGAGGAACTTCGGCCTGAGCCTCGCGTTCTGCGGCCTGTTCCTCGTGAGCTGGGCCGCCCAGGGGGTTGCCGAGTGGGGCAGCTTTCGCGCCGATCAGCTCACTCGCGGCGAGCCCGTCGCATTGGGTGACTTCGTGGTCGAGTTCGGTCAGTCGACGCTCGAGAACTGGCAGTCGGAGTTCCTCCAGCTGTTCTCCTTCGTCGTCCTGTCCGCGCTGCTCATTCACCGGGGAAGCGGCGAGTCCAAGGACAGCGACGACCGGATGGAGCAGAAGATCGACGAGATCGCGAAGCGACTCGACGAGCTGGCGCCAGGGAAGGCTGCGGTCGAGGCCGGACGCTGACCGGCGCGGACCCACCCGGATGGCTGCATCCGTGGGGGCTGGGGTACGCTCGAAACGATGTCCGCAACGATGCGCGCGCTCCGCAAGGTGCGCCCGGGCCCCGGCGCCGAGCTGGTCGAGGTACCCGTCCCGGAGCCGGGGGAGGGGGAGATCCTCGTCCGGGTGCACGCCGCTTCGGTGTGCGGCACCGACCTCCACATCTACGACTGGAACGAGTGGGCGGCCGCCCGGATCCGCACCCCAATGACCTTCGGGCACGAGCTTGCTGGCCACGTCGACGCCGTCGGCCCCGAGGTGCACCACATCCTGCCGGGGACCTTCGTGGCTGCCGAGACCCACATCGCCTGCGGGCATTGCTCGACCTGCCGCACCGGCCGGGCCCACATCTGCGAGAACCTACGCATCCTCGGCGTGGACACCGACGGCGCCTTCGCCGGGTACGTGGTCATCCCGGCCCAGAACGCGTGGATCGTCGGCGAGGGGATCGACCCCGACGCAGCCTCCATCATGGAGCCGTTCGGAAACG
>JBIOUU010000163.1:0-5128 GCA_044867345.1 Actinomycetota bacterium
GGAAGCCTCGCAAGGAGGAGGGGGACGAGTCACTCGGCGAGTTGCTTCGTCGCCGTATCGGCGACGAAGCAACCGATTCGCTCGTGGCGCCGCTGCTCGGCGGCCTGTTCGCCGGCGACGTCGACCGCCTGAGCGCCCTCGCCACGTTCCCGGAGCTGCCCGAGTGGGAGCGCCGGCAGGGGAGCCTGATCCGCGGCGCCCGGGCCACGGCCCGGGCGGCCGCGAACGCCGCCCCGCCACCACCCATGTTCCTTCGGCCCCGCGGTGGCATGCGGCGGCTCACCGATGCCCTGGCGGCGGCCCTCGGCGACCGGGTCCGATGCGACACACACGTGGTTGCCGTGGACCGGGAGGGGCCCGGCTACGTGGTACATGCCGGGGAGACCGGGTTCTCCGCGGACGCGGTGGTGCTCGCGACACCGGCGTTCATCTCGGCCGACCTGCTCGAGCGGCTCGCGCCCGAGGCGGCAGCCGCGCTTCGAGGCATCCCGCACGTCTCCACGGGCGTCCTCTTGCTCGTCTACCCCGAGGGGACGGGCAAGCGATTGCCGGACAGCCCGGGATTCGTGGTTCCGAAGGGGAAACTGGCCATGACGGCGTGCACGCTGGTCTCCCGGAAGTGGCCCGATCCGGTATTCGGGGACCGGGCCGTCGCGCGCTGCTTCGTGGCCGGTTCGGGGGCCGAGGACCTGCTGGACCAACCCGATGACGCGATCGCGGACGGTGTTGCCCGCCAGCTGTCGGCGATCCTCCCGCTTCCGGCCGAGCCGATGGCTTGGCGCCTGGTCAGGTGGCCCCGGTCGATGCCGCAGTACGAGGTGGGACACCTGGATCGGGTGGCCGCCATCGAGCGGGGCCTTCCCCCCGGGACGTTCCTGGTGGGACCGGCGTACCGTGGGCCCGGGATCGCCGACTGCGTCCGCGGCGGGAACGAGGTTGCGGAGGCGGTCCGGTTGCACCTGGCCGGCCTGCTCCAACCGATCGAAGGGGAGCACGTGAGATGACCGACGCCCTGTACGCCCTCTACCCGGTGTTCAAGGCGCAGGCCACGCTCCGAGACCTGGACGCCGACGATGCCGCCCAGGAGATCGAGAACCTGTTCAAGGAGTGGGAGGGCCGGATCGCGGTCCGGGGCGTCTACTCGACGGTCGGGTTCCGAGCCGACTCGGACCTCATGCTGTGGCTGATCGGGCCGAGCCCCGACGAGATGCAGGACGCAGTGGTGCAGTTCCGACGTACGGCCGCGGGCCGGGTGCTCGAACCTGTCTGGATGTTCATGGGCGTCGTGAAGCCGGCCGAGTTCACCCCCAACCACTCGCCTGCCTTCGCCCGGGGAGAACCGCCGAAGCGATTCCTGAACGTCTATCCGTTCGTCCGGACCTCGGAGTGGTATCTGCTACCGCCGCAGGAGCGAGAGGCCCTGCTCCGCGAGCACGGCGAGCGGGGCCGTCGCTTCCCCGACGTCCTGGCCAACACCACGAGCGCGTTCGGCATCAACGATTGGGAGTGGATCTTGGCCTTCGAGGCCGACGACCTGGCCCGCATCGTGGAGTGCATCCGGGCGCTCCGCGAGTCGCCGGCCCGCCGGTACACCAAGGAGGAGGTCCCCTTCATCACCGGTATCCGAAAGGACGTCCGTGAGGCCCTGACCGACCTCACGTAGCGCATAATTGAAGCGTCCCCGTTCGAAGGGAAGGCCGTGCACGCCAAGGACAAGGGCCGCGAGAAGAGCCAGAAGCGCCAGCCGCAGAAGAACATCAAGGAGAAGCGGGCCGCCAAGCGGGCCAAGAAACAGGGCGGCCAGACCGTCCACATCACCACGACGTCGCAGTAGCTCCTCGTGTTCGAGGCGTTGCTCGAGGGGTGGGACGGCGAGGAGGTCGTCGTCCGTTTCGACCGCCACCTCGCGACGTGGATGTTCGTCTGCGTGCACTCCACCAGGTTGGGACCCGCGAGCGGCGGGACCCGGCTGAAGTCCTACGCGGAGCCCGCAGAGGCACTCCACGATGGCCTTCGGCTCTCGGGGGCCATGACCGCCAAGAACGCCGTGGCTGGGCTTCCGCTCGGCGGTGGAAAGGCCGTCCTGGCGGTGCCGGAGGTCCCGCGGGGGGATCGGCGCCGGGAGCTGTTCCTTCGGTACGGCGATCTCGTTCGCTCGCTCGGCGGGACGTACGTCACGGCGTGCGACATGAACACGTCCGAGCGGGACATGGACGTCGTGGGTGAACGGTGCCCCTACGTGTTCGGCCGCAGCGTCGCACGTGGGGGCTCGGGCACCTCGGCGCCGGCCACCGCGACCGGGGTGTTCTACGGGATCCGCGCGAGCGTCGCGCACGCGTTCGGCTCATCCGACCTGGATGACCGTACGGTGCTGGTCCAGGGAGTCGGCTCGGTGGGCCGGAGCCTGGCCCGGCAGCTGGGGGAGGCGGGTGCCCGGTTGCTGTTGACCGACCTGGACCGGGGTCGGGCCGGTGAGGCGGCGGAGGCCCTGGGGGCCGAGGTCGTGGCCCCCGAGGACGTACTTGGGACGGCCTGCGACGTTTTCTCGCCCAACGCCACCGGCGGGATCCTGTCCCGGAAGACGATCCCCGAGCTCCGCTGCCGCATCGTGGCCGGCGCCGCCAACAACCAGCTGGCCGATCCGGGGGATGCGGAGCTGTTCGGGCCGCTCGACATCCTGTACGCGCCGGACTACGTGATCAACGCCGGCGGCATCATCCACCTGGCCTCGCTCGAGCTGCTCGGTGAGGACGAGGCCAAGAGCGACGAGCGCCTGCTCGGCATCGCCGACACCCTGACCGAGGTATTCGAGGCGGCCGGGTCGGCGGGGATCTCCACCGGCGCGGCCGCGGAACAGATCGTGGAACGACGGCTGGCGACTGCCGCTTGACGGAACCGGCCGCCACCCCGAGCATCGGTGCCATGAGGGACCTCGCATCGATGGAATGCGTGCCGTGCCGGGGCGGCGTTCCGCCGCTCGGGCACGACGAGGCGGAGGCCTTCCTGGCCGACCTCGGAGGCGGATGGCGGGTGGTGGAGGATCATCACCTGGAGAAGGAATACCGGTTCAAAGACTTCCGGGAAGCCCTGGAGTTCACGAACCTGGTGGGTGAGTTGGCGGAGAAGGTTGGACACCACCCCGACATCTCCTTGGCCTGGGGCAGGGTCACGGTGACGATCTGGACCCACAAGATCGACGGGCTGAACGAGGCCGACTTCGTGTTCGCGGCGAAAGCTGATCGCGCGCTCCAGGAAGCGCAAGCCGGGTCGGGCTGACCGCTCAGCCCTGGAAGGACGACGCGGCCTCGAGCGTTCGCTCGATCTCCTGAGGGCCGTGAGTCGTCGACAGGGTCCACATCTCGAAGCCGGATGGGGGCAGGTACACGCCCCGGTCCAGCAGGTGGTGGAAGAACCGGGCGAACCGTTCGTGGTCGGCGGCCCTCGCCTGGTCGAAGGTGCGGACCGGACCGCCGGAGAAGAACACGCTGAGCATCGTCTCGACCCGGTTGACGGTTGCCTCGATGCCGGCACGGTCGAAGGATCCCTCGAGGCCCGCGGCGAGCTCCTCGGCGGTCTTGACCAGCTCCGGGTAGGGGTTCCGATCCCGGGCCATGTCGAGCGCGGCTTTCCCAGCGGCGACCGCCACGGGGTTCCCGGCGAGCGTCCCGGCCTGGTACACGGGGCCGACGGGGGCCAGCCGCTCCATGACGTCCCGGCGACCACCGAACGCGGCGCTGGGGAACCCGCCGCCCATGACCTTCCCCAGGACCGTGAGGTCCGGATCGACGGAGAAGTGGCCCTGCGCTCCCCGGTAGGCCAGGCGGAATCCCGTGATGACCTCGTCGAAGATCAGGAGCGATCCGTCCTCGGTGCAGAGTTCCCGGACCCCCTCGAGGAATCCGGGCTCGGGTGGCACGACGCCCATGTTGGCCGCGACGGGCTCCACGATCACGGCGGCGACCTCGCCGCCATGTCGGGCGAACGCCGCCCGCGCGGCGGCGAGGTCGTTGTACGGGACGGTGATGGTGTCCCTGGCCGCGCCCTCCGTCACGCCGGGAGACCCCGGGAGCCCGAGCGTCGCGACGCCGGACCCGGCCCCCTTCGCCAGGAGCGCGTCCGAGTGCCCGTGGTAGCACCCCTCGAACTTCAGGATCGCGTCGCGACCGGTGAACCCCCGGGCCAGGCGGATCGCGCTCATTGCGGCCTCGGTCCCGCTCGAGACCAGCCGGACCATCTCGACCGAGGGAAGTGCGTCCACGATCCGCTCGGCCAGCTGGACCTCGCCTTCGGTCGGCGCCCCGAACGAGGTCCCTCGGCGGGCCGCCGAGGTGGCCGCCTCGACGATCTCGGGACAGGCGTGCCCGAAGAGGTTCGCTCCCCATGACTGGACCCAGTCGATGTAGCGGATGCCGTCGACGTCGGTGACATACGCGCCGCTCCCGCTCGCGACGAACGGTGGTGTTCCCCCCACGGCGCCGAACGCCCGAACCGGGGAATCGACGCCACCGGGGATGGAACGCCGGGCGCGCTCGAACAGTTCCTCGGACCCGGTCATGCCGCGATTCTAGGGACGGCGTCGGTCAGGCGCCGCGCGCCGGAACGAGCCCGAGCTCTCGCAGGACGCCGATGGGGAGCACGTGGCAGTAGGGCTCGTGGCCGGTCCGCTCGTAGTACCGCTGGTGGTAGCCCTCGGCCGGATAGAACGCCAAGAAGTCCGTGATCTCGGTGGCGATCGGCCGGTCGAACCGCTCCTGGGCCCGGACCCTGGACGACTCGGCCGCCGCCCGCTGCTCGGGCGTGTGCGCCAGGACGATGCTCCGGTACTGGTAGCCGATGTCCGGACCCTGCCGGTTCGCCTGCGTCGGGTCGTGCATGGCCCAGAACACCTCGAGCAGCTGGTCGTAGCTCACCTGCTCCTGGTCGAACGTGACCTGCACGACCTCGGCGTGGCCGGTCGTGTCCGTGCAGACCTGCTCGTAGGTCGGGTTCTCCACGAACCCTCCGCTGTAGCCGGAGACGACGTCGATCACGCCGGGGACCTGCCGGAACACCCACTCCACGCCCCAGAAGCAACCGGCGCCGAACGTCGCGGTCTCGAATGCCATGGAACCTCCTTGGCTCATCTATC
>JBIOUU010000164.1:0-7519 GCA_044867345.1 Actinomycetota bacterium
TGCTGGGGATGAGCGAGGGATCGGCGAAGACCACGCTGTTCCGAGCCCGCCGAGCGCTGTCACTGGCACTCGGCGAATCGGACCTCGAGGAGGCGAACGATCGTGGCGAGGCTTGACGACCGTCTGCGGCGGGATCTCGAGCGGGCCGCCCCTCCGGCGGATCCCGCCGGCGTGTACGAGGAGCTCATCCGGCGCCGCGAGCGCAGGCGGATCGCGCGGAGGATCGAGGCGACGGCACTCGCCGTGGTGGTCGTCGCCGGCACCATCGCCGGCACGTACGGTCTGTCCCGCGTGTTCTGGGCGGATACCACGACCCCCGGCGGGGATGGCTCTCCTTCCGTGAGCACACCGCCCACGTCCCCGAGTCCCTCACCACAGGCGATCTACGACATCGGCCTAGGGTTCCCCGTGTGCAACGTGACGTCGGTCCAGGGGCGGTTCGGTGACGCCCACAGGGTCTGGACGGCCTTCGTCGCCACCAAGCGCGGTGATGTCGGCCCGTGCCCGAACGCGAGCGAGGCGGACAACGTCCTCGCCATCGACGTCACCGGCGATGGCCGGGCCGATGGGGCGTACGGGCCGTTCGGGTGCCAGGGCGGATGCTCGGCCTTCGCCGCTCCGGACATCGACGGCGACGGAACCGACGAGCTCCTCGTGCAGGACGTCGCGTTCAGCATCGCCGGCCTGCGGCTGTTCGAGGTGAACGGGAGCGGCGGACCGCAAGCCGGCAGGGCCATCGTGTCCCCCGTGACCGTAGCGCCGCCTGGTGACCCCGCGGGGGGGTTCGAGCCCGGGAACCAACTCCGGCTGTGGCTCGGCGGTGACGGGTTCCAGCTCGATGCGCTGCGATGTGACGCTGGGCCGGACGGGCGGGTGTTGGTGACGACCTCGGCCGAGTCCAAGCCCCACGATTCGCCGGATGCCGTCTGGTACGCGCACGAGACGACCTTCAAGCTGCGACACGACGGGAAGCTCGACGTACTGGGGACGCGGGACTTCCAGGAGCCGGCGACCTCCGCGTTGCCATCGTTCGCCACGCGCGCTCCGCCTTGTGGTGCCGCGCTCCCCTCTCCATTCGGGGGCGGCTAGCCCGCGAGGGCCAGGACGAGCTCGTTCAGCAGCAGCATGCCTCGCTCGGTCGGCACGAGGTAGCCGTCGTGGCGTCGGAGCAATCCCTGGTCCAGGAACACGGACGCGACGTCGCCGGCCACCGAGGCGATCGGAACGCCTTCGAGGATCCGGAGCTTCAGGAACACCTCCTCCAGCCGCTCGTCCTCCTGCGTGAGCCGCTCCTCGCCGCCGACCGGGCGCAGGCCGCGCTCCACGACGTCCAGGTACTCGGCCGGCGGGCGGAGGTTCCACCATCTTCGCCCGTCGCGGTACGAGTGGGCCCCGGCCCCCAGTCCGAGATACGGCTGCATCCGCCAGTAGCCCAGGTTGTGCCGACACTCGAAACCGGGAATCGCCCAGTTCGACACCTCATAGTGTCCGTAACCGGCCTCACCGAGCAGCTCGCAGGCCAGGTCGAACATGTCGGCCTGCAGGTCCGGCTCCGGCCCCGGCATCAGCCCCGCCTGAACCTTGCGGCCGAGCGACGTGGCCGGCTCGATCGTGAGCGCGTACGCGGACACGTGCTCGGGTCGGAGCGCGATGGTCTCCTCCAGGGTCCGGCGCCACGACGGGAGCGTCTCGCCGTTCGCCCCATAGATCAGGTCGAGGTTCACGTTCGTGTGGCCCGCGGCCCGGGAGGCCGCGAACGCGCGCCGCACGGACGCGGGTGCGTGCACCCGCTCCAGCGCGTCGAGTACCTGCTGGTCGAACGACTGCGCGCCCATCGACAGGCGCGTGTACCCGGCCTCCCGCAACGCGGCCAGCGTCGCCTCGTCGACCGTGTCCGGGTTGGCCTCGATCGTGACCTCGGCCCCCGACTCGACGTCGAACCGATCCCGGAACCGCGCCAGCAGGCGCGCCAGGTCGCTGGTGTCGAGCGTCGTCGGCGTGCCGCCACCGAGGAAGACCGATCCGACGCGTTCCCCTCGCCATTCGTCCGCCCACAGGCCGGCCTCGGCCTCCAGCGCGTCGACGTACTGCGACGCGAGGTGACCGAGCCCGGCGTACGCGTTGAAGTCGCAATAGCCGCAACGCGTGAGGCAGAACGGCACGTGCACGTACAGGCCGGCGGTCATGGCTTCCCTCCCGGCCGCTGGCCGGCCTTCTGCCCTGCCCGCTGATCCACGCGAAGGGCGGCGATGAAGGCCTCCTGCGGCACGTCAACGCGCCCAACCCGGCGCAACCGGGCCTTCCCCTTCTTCTGCTGTTCCAGGAGCTTGCGCTTGCGCGTGATGTCGCCTCCGTAGCACTTGGCCAGTACATCCTTGCGCTTGGCCTTGATGGTCTCCCTCGCCACGATGCGAGACCCGATCGCGGCCTGGATCGCCACGTCGAACAGCTGCCGGGGGATCAGCTCGCGAAGCCGTTCCACCAGCTGCCGACCGTACTGCGCCGCCTTGTCCCGGTGCACGACCGTGCTGAACGCGTCCACCGGCTCTCCGTGCAGCAGGATGTCCACCCGGACGAGATCCGCGCGCTCGTATCCCACCGGCTCGTAGTCCAGCGACGCGTAGCCCCGGGTCTTCGACTTCAGTTGGTCGAAGAAGTCGAAGATGATCTCGGCGAGCGGGAGCCGGTAGTGGACCTCCGCGCGCTCGGGCGATAGGTACGTGATGTCGATCAGCTCGCCTCGCCTGGACTGGCAGAGCTCCAAGACCGCTCCGAGGTACGTTGACGGGGTGACGATCGTGGCCAGGACCACCGGCTCCTTCACGTGGTCGTACGTCCCGGGCGCAGGCATCTCGCTCGGGTTGTGGACCACGATGACCTCGTTCCCCCGGATCACGTGGAACTCCACGTTCGGCGCGGTGGCGATGAGCTCCAGCCCGAACTCGCGCTCGAGCCGCTCCTTCACGATGTCCATGTGCAGCAACCCAAGGAACCCGCACCGGAACCCGAACCCCAGCGCCTTGGATGTCTCCGGCTCATACTGCAGGGCCGCGTCGTTCAGCTTCAGCTTGTCCAGGGCATCGCGGAGCGCCGTGTAGTCGCCGCCCTCGGCCGGGTACAGCCCGCTCCACACCATCGGCTTGGGCTCGCGATAGCCGGGGAGCGGCTCTCGGGCCCGGTGCTTGCCCGCGATCGTCACGGTGTCGCCCACCTTGGCCAGGTGGACGTCCTTCATCCCGGTGACGAGATAGCCGACCTCCCCGGGCCCGAGCTCGGGCACCGGGATGGCCTCGGGGGCGAACACCCCGCACTCCTCCGCCTCCGAATCGGCGTTCGCCGCCACGAGGTGGATCTTCGCCCGCGACGGCAGTACCCCGTCCTTCACCCGGACGTAGGCCACCACACCGCGGTAGGCGTCGAACGTGGAATCGAACACCAGGGCGCGCAGCGGATCCTCTCGCCGTCCCTGCGGCGCCGGAACGAGTTCGATCACTTTCTGCAGCAGCGCGGGGACACCCTGGCCGGTCTTGGCCGAGATCCGAAGGACATCCTTCGAATCCCATCCCACGAGCTCTCCGACCTCCCGCGCCGTGTCCTCCGGATCGGCCTGCGGGAGGTCGATCTTGTTCAGCGCGGGGATGATCGCCAGGCCGGCGTCGCGGGCAAGGTGGAAGTTCGCGAGGGTCTGGGCCTCGATCCCCTGGGCCGCGTCGACGAGCAGCACGGCGCCCTCGCACGCCGCGAGGGAGCGCGAGACCTCGTAGGTGAAGTCGACGTGGCCCGGCGTGTCGATGAGGTCCAGCACGTACGCGGTGCCGTCGAACTGGTAGGTGAGCCGCACGGCCTGAGCCTTGATGGTGATGCCCCGCTCGCGCTCCAGGTCCATCCGGTCCAGGTACTGGTCCCGCATGTCCCGTGCCGCCACCGCGTGGGTGAGGTCCAGGATCCGGTCGGCCAGCGTGGACTTGCCGTGGTCGATGTGGGCCACGATGCAGAAGTTCCGAAGGCGGTCGGTCTCGGTCACGGCGGGTCTATTCTCCCGGGTCGCCGCCCGGCCGCCCGGAGCGGGGTCCTCAAGGGCCGGTCGGCCAGCACCCGCTGGTAGACTCGCTCGCCGTGGCCAACATCAAGTCCCAGATCAAGCGGAACCGTCAGAACGAGCGTCGTCGCGAGCGGAACAAGGCCGTGCGCACCGAGCTGAAGACCGCGGCCAAGAAGGCCCGAACGGCGGTGTCGGAGAGTGGCGGCGAGGCCGCGACGGAGCTCCTGCGTTCGGCGAGCCGGGCGATCGACAAGGCGGCGTCCAGTGGCATCGTGCATAAGCGGGCCGCTGCTCGGCGCAAGTCCCGGCTGGCCAAGGCGGCCGGCGGCGGGGCGACGGCCCCCGAGGGCTAGGTCCGCTCGGCGAGCGCCCGCTCGCCCGTGATGGCCAACACCAGGGCGGGCAGCACGACATCGCCGGTAGCGCCCGACTTCAGCGCCCGGTCGGCCTGGACCACCCGATCGTGGATGTCGACCAGCTCGTCCATCGAAAACCGCCGGGCGCTCTCCCGGTACCGACGGGCCTGCCACTCGAACCGGAGGCCGGCTGCGCGCGCCAGATCGCCCGGGGGCATCCGGTCGGGCAACGATCGCACCCGTACCAGGTCCCGCAGGCGGGACGCGATGCCGCCCAGGATGGGAAGCGCATCCTCGCCCGACTGGAGCAGGGTGGCGAGCGAGCGCATCGCCCCCGGAAGGTCCCGGGCGAACGCCCGGTCGCAGAGATCCCAAACGTGCTGGTCCCCCAGGCCCCGGAACTGCTCGGCCACGAGCTGCCTCGTCACCCGGCTGCCGGCGAACGCCGAGCCGAGCTGGTCGAGTGCCTGGTCCAGGGCGGCGGGCTCCTCGCCCAACCGTTCCACGAGCGCGCTCGCCGCGTCGGGGGCGAGCTCGAGCGCCTTCGCCTTGGCCCGCCTCGCCACCCATGCGGGGAGATCCTTGCGAGCCACCTTGACCTCGCGGACCTCGCCGACCGGCAGGACGAGCTTCACCAGTCCTGCGGGCACCCGGGCCCGCTCCCCGACCGTGGCCGAGAGCACGAGCGTCGCGTCCGGCGACGGGGCGGAAAGGTAGGCGGCCAGCTCTCGGGTCGCGTCCTCCGGGAGGTGCCGGGCATCGGTGACCAGCAAGGCCCGCCGCTCGCCGAACAGCGACGGGCTGGACAGGTCGGCGGTCTCGCCGCCCTGCCACGCACCCGCCTCGATCTCGCGAGGCTGGACCTCCCGACCGAAGATCTCCAGGGCGGCCAGCCGCAGGAGGAAGGGGTCCTCCCCCCACACGAGGTGGACGGGTGCCTCAGCCGAGCTCATGCGGTCGGTTCGGAAACGAGCGTCACGTGACGGATTCTACGAGCAGGCCTTGGGGGTCGAAGTTCACCGTGATGTCGCCGGCCAGATCCGTCCGCAGGACCCGGGCCCCGGTGCCACGCAGCTCGTCGAGCGTCGCGGGCACCGGGTGTCCGTAGTCGTTCGGGCCCACGCTGACCACCGCGAGCTCGGGATCCACCGCCTCGAAGAACTCCGGGAGTGATGTCGCCGCCCCGTGGTGCGGGACCTTCAACAGCTCGGCCCGAAGATCGGCCTCGGCGTCGAGCATCTCCTGCTGGGCCGGCTCCTCTGGCTCCGTGGCGAACAGGATCCGATCCTCTCCGTGCTCGATCATGATCACGAGCGCGTCGTTGTTCGGGTCCGACTCCGTGCCGGTGAAGCACCTCGATGGCGAGAGCACGTCGAGATGGACATCGCCCACGGTGAGTGCGTCTCCCGTCCGAGGATGACGAACGGGGATGCCCTCCTCACGGGCGGCGAGCAATAGGTTGGCGTAGATCGGCGAGGGATCCGGGCACCCAGGCTCGAGAAGCAGGCCGACCGGGAACCTGGCGAACACGGCCGGGAATCCCACGATGTGATCGGCGTGGGGATGGGAGGCGATCGCCACGTCGAGGCGCTTCACCCCGAGCGCCGACAGCTTGGTGGCCACCTGCTCGGGATCGGGGCCACCGTCGATCAGGATGTTTGCGCCGGCCGGGGTGGTCACGAGCGCGGCGTCGCCCTCGCCGACGGAGAAGAAGTGGATGACGAGGTCCGACGGCGGCCCGGCGGACAACGCGGTGACCCAAACGAACAATGGGACGAGCGCGCCGCCGGCGATGACGGCCGCGCGGGGGAAACGGCGGTCGGACCGCAGCCACCACGCCGCGGCGCACACGAGCAACCCCCCAACGACGAGTGGCAGGAGGCCGCCGCTCGACGTGATCCATGCCACCGGCGCGGAGGCCAGCCGGTCCGCGACGAGCTCCAGGTAGCGCATGGGTACGAGGGCAGCCAACGCAAGCGCCCGCCCGATCGGCATGAGGAACAGACCGGCACCGCCGGCGGCGAGTCCCAACAGGAGCGCCGGTGAGACCGCGGGGAACGCGAGCAGGTTCGCGGCGACGGTGACTCCTGGGACCTCGTGGAAATGGAACAGCAGGATCGGCGTCACGCCCATCTGCGCGGCGAGCGACGTCCCGGCGGCGAGCGCGACCGGACGGGGAAGGAACCGCAGCCGGCTCGCGAGCGGGGTGGCGAGCGCGACCATTCCCGTCGTCGCGGCCACCGAGAGCTGGAAGCCGATGGACCACACGAGCGCTGGATCGATCACCAACAGGATCAGCACCGCGCCGGCCAGGATCGACGCGGCGCTCCGGGGCCGCCCCAGCAGGACGCCGAAGAGCGTAAGCCCGGCCATCACGCCGGCCCGCATCACGGACGGCTCTCCGCCGGTGAGGACGACGAAGAACAGCACGGTGCCACCGGCGAGCAGGAATCGTGGGACACGCGACAGCCGCAACGCCATCGCCAGGCCGAGGACCGGCCCGAGGACCATGGCCACGTTCTCTCCGGAAACCACCAGGAGGTGACCCAGGCCGGTCGCATGGAAGTCCCGAGCCAGGGCCGGATCGAGTCGGGAATCATCGCCGAGGGCCAGGCCCATCAGCAGGCCCGCCTCGCGTGGAGGGAACAGCCTGCCGATGGACCGACCCACGAACGAGCGGAACGACTGGGCGGCCCGAACGAACGGGTTGGCCGACGGGCCCAGCCGGCGGAAGGTCGTCACGCCGATCTCCGCGGCGATGGCCCGTCGAGCCAGGGCATCGGCGAAGTCGGGATCCTCCGGAACCAGGATCCGGCCTTCGAGCAGGACCCGGTCGCCTCGAACGACGAGCGGCGGCCGGTCCCGGCCCAGGACCCACAGCGATTCGTGGACCGTAGCAGCCTCGCCCTCCCACTCGACCCGTCCCGCGTCGATCACCGCCGACCACCCGGAGATCTGAGCCGACGGATCGCTCCGAAGCACGCCAAGCACGGTGACCCGCTCCGTGGCCAGTCGGGCGAGGAGCGAGCCGGCCACCTTGTGGGCGTGCGCGCCTCCCCACCCCACAGCTAGGAGGAACACGCCGAGCGCCGCGAGGAGGGGGGCGACGGCGGGCGGGCCG
>JBIOUU010000165.1:0-7139 GCA_044867345.1 Actinomycetota bacterium
CCGCCCCCCAGGGAGATCCGGGAGCTCAGACGCTCGCCGGCTCGCCGCCCGACGGTGTGTGGTCGCCTTCCTCCTGCTCGTGCAGGCGCCGATGCCATTCCTCGATTCGCTTGGGGCCTTCGTGACCCCACGACCCTGTCAGAGGCCCGTGGTGGTGTCCGCCCCACCCGCGGCCCCAGGCGAAGCGGGCCAGGGCGAAGATCCCGAAGAAGAACAGCGGGAACAGGAGCAGGCCGAACGGGAAGAAGCCGTAGCCCGGCCCCACCACTCGCACCACCTGGCCACCGCTGGCAGCTTGGGCCAGCCCGTGCGTCACGCCGGCGTTGTAGGCGCTGACGCCGATGGCGATGCCCCCCAGGATCACCAGGAGCAGCACCGCGATACCGATCCCCCGTCGCATCTCGTTCTCCTTTCCAACGGGTTCCTTTCGATCCCCATGCTGCTTCCCGGGTGTGAACGAGCTATGAAGGAGGTGGGGAGGGTTCACGCAGGCCCCCGACCTCTCGAACCTGCGGACCGGGAAAAACGGGGGGGAGATGTTTGGGAACGTCCGAGTTGGGGTACCGGCCGCGCAGCCGTGGGATCCACGTGGAGGGTACCCGCCCGATCTGAGGGGGAGTGGATGCTCAAGCGCGTCCTGCTCGCTGTGCCTGCCGTCGTCCTCGTCATCGCCGCCTCACTCTTGGCCCCTGCGGCCGGCGCCGCCCCCGCCCCGCCCGGGTTCCATGCCCCGGTCCTGATGCCCGGGAGCGCCGGGGGAACCGAGCCGTCCCTGGCCATCAGCAACGACGGGGTGCGCTACGTCTCCTGGCAGTCGCCGGGCGAGTTCGCCGGATCGGTCGACGGCGTGAACTTCGAGGCCCTAGGAACACCCGACCCCGATGCCTCCGGCGACGTGACGAACGCCGTCAGCTACTCGGGGGCCCTGTACAACGGACAGATCTGCGGAGGCCCCACCATCCTGCACTCCTGCATCTACCGCAGCCTCGACGGCGGGCACAACTGGACGACGCAGAACATCCTCGCCGACAACCATCCCGGCGCTTCCGACCGACCCTGGATCGACGTCTATCCGAAGAAGAACACCACGGCGACCGCGTCCGATCCCAATAGGGACACCGTCTACTTGGAGTTCCACACCTTCTCGCCGGACGACTTGGTGTACGTGACCGTCTCGCACGACGGAGGCACGACCTTCTCGCCTCCCCACATCATCGAGAGCGACACGAACGCCGACGATTCGACGTGCAACACGATCCCGGGTGGGATCACGGTCGACCAGGACACCGGGACCGTGTACGCCCTGTGGTTGTCGGGCAACGACGTGGAATCGAACGTCCAGACCGGTTGCAACTACTCGCAGATCGGCCCGTTCAACAAGGCCTGGGTGTCGACGTCCAGTGACGGCGGGAACACCTGGAGCTCGTCCCTCGCCTGGGAAGGCGCCTTCGACCCCACAACCAAGATCGGTGACAACGCGGACAAGATCTTCTCCACCATCACCGTGGACGCCGACCACCAGGTGCACATCGCGCTCTCGGTGCGGCACAACGACGATCCGGTCGGGTTCGTGGCCCAGTGCACGATCAACAGCGGGACCTGCGAAGAGACTCCGCAGCCAACGGACCTCTACCTGGTGACGTCGCCCGATCACGGCCAGCACTGGACCGCGCCGTTCAAGATCAACAAGACGACTGGCTCGTTCTTCTTCCCATGGTTGGCGGCCGGATCGGCCGGCATCGTGGACGCGGCCTACTACAGCTCCTCGACCCTCCAACCGAACAAGCCGACGAGCGTGTGGTTCGTGGGGTTCTCCCAGATCACCGGGGCCGTGGCCACCTACCGAGGTGGACCCCGTGCCGCCTACGTTTCTGCCCCGGTCGCTACGAACGAGATCCTGCTCGATCCGAACCCGATCCACGGCGACGGCACCACCGGAGGTGGCATCTGCACCTTCGGCATCTTCTGCTCGGCCGTCCCCGGGGCGAACCGGGGCCTGGCCGACGTGTTCGAGGTCCACGTGGACCCCGCGGGAGGGGCGAACGTGGCGTGGACCAAGGACCTCGGAGGTCGGCGGATCTACTTCGCCTGCCAGGATTCAGGGGCAAGTGCCTTCGCCGGCGCCCCCAACCTGAACGGGTGCTACGGCCAGGCCGACATCTCCGTCACGAAAACCGACTCCCCCGACCCAGTGCACGTGGGGCAGAACCTGACCTACACCATCACGGTGGCGAACGGCGGTCCGACAACGGCCACAGGGGTCACCCTGAGCGACACACTGCCGAAGAACGCCGGATTCGGGTCGGTCACCGCATCCCAGGGCACCTGCACGATCAAGCCGGAGAAACGACTCGTCACGTGCAGCCTGGGGAGCGTTGCCGGCGGGGCCAAGGCCACGGTGACCATCGTGGTGAAGCCCACGTCCAAGGGGACCATCACGAACACCGCCACGGCCAGCGCCGGACAAGCCGATCCCAACACGACAAACAACACGGCCACTGCCGTCACGACCGTGACGCCCTGAGCGAGATGGCCCGGTCGTTACCGGGCGGGCCGGATGATCGGGAGCATCCGGGCCTTCCCCAGAGGCGTGGTTCGTCCGATACTGGCCGAGCACATGGCACCGTTCGGCTGACCCTGACGCGCCTGCGCCTTCCCCATCTGGCCTCGAGCGCCGCCTCATCGGCGGGGGCTTCGGCCCCCAATCTCTCGAGGGCCTAGCCGGTTGACGTCCGAGAGCGCGCGTACACAGCCAGATGCCACACGAACCGGCGACGCTCCCTACGGATGGGGCGGAACCCCGCGGCCCGCACCCGGGCGTCGATCCGATCCACGTCGTGGATGTAGACCCGGAACCCTTGGAACTTCCTGTCGCGGAGGCGGTACCAGGCGTTCCAGAAGCGCGACTGAACCTTGACGAAAGCGCCCCCCAATCCCGTCGAAGGGGGCGTCGTGAAGGCGTAGACGGAACCGGCCGCCGAGAGCGAGTTATCGAGCAGGGCGTCGGCGTCCCGGTAGCAGCAGAACACTCGGTTGAGCACCACCACGTCGGCCTTCGGCAGCCTCATCTCCGAACCGTCCCCAACCTCGAAGGACGTGCGGTCCGCCATCCCCCGCTCGACGGCCAGGCGCCGCGCCTCATCGACTGCCTTCGCCGAGAGCTCGACCCCGAACGCCCGGGCCGCGCCCTGCCGGACGGCCTCGATGGCCAGGTCGCCGATCCCGCAGCCCACATCCAGCACGGTCCGGTCGCGGATGCCGGCCGCCTCCAGGCCACGGAGCAACGGGGCGGTGACCCCGGCGACGGTTCGCTTCCTCTTCGACCGCTTCGACCAGTGATCGACCCAGCCGTCGAAGCAGCACTCCCCCTCTTCGTCCTCCACGGGCCGAGTGTAGGCTTCCGGCTCGGAGCGAAGCCAGAAGGCCTCTCGTGCAGCTCGAATCGTTTCTCACCCCTGGACTGGGCGATACGAGTTACCTGCTCGCGTCGGGCGACCAGGCATTGATCGTCGACCCGCAGCGAGATATCGGGACGGTCCTGGCCGCCGCCCGGGCTCGCGACCTGCACGTCGCCCATGTCGTGGAGACGCACGTCCACAACGATTACGTGTCGGGGGCATTGGAGCTCCGCGCGGCCACCGGCGCGGCTATCGCCGGTCCCGCTCGGGCCGGCTATGCGTTCCCGTTCGAACCGCTGGCCGAAGGAGACGAGCTCTCCGTCGGGCCGGTCCGGATCGTGGCGGCCGAGACCCCCGGCCACACGCCCGAGCACCTGTCCTATCTGGTGTACGAGGGAGACCCGGATGAGCCCAAGGCGGTGTTCACCGGGGGCAGCCTGATCGTGGGGAGCGCCGGAAGGACCGATCTCCTCGGGCCTGAGGCCACACTCGAGCTCACCCGAGCACAGCGCCACTCGCTCGGTCGGCTGTCCGCGCTCTCGGATCAAACGCTCGTCTTGCCGACCCACGGCGCCGGGAGCTTCTGCTCGAGCTCTCCTCCCGGCGAGGAGCGAACGTCGACGATCGGTCACGAACGAGCCTCGAACCCTGCGCTCGCGGACGCTGACGAGGACGAGGCTACCTTCGTTGAACGAAGGCTCACCGGGCTCCTCGCGTATCCGTCCTACTACGCGCACATCGCGCCGATCAATCGCGCCGGACCCCGCGTTTACGGAGAGGTGCCCGCTCCGCCGGGCCTGTCGCCCTTCCAAGTCGAGGAACGGGTCGAAGCCGGAGCCTGGGTCGTCGACGGCCGCGATCGTCGTGGGTTCGCTGCCGGGCACATCCCTGGGTCTATCGCCATCGAGCTCGACGACTCGTTCGCGAGCTACGTGGGGTGGATCGTCCCGTTCGGCGCGCCGATCGTATTGGTGCTGCCGGAAGGCCGGGCGGAGCACGAGGCCGCGCTCGAGGCTGCGACCCAGCTCTTCCGGATCGGCTACGACGCCGTCGGCGGATACCTCCAGGGGGGTGTCGACGCCTGGCTCGAGGCGGGACGGCCGTTGCGTTCCTACCCGGTCGCGTCGATCGACGAGCTCGCCACAGCCGTCGAGGAGGGGGCCCGCGTCCTCGACGTCCGGCAGCGAGCGGAGTGGGATGCAGGCCACCTGCAGGGTAGCACGCACCTCTTCGTCGGCGACGTCAACGAGCATCTGGAGGAGATCCCACGGGACCAGGAGGTGTGGACGGTCTGCGCGAGTGGACACCGGTCGGCGATCGCGGCCAGCCTCCTCGACCGGGAGTTCATCCCGGTCCGCCTCGTGACCCCCGGTGGCGTCCCCGACGTGCTGGGCCGCATCCGCTGACTGCGAGGCGCAGAATAGGCCCCAGGAGGGGCTCATGACGGCGTCGACCGCTCGCCCGGTGGCCTGGTCGATCGGGATCCTGTCGATCGCGCTCATGGTCGCCGGCCTGGTCTTCATGTTCGTGGACCGGGGTGCGACCCTCCCGGAGGTCTCGGACACCTGGAGGTTCTCCAGCGTCTTCGACGTTGGGGTGAACCTCGTCGTCCCCGTACTGGGCATCGTCATCGCGTCCAGGCGCCCCGAGAACCCACTCGGATGGCTGTTCCTGGCGGCCGGGCTGGCTCTCGGGCTGGGCAACTTCTCCCGGGCCTACGCGCTGCGGGCCCTGGAGGTCAACCCCGGGTCGCTCCCCGCGGGACGGGCCCTGGCCTGGCTCTCCGGTTGGGTGTGGGCCATCCCGATCTGCCTGCTTCCGATCCTGTTCCTCCTGTTCCCCTCGGGTCACCTCCCCACTCGGCGCTGGCGCCCGGTGGCGTGGTACCTGGGCGCGGTGCTGGTGCTCCTGGCGACAAGCGCGCTGGTGCTCGCCAGCACGAACTGGTCCCGCCCGTTCGCGCTGGAGAGTCAGATCCGGGAGTCCCCCGCCGCGAGCGTGGCGTTCGTGGCCTTCGCGATCGTCCTGTTCGCGCTCCCGATCGGGTTCGTGCTGTCCTTCGTGGCACTCGCTCGAAGGTTCGCCCGCTCGAGAGGTGACGAACGTCTCCAGCTGAAGTGGGTGGTGACCGGCGCGGCACTCGTGGCCGTGACGTTCATCGTCACGATCTTCGCCAACACGGTCGCCACATCCGTGCTCTTCGATCTCGCGCTGATCTTGCTCTTCGTGGCGATCGGCATCGCCATCCTCAAGTACCGGCTGTACGAGATCGACGTCATCATCAACAGGGCCGTCGTGTACGGCGGCCTGGCGGCCTTCATCACGGCCGTGTACGTGCTGCTCGTCGCGGTGATCGGCGCGTTCGTCGGCGCCAGCGAGGGCCTGGCCCTGGTGGCCACGGCGATCGTCGCGGTGGCGTTCCAACCGGTCCGGGCCCGGGCCCAGGGCGTCGCCAACCGCTTGGTGTACGGCAAGCGGGCAACGCCGTACGAGGTCCTCTCGGAGTTCTCCGAGCGCGTGGCGGAGACCTACTCCGTCGAGGACGTGCTCCCCAGGATGGCCCGGATCCTGGCGGAGGGCACCGGAGCCATCCGGACCGA
Source organism: Actinomycetota bacterium (assembly GCA_044867345.1). GTDB lineage: Bacteria > Actinomycetota > UBA4738 > UBA4738 > HRBIN12 > AC-69. Next base: position 5,999 of record JBIOUU010000165.1, read on the forward strand.
GGTGTGGCTCCGGGTCGGATCGGAGCTCAGGGCCGCGGCGACGTGGCCCGAGGAGGAGAGGAGCGCCTCTCCGATCGCGATCACCGGAGACACGCTGCCGTCAATGGCCTCGGCCAGTCGCGTGGCTGCCGCCACCAGCGTGGCCCAGGTTCGGCACCAGGGAGTGCTGCTCGGCGCGCTCACGGTCATCAAGCCGCCGCAGGAGCCGCTCTCGTCAGCTGAGGAGAAGCTCCTGGCCGACCTGGCTTCGCAAGCGGGGTTGGTGCTTCGAAATGTGGCCCTGCTGTCCGACCTCCGCGCGTCCCGACAGCGATTGGTGGCGGCCCAGGACGAGGAACGCCGGCGCCTCGAGCGCAACCTCCACGATGGCGCGCAGCAACAGCTCGTGGCGCTCTCCGTGAAGCAGCGGCTCGTGGGCGGGTTGGTCCATAGGAACCCGGACAAGGCGGTGTCGATGATCGCCGAGCTCCAGGAGGAGACGGCCGCGGCGCTGGACACCCTCCGGGACCTGGCCCGGGGCATCTACCCCCAGGTCCTCGCCGACCAGGGGCTCCCGGCCGCCCTGGAGGCACAGATCCGAAAGACCCCGGTCCCCGTTGAGCTACGACCGGATTCGATCGGGCGCCATCCGCAGGAGATCGAGGCCGCGGTGTACTTCTGCTGCCTGGAGGGCCTCCAGAACGTCTCGAAGTACGCGAACGCATCGAGGGCCGTCGTCCGGCTGAGAGTCGAAGAGCCATGGCTGACGTTCACGGTGGAGGACGACGGCGCCGGGTTCGATCCCGCGAGGACGAAGCTCGGGACCGGCCTTCAGGGGATGTCAGACCGTTTGGAGGCGCTCGGCGGGGCGCTGGAGATCCGGTCCCAGCCCGGACAGGGAACGACGATCACCGGCCGGGTCCCGACGAACCCCTAGGCTGAACGGACTCCGAGATGTGGCGACGCATCCGGATCACCTCGGCCTCATCTTTCCTGCTCCGATGACGGCTGCGGGCGTCCTGCCCTTGGTGTGTCGACCTCCGTGCGTGCGATCGAAGTTGTAGTAGTCCAGGTAGTACCCCAGATCGGCGCGCAGCGCCGTCCAGGTGGGCACGAGGGAGCGTGCGAAGGACGGGCGCCAGCACTCCTCCAAGATCGTGCG
>JBIOUU010000166.1:0-15123 GCA_044867345.1 Actinomycetota bacterium
GCGACGTGGCCGACGTGACCGACCGCCAGAACGTCCAGCTCCACTGGATCCGGATCGAGGACGTGCCGCGCATCTGGGAGCGATTGGAGTCGACCGGCCTGTCCACCCAGGAGGCGTGCGGCGACACGCCGCGCGTGATGATCGGTTGCCCGGTGGCCGGGGTCGATGCGAACGAGTTGATCGACGCGACACCGTTCCTCATGGGAACCGAACGACGGTTCGTCGGCGATCCGCGCTTCTCCAACCTGCCGCGCAAGTACAAGACCTCGATCTCCGGCTGCCGCCAGCAGTGCGCGCAGCACGAGGTCAACGACGTGGCCTTCGTGGGGGTGGAGCACGATGGCTGCATCGGGTTCGACCTGTGGGCCGGCGGAGGACTGTCCACCAACCCGCACATCGCCCAACGCCTGGGAGCCTTCGTCGAGCCCGATCTGGTCCCCGACGTGTGGGCCGCAGTGACCGGCGTGTTCCGCGACTTCGGCTATCGCCGGGCTCGCAATCACGCGCGACTCAAGTTCCTGATGGCCGACTGGGGGCCGGAACGGTTCCGGACCGAGGTGGAGAAGTACCTCGGCTTCGCCCTCCCCGACGGACCCGCACCACCGCCTTCGGCGGCGTCGCATCGCGACCATGTGGGGGTCTTCGAGCAGCTTGACGGCTGCATGTACGTGGGGTTCGCCCCTCGGGCCGGCCGCATCGCCGGCCGCCAGCTGCGGAAGGTGGCGCACCTGGCCGACGAGTTCGGCGCGGGCCGGATCCGGACCACCACGCAGCAGAAGATGGTCGTCCTCGACGTCCCGCCCCACCGGGTGGACGGCCTGGTGGCTGAGCTCGCGGACGAGGACCTCCAGGTCCGGCCGAGCCCCTTCCGCACCGGACTCATGGCGTGCACCGGGATCGAGTTCTGCAAGCTCGCCATCACCGAGACCAAGGGCCGCGCGATCTGGCTGGCCCGCGAGCTCGAGGAGCGTCTGCCCGCCTTCGACGAGCAGGTCCGGATCCACGTGAACGGGTGCCCGAACTCCTGCGCCCGGTTCCAGGTGGCCGACATCGGCCTGATGGGCGCGGTCCTCCCGCGGCCCGACGGGACGAGGTCCGAGGCGTTCCTCGTGCACCTGGGTGGCGGCCTGGGCCGGGATGGCGCGTTCGCCCGAAAGGCCAAGGGGATCCGCATCTTCGCCGATGAGGCCGCCGACTACGTGGAGACGCTGCTCACGCGGTACCGGAACCGGCGGAACGGCGCTGCGAGCTTCCAGGAGTTCATCCACTCGCTGTCGGATGAGGAACTGGCCGACTTCGCCAGGTGGGATCCCCGATGAGCGACACCCCAAGGATGCAGCCGTTCTACTGTCCGTATTGCGGGGAGCAGGAGCTTCGCCCGGCCGACCCGGCCGGCTACCACTGCAAGGTGTGCGACCGGCGGTTCGAGCTCACGTTCATCGGGCTGGGGGAGGGTGCGTGAGCGAGCGCGAGCCCATCCACGAGCCCGCCGTTCCCCTCATCGACGAGGAGTCGGCCTGGGTCCACGAGGCGGCGGACCGGTTCGAGCACGCAACCGCCCAGGAGCTGTTGGCCTGGGCGCTGGACCGGTTCCACCCGCGCATGGCCATCTCCGCCGCGGGCGGCCTCGATGGGATGGTCCTGATCGACATGGCCTGGCGGATCAACCCGGGGGTGCGGGTGTTCACGCTCGACACCGGACGGCTGCCCCGAGAGACCTACTCGCTGTTCGAAGACATCCGGGAGAGGTACGGGATCCAGGTCGAGTTCGAGTTCCCCGACCGGCTGGAGGTCGCCCGGCTCGTGCAGCAGCACGGCCCCAACCTCATGTACCGGAGCGTGGACCTCCGGGTGGCGTGCTGCGAGGTCCGCAAGGTCGAGCCGCTGAAGCGGAAGCTGGCGACGCTCGATGCGTGGGTGGCCGGCCTTCGTCGCGAGCAGTGGCGGACCCGCAAGAACATCGCCAAGGTCGAGCTGGACCGGGATCACTGCGGCATCGTCAAGGTGAACCCCCTCGCCGACTGGACGCTCGACCGGGTGCGGGGATACATGGACGAGCACGACGTCCCGTATCACGAGCTGTTCGACAAGGGGTTCACGTCGATCGGGTGCGAGCCGTGCACCCGCGCGGTCCCGCCGGGAGAGGCCGAGCGCGCCGGCCGATGGTGGTGGGAGCAGGACACGGACAAGGAGTGCGGGATCCACTGCTCCGTGCAGCTGCTCGGGACGAAGAGCGACGGGGAACGCGAGGCGGAGCGGGCCGGGCTCCGGGAGGAGGCGTCGTAGCGATGCCGTTCGCGTACCCCGTCTTCCTGGAGCTGTCCGGCAAGCGCGCGGTGGTGATCGGGGCCCAGGCGGTCGCCGAGGGCAAGGCCGCAGCCCTTGCCGCGGCCGGGGCCGAAGTGACCGTCCTGGAGAACGGGGCATGGAGCCCCGCCGACCTCGACGGCGCGTTCGTCTGCGTCGCCCATTCGTCGGCCGCGGCTGAGCGCGATGCCATCGCCATGGCGGCCAGGTACCGCGGCGTGCTGGTGAACGTCATGGACGACGTTCCGAACTGCGACTTCGCAGCGCCGGCGGTCGTCCGGCGCGGCGACCTGGTCCTGGCCATCTCCACCGGCGGGCGCTCTCCCGCGCTCGCCCGCAAGCTGCGCGAGGAGCTCGAGGGACGGTTCGGCGCCGAATGGGAGGAAGTCCTGGAGGTGCTGCGGGAAGTTCGCCAGGAGACGCTCGCGCTCTTCCCCGACCTGCGCGAGCGGTCCCGCCGGTGGAGCGGGGCCCTCGACCTCGAGGAGGCGGCCACGCTCGTGGCGTCGGGCCGGCGGGACGAGCTGAAAGCGAGCCTGCTCGGGCGCCTCCTGGGCCAGGAGGTCGGGGCATGACCGGCACGGTCTACCTGGTCGGCGCCGGACCGGGCGACCCGGGCCTCATCACGGTCCGCGGCGCCGAGGTCCTCAGCGCCGCAGACGTCGTCGTGTACGACCGGCTGGCGTCACCCGCGCTCCTCGACCTCGCCCCCGCGGATGCCGAACGCGTCTACGCGGGCAAGGAACCGGGGAGGTCGGCGCTCCCACAAGAGCAGATCAACCGGCTCCTGGTCGAACGGTCGCTCGCGGGCTTCGCGGTCGTCCGGTTGAAAGGCGGCGACCCCTTCGTGTTCGGCCGTGGCGGCGAGGAGGCCCTGGCGTGCGCACGGTCGGGCGTCCCGTTCGAGGTCGTGCCGGGCGTGACCAGCGCGGTGGCGGCGCCCGCGCTCGCAGGCATCCCGGTCACCCACCGCGGGCTGGCCCAGAGCTTCGCCGTGGTCACGGCGAGCACCGCCCACGGCGATGGGGTCGACCTCGCGCGCGTGGCCACGGCGGTCGACACCCTGGTGGTGCTGATGGCCGCGGGCAGGCTGGAGAAGACGTGCCGGGAGCTGATCGACGCCGGGCGGCCGGCCGGCGAACCCGCCGCCATCATCCAGTGGGCGGCGACGCAGGAGCAGCGGACGGTTGCCGGGACCCTTTCGGATCTCCCCGTCCTGGCCGCGGCAGTCTCGATCGGGCCCCCCGCAACGCTCGTCGTCGGCGCCGTCACCGCCCTCACGCACGATCTCGCCCCGCTGCCCGTGGCCCCGACGGCAGCGGAGGTCCCTCCCGGGCGATAATCCCGCGGGACGCTCGCACCGAGGAGGTCGTCATGGCCGAACCGAACTGGGAGCGGTACGGGGCAGGAGCCGGGTTGGGGGCGGCCGTGCTCCTGGTGATCCAGGAGTTCTTCGCCCCGCTCTACCCGAGCTTCGAGGATTCCCCGTTCATCGTCGCTCAGTACTACCGCAACAACGCTTCCGCGATCCGGGTCCAGATCCTGTTCACTGGGCTCGCCGGGGTCCTGTTCCTGTGGTTCCTGGGTAGCCTGCGGGCCCACCTCCGCCGGTCCGAGGGCGACACCGGCAGGATCTCCGCGGTGGCCTTCGGCTCGGGGATCGCGGCGGTGGGACCCATCGCGGCGGGCGTGCTGGCCACGGCCACCTCGGCACACATCGCCGGCCGCGTCGTGGGGTTCTCGGCGACGATCGCTCTCGCCCAGGGTGAACTGCCGGCTCTCGCCGCCGTGGGGCCGCTCCACGACATGCGGCTGCTGTCGTACGCCCTCACCTGGTTCGCCCTGGCGCCGCTCCTCGCGGCGACGGCCGTCGTTTCGGCACGCCATGGAACGTTCCCTCGCTGGTACACGAACGCGAGCTACGCGTCCTTCCTCCTCGCCCTCGGCACGGGGCTGTCCATCCTCATCGACACGGGCCTGTTCGCCCCGGGCGGGGTGTACGACCTGGTCCTGTTCGGCCTGTTCGTCGCGTGGCTTGGCGTCACCAGCTGGCTGATCATGCAGGCGTACACATCCGTCGCCGAACCGGTGACGACGCAGGAGCTTCCGGAGACACCACAGGCGACCTGATCGACGGGATCCGGCTCAGGAGGGCTGCCGGGCCGCGGCGTCCTCCTTCCGGCGTTCTTCCTCTTGGAGGACGCGCCGAAGGACCTTCCCGATCAGGGTCTCGGGAAGCGAGTCCCGGAACTCGATCTGCTTGGGCACCCGATACCCGGTCAGGCCCTGCGACGGATCCCGCGCCCACTCGATGATCTCCTCCGCCGTCGCCTGCTCGCCGGGACGAATGACCACGAAGGCCTTGACCGCCTCGCCGGTCTCCGGATCGGGGACCCCAACCACGCTGACCTTGAGGATCTTGGGGTGGCGGTACAACACGTCCTCGACCTCGGTGGGGTACACGTTGAACCCGGAGACGATGATCATCTCCTTGATCCGGTCGACGATCCGGAAGAACCCGTCCGGGTCCATGATCGCGACGTCGCCGGTGTGCAGCCACCCGTTCCGGATGGTGAGCGCGGTCTCCTCCGGCCGGTTCCAGTACCCCAGCATCACCTGCGGTCCGCGGACGCAGAGCTCACCCCGCTCCCCCGACCCCACCTCTCGGTCGGGGTCGTCAAGGTTCACGATCTTGCTGTCCGTGTCCGGGACGGGGAGCCCGATCGTACCCGGCCTTGCCCCGCCGACGACCGGGTTCGCGTGGGTCACCGGCGATGCCTCCGTCAGGCCGTAGCCCTCGACCAGGCTCGCGCCGCCCGTGACCTCGTGGAACTTCTCGGCTACGGCCTGCGGCAGCGGCGCCGCGCCGGAGACGCAGGCCTTGATGGACCGAAGGTCGTACTTGCGGGTCTCGGGCGCCTCGTTCAGCTGCATGTACAGCCGGGGGACCCCGGGGAAGAGCGACGGCTTCTCCTTGGCCAGCTGCTTCAACACCATGTGTAGCTCGAACCGGGGGACGAGGACGAGCTTCGCCCCGTTCAGGATGCCGAGGTTCAGCTCCGTGGTCATCCCGTAGGAATGGAAGAACGGAAGGACGCACATGACCGCGTCCTCCCCCGGGACGATCGTGGGGAACCACGCGGTGGCCTGTGTCGCGTTCGCCACCAGGTTGAAGTGCGAGAGCATCGCGCCCTTGGACAGCCCGGTGGTCCCGCCCGTGTAGATGAAGCCGGCAGGATCATGCTTGGGGTCGACCCTGGCCACCGGCGGGATCGGCCCGACCTGTTTCATCAGCGCGGCCCACCATCGAACCTTGGCCTCCTTCGGTACCGGGGGCCATGGCTTGCCCTCGTGCCTGGCCTCACGGCGGAACTTGAACGTCGCGAGCTGCTTCAGCGGGAACCGCATGTAGTCGGTGATCTTCGTGACGATCACGTCTCCGACGCCGATCGAGGCGAACACCGGGGCGAAGTTCGGGTACAGCTGGTCCAGGACCACGACGACCCGGATCCCCGCGTCCTTCAGCTGGTGCTCCATCTCCCGCTGCGTGTACAGGGGGTTGTTCCCCACGACGACCGCGCCGATCCGGGCGATGGCGTAGTAGGCCATCACGTACTGGGGGGAGTTCGGCAGGATCAACCCGACCCGGTCACCTCTGCGGACGCCGAGGCTCGCCAGGACACCCGAGAACCGCTCCACTGCTTGCAGCAGGAACCGGTAGGTCATGTGCCTGCCGAACCAGGCCATCGAGGGCCGGTCGGGGAACCTCCCGGCCGAGCCCTCGAGCATCGAGAACACGGAGGTCTCGGGGTAGGGCTCGAGCGTGTGGGGAACGGCGGCCGGGTAGCTCTTGAACCACGGGCGATGGTCGGTCACCGCCGCATCATTCCAGAACCCACCCGCCCGGCTCAACGCGCCAGGCCAGGTGACCCCCCATTGGATACGCTCGCCGCCGTGGCGGGCTGGGTGGACGAGGTGCGGGAGGCGGCGAAGCGAGCGCTGCCACCGGTCGAGGGCGAGATCCGGGTGCCCGGCCTCCGCGAGCCGGTCGAGGCGATCCGGGACCGGTGGGGCGTGCCGCACATCTACGCGGCGACAATCGACGACCTGTTCCTGGCCCAGGGATTCGTGGTCGCCTCCGAGCGACTCTTCCAGCTCGACGCGGCGCTTCGCCTGGCGAACGGGCGACTAGCGACGATGTTCGGCGAGCTGGGGGTGTCCATGGACCGGTTCGCCCGGACCGTGGGCTGGAACCGTGCCGGCTCGAGGATCGCCGCCCATCACGACGAGCCGTCGCGGCGGATCACCTCGGCGTACCGGGCCGGCGTGCGAGCGTGGCTCGACGTGATGACGGCGAAGCCGGTCGAGTACGTGGTGCTCGACCTCGAGCCCGACGTCCCCGACGACGAGGGCTACTGGACCTCCGCCGCGGTCCTCATGGCCTGGGGCCTCTCGGGGAACTGGGACGACGAGCTGCTCCGGGCCGAGATCGCGGATCGCCTCGGATGGGACGCCATGCTCGACCTGTTCCCGGACCTGCCCTCCGAGGCGCCGTCGGTGGTCGCCGGCACCCGACCGTACCCCTCGGGCCTCGACCTGTTGCGGGACTCACCTCGACGGCCGGCCGGCCAGGGCTCGAACAACTGGGTCGTGGACGGCTCGCGGACGGCCTCGGGGAAGCCGCTCCTGGCCAACGACCCGCACCTGGCGATCCAGATGCCCTCGATCTGGTTCGAGGTGCACCTGTCAGCGCCGGGGTACGAGGCATCCGGCGTTGCCCTGCCGTTCTCGCCCGGCGTCCTCATCGGGCGGACGGCCCACCACGCGTGGGGGTTCACCAACGTGGGCGGGGACACGCAGGACCTCTACGTCGAGTGGCTCTCCGATGACGGCCGCGCGGCACTCTACGAGGGTGTGTGGGAGCCGCTGACGGTCCATCGCGAGGAGATCGTGGTTCGGGGCCGCGACGAGCCGGAGCTGCTGGAAGTTCGGGAGACCCGCCACGGCCCCCTCCTGGGCTCGTACCTGGTGGGCAGGACCAACCCGGTGGTCGTCGAAGGAGGTATCCACGAGACGTACGCGCTCCGGTGGACGGGCCACGAGCACGCCGTCATGCCGTCCGCGGTGCTCCGGATGGCCGATGCGGGAAGCTTCGAGGAGTTCCGCGAGGCCGTGCGGACCTGGGAGTGCCCCGGCCAGAACGTCGTCTACGCCGACGTGGAGGGAACGATCGGCTACCAGTGCACCGGCCTGTATCCCGTGCGGCGGAAGGGCGACGGCACGCTTCCCGTTCCCGGATGGTCCGCCGAGTACGAGTGGGACGGCTTGGTTGGATTCGAGGAGCTCCCGTGGAATGTGGATCCCGACGAGGGCTTCCTGGCCACGGCCAACAACAAGGTGCACGGCGACGCGTACCCCCACTTGATCGGCCGCGACTTCCTGCCTGCATTCCGAGCCAGGCGCATCGTCGAGCTCCTTGCCGCGACGGAGCGGCACACGCGGGAGACGTTCTCGGCCATCCAGCTCGACACGGTCTCCCTCCCGGCCCGCGAGATCGCTCGGCACCTCGTCCAGGTGGAGCCGGCCAGCGACCGGCAGAAGGAGGCCATCGCCCATCTCCAGGAGTGGGACGGCGATCAGGCCGCCGGATCGGTCGCCGCCTGCATCTACCAGGCGTGGACGAAGCACATCGCAATGCACGTGCTCCTACCCAGGCTCGGACCTGACCTGTACACGCATTACTACGGTCGGCGCGATGGGTCCAACGGCTTTCAGTTCCAGGCGCTCCCCAACCTGTTATCGAACCCGACGGCCCGGTGGTTCCGGGCGAACGGGCGCGGAGCCCGCGACGACGTCCTCCGCCGCGCGTTGGACGACGCGGTCGAGGAGCTCACCGGTCGGCTCGGCGACGACATGGACGCCTGGCGGTGGGGGGCCGTGCACCGGGCCGTGTTCGCCGGGCCGCTCGCCCTGATCCCCGACCTCGCGGAGCTCTTCACCGGCGGTGTGGTCGAGGCGGGCGGGGACGAGCAGACGATCTGCCAGGGCGGGTTCGAGCCCGACCACTCCTACGACGTCGCGGTGCTTCCCTCCTGGCGCCAGATCGTGGATCTCTCGGACCCCGACGCCGCGGTGGGGGTCCACACGACCGGCCAGTCGGGGCATCCGGCGTCGGCACACTGGAACGATCTCATCCCGCTGTGGGCCAAGGGCCAGCATCACCCATTGGCGTTCACCAGGCAGGCCGTGGACGACCACGCGCAGGCCACCCTCACCCTGGCGCCGCGGTAACCTAGCCGGACGATGCCGGAGTCTCGAGGCCGACAGAAGCAGCGGCGCCGCCCGTACGTGCCGCCGCCCCCGAAGAAGAAGCGCAAGCCCAGCCCACGGTGGTTCGGCGTCCTGATCCTCGGCCTGATGGGCGTGGGCGTGGCCATGATCGTCCTGAACTACATGGGGTTGCTGCCTGGCACGGAGTTCGGGGCCCGGAACCTCTACCTGTGGCTCGGCCTGGGCCTGATCGCGCTGGGGTTCGCCGGCGCCACTCAGTGGCGCTGAGCCCACGGACCCCGCTGGATCGAATCACATACGTGTGATCTTCCACACGGTTCTCCACAGTTGGGGAAAACATCAGCCGGGGGCACGGTCGCCGGCTGCGGGACGCCGAACGACCTCCATCGGCTCGCCGCAGTGCCTGGGGATCTGAAGCTCCCCCAGCCGGGTTACGCGGAACTCCGTGCCGCATTCCCGGCACACCAGGAAGACCTCGAGCTCCTCCACGTCCTCCACCTCCGGGTTCTTCCTGGGCCCCGGACCGGAAGCCGCCCGGAGCGCGACGATCCCCACCCAGGCGATGGCCAGACCCATCAGGACCGCCGTGAGCACCACCCACCAGCTCAGGGGACGCGCTCCACGATCGTGGCGTTCGCCATCCCGCCGCCCTCGCACATGACCTGGAGCCCATACCGGCCCCCGCGTCGCTCGAGCTCGGCGACCAGGTCGGCCATGAGCCGCGCGCCGCTCGCCCCCACCGGGTGGCCCATGGCGATGGCGCCGCCGTTCGGGTTCACGTGCTCCTCGAACCAGGCGACCGGGATGTCGAGCTCCCGCCTCCACGCCAGCACGACCGAGGCGAAGGCCTCGTTGATCTCCACCACGTCCATGTCCTGGAGCGCCAGGCCGGCCCGGTCGAGCACCATGCGGGTGGCCGGGATGGGGCCGGTCAACATCAGCACGGGGTCGTCGCCGACAACGGCCAAGGACCGCAGGCGGGCGCGTGGCCGAAGCCCGAGCTCCTCGGCCCACTCGTCGGAGGCCATCACCACGGCGGCGGCACCGTCGGAGATCTGGGAGGAATTGCCTGCGGTGACGCTCCACCCGAGCCGGCCGGGAAACATCTCCTCGAAGGCCGGGGAACGGAACGCCGGCTCGAGGGCGCGCATCAGAGCTCGGTCGGGCTCCATCCGGATGCCCTCGTCCCGATCCAGCAGCTCTCGCTCACCGTCGGGCTTCACCAGCACGAGGTGCTTCCGAAACCGCCCCTCGCGGGTGGCGAGCGCGGCGCGCTCGTGCGAGCGGTAGCCGAAATCGTCCTGCTCTTCCCGCGAGATCTGCCACCTCGAGGCGATCAGCTCGGCGGAGACGCCCTGGGGGACGAGCGTGCCCTCGTATCGAATCGCCAGCGAAGGCGGGAACGGGTTGCCGCCAGCCATGGACGAGCCGAGCGGCACGCGCGTCATGTGCTCCACGCCCGAGGCCACGACGAGGTCGTAGGCCCCGGCCATCACCCCTTGTGCGGCGAAATGGATGGCCTGCTGCGACGACCCGCACTGGCGGTCGACCGTAGAGGAGGGAACGCCCTCCGGCAGCCCGGCAGCGAGCCATGCGTTGCGGGCAACGTTGAGCGATTGGTCGCCGACCTGCGAAACGCATCCGGCGATGTGGTCGTCCACGAGCGCCGCGTCGAGGCTCGTCCGGTCCACCAGGTCGCGGAGGACGGCGGCCAGAAGGTCCACCGGATGGACGTCGGCGTAGGCGCCGCCTCGCCTGCCCACCGGGGTCCGGATGGCCTCGACGATGACCGCCTCGCGCATGTCGCCTCCTCAGGTCGCGCCCTCCGAGTCTACGCACGGCGGCCGATCCCAACCGCCGGCCTCCGTGCCACAATCCGTCGGGATCCGAGACAGGAGGTAGGGGGTGGGCGCATACGAGGCGGTTCAGGGGTTCTTCGATGCCGCCGCGGACCGGCTGGGGCTCGATGCCTCGATGCGAGCCCTACTCGACACCCATCGCCGGTCAACGACCGTGCAGGTACGCGTTCCGATGGACGACGGCGCGCTGGCCACGTTCGAGGGGTACCGGATCCAACACAACAACGCGCGGGGCCCGTACAAGGGCGGCCTTCGCTACCACCAGACCGTGGCCCAAGACGAGATCAAGTGCTTCTCAGCGCTCATGACATGGAAGTGCGCGCTCCTGGACATCCCGTTCGGCGGCGGTAAGGGAGGCGTTGCCGTCGACCCCAAGAGGCTGTCTGAGGGGGAGCTCGAGCGGCTCTCCCGCTCGTTCATCCGGGAGATCGCCCCCGTCATCGGGCCGTACACCGACATCCCCGCTCCGGACGTGAACACGGGGGCCCGCGAGATGGGGTGGATGTACGACGAGTACAGCCGGATGTTCGGGGACACGCCGGCCATCCTGACCGGCAAGCCCATAGCCCTCGGCGGCTCGCTGGGGCGCGAGCAGGCCACCGGCCGGGGCGGGTTCCTGTGCCTGGACCGCATCGCCCACCACCGGGGGTGGACCCGGGAGAAGATCCGGGTCGCGGTCGAGGGCTACGGCAACGCGGCGTCCTGGTTCTCGATCTTCGCCAGCGCCGCCGGCTACCGGATCGTCGCCGTGTCCGACAGCAAGGGCGCCATCCACAATCCCGAGGGCCTCGATCCCACGGCCCTCATGGAGCACAAGCAAGCAACGTCGAGCGTGATCGACTACAAGCAGGCCGACACCATCGCCGGCGACGACCTGTTCGCGCTGGACTGCGAGGTCCTGGTGCCCGCGGCCATGGAGGAGCACATCCGAGACGACAACGCCGATGCCGTGCAGGCGAAGCTGATCCTGGAGGTGGCCAACTATCCCACCACGCCGAAGGCGGACGAGATCCTGAAGTCCAAAGGCGCGACCGTGATCCCCGACATCCTGGCCAGCGCCGGCGGCGTGGTGGTCTCCTACATCGAGTGGGTCCAGAACCTGGAGCGAGAGCGGTGGAGCGAGGACCGGGTGAACGGGCGGCTGGCCGAGCTGATGTACGGAGCCACCGACGCCGTCCTCGGACGGGCCCACGAGAAGGGCGTGACCAATCGCGAGGCGGCTTACGAGATCGCGGTCGATCGCGTAGCGGAGGCCGAGCGCCTCCGCGGCAACTGGTGACCGTGAAGGCGGGCAGAAGCCGACCTAGGGCTTGAGGTGGCGAAGCAGGAACACGAGCTTCGCGCCGACCTGCCGAACCTGCTCGTCGAGCACGTAGGACACGTGCCCTGCGTCGAACCGGTAGACCTCCACGTCGCCCCCACGGGACCGAACCGCCTCGACCCAATGCATGGCCTGCTCCGGCGGGCACCGCGTGTCGTGCTCGCCGATCATCACCAGCGTCGGCGCTTTCACCCGGTCGACGTACGTCATGGGCGATCGCTCCCGGACCAGGTCGGGCACCTCGTATACGGTCCCACCGAGCAGTGAGCGGTCGTAGGACTGGAGCGACGGCGCGGAGTCGTCGTAGGAGGTCGCGTAGTCGCCGACCGGAACGCCGGCGACGCCGCACGCCCACCGGTCGGGGTGCAGGCTGAGCGCCAGCAGCGTGATGTAGCCGCCCCAGGACCAGCCGCCGATGGCGGACCGCTCGGGATCGGCGATCCCCGCGTCGATCAGGTGGTCGAGTCCGGCGACCGTGTCCTGTACCTCCGGGAAGCCGATGTTGCCGATGATGGCGTCCCGCCATGTGCGGCCGTACCCTGCAGAGCCGCGGTAGTTGACCATGGCCACGGCGATGCCGTGGTCCACGAACGCCTGGACCTCAGGGGTCCACGTGTCCAGGTACAGCCAATCGGGCCCCCCATGCACCTGCATCATGATGGGGAACGGTCCCGTCCCCTCCGGCGTGGCCACGAAGCCGTGCACCCGGTCGCCGATCGGTTTCGGGACATGGAACGACCGGTAGCGCCGTCCGTCGGGAGCTCGATCGCCTTGCGCAGCGAGCACCTCTTCGCCGTTCTCGTCGATGAGTCGGGAGGCGGCGTCTCCGCTCGAGACGCGGAACCAGACCTTGCCATCGGGCCGCACGCCTGCTCCGTGGATCTCGCCTTCCGGGAGCGCGATCTGCGCCTGGCGCCCCGAGGCCAGGTCGTAGCGGAGCGCTCGATGACGGCCTTCGTGTAATTGGACCAGCAACAGCGAGCCACCGTCGGGCCACCAGTCGACGGGTAGCACCTCGCCTTCCAGGTCGAGCTCGACATCAGTCCGTTCGCCGGAGGCCAGGTCCCAGATCGCGGGACGATGGAGATCGCGGCGTTCGTGTGCCATCGCCAGTCGGTGGTCACCTTCCAGCGGCGACCAGGCGCCGGCCGAGAGCCCCAGGCCCCGTCCGTCGGCCTGCTCCCCCACGACATCGCCGGTCAGGGGGTCGAGGACCAGCAGCCCGTGATGGATGTCGTCTCCATCCTGGGAGACCAGCAGGCAGAGGAGGTCCTCGTCCGCCGACAGTCCCGAGCGGATGAATCCCTCGAGCTCCAGATCGTCGGACGAGCCGATCGACATGCGGTCGGGTCCGCGGAGGATCTCCCTCGCGGGCCCGCCGTCTTCGGAGACGAACAGGCCGAAGCCCTCGCGGTCGGCCAGCACCGCGGCCACGAGCTTGCGACCCATGGCGATGCCGTCGGGCCAGCCGGCAGGCGCGCCCGCGAGGAGCGGGCGCGGCTCCCCGCCCCCGAACGGCACCGCCATCCACTCGCCCGACTCGTCGCCGGTCGTGTCCCTGAGCCATACCACACGACCGCCGTCCCCCGTCACGGTGGCCAGGATCACGCCGATCGGCTCGTCGGTCACGCGCCGGTGGGTCCCGGCGGCGCGGTCCCACGCATAGGCCTGGTCCGAGCCACTCTCGTTCGAGATGAGCACGAGCCGGTCCGGAGCGTGCCGGGACCATTCCGGGAAACGCAGAAACGGGGCCCGGAGGCGCCTCTCCCACAAAGGCATCGGATCGGACATCGGTGCGCAGGGTAGCAGGGCGGAACGGCGCAGCCGCCCAGGTCCCGACGTACCATGCGAGCCGTGGCAACCCGGACCGGCCACCACCCCCACCGGCATACGCTCCGGGGGTTCGGGTACTTCCGGCGGCTGGGACCCGGGTTGGTGACGGGTGCCTCCGACGACGACCCGTCGGGCATCGGCACGTACTCGCAAGCCGGAGCGGCCTTCGGCTTCGGGTTACTCTGGACGGCCTGGATCACGCTCCCGCTCGCCGCAGCCGTCCAGGAGACCGCCGGCCGGCTGGGCCTGGTGACGGGGCGGGGGCTCGCAGCCCTCATCAAGGAGCGATTCCCTCGCTGGGTGCTGTTCGGCGCCGTCACGCTCGTCGCCGTGGCGAACGGGTTCAACATCGGGGCCGATCTCGGGTCGATGGCCGCGTCGGTTCGGCTGTTGGTCCCGGTCCCACAGCCACTCCTGCTCGTCGCGATGGCCGGCTTGATGGTCGGCCTCGAGATCCTCCTTCCCTACGAACGATACGCGAAGGTGCTCCGGTGGCTCACACTCTCGCTGGCGGCGTACGTCGGGGTGCTCTTCGTGATCGACGTCAACTGGGGAAGCGTCCTGCGGCAGACCCTGATCCCACGGATCTCCTGGACCCGTCCGGAGATCGCCATCCTCATCGCCATCCTGGGCACCACGATCTCTCCCTACCTGTTCTTCTGGCAGGCGAGCGAGGAGGTCGAGGAGCGGCAGCTGGAGAAGAAGCACGCCGTCGATCGCGAGCACCTGTCGCTGATGCGCGCCGACGTGCTGGCCGGGATGGCCTCGGCCGTGCTGGTCATGTTCGCCATCATGGTGGCCTCGGCCGCGACCCTGGGCAGGCACGGGGTGACCACCGTCCAGACGGCCCAGCAGGCGGCCGAGGCTCTCAGGCCCGTGGCCGGGAGGCTGGCCAGCCTGTTGTTCACGCTGGGGATCGTGGGGACCGGCCTGCTTGCCGTCCCGGTGCTGGCCGGTTCGACCGCGTACGCGCTGTCCGAGGCCTTCGGCTGGCGAGAGGGCCTCGGACGGAAGTTCCGCGGAGCCCGCAAGTTCTACCTGGTGATGGCCGTCGCCATGCTCGTCGGCCTGGCCCTCAACTTCGGCGGCATCGACCCGATCCGGGCCCTGTACTTCGCCGCCATCCTGAACGGCGTCGCCGCTCCCCCGCTCATCCTGCTGATGCTGATCCTGTCGAACCACCAACCGACGTGCGGCCAATGGACCGGCAAGCGATGGTCGAACGCACTCGTGGGGCTGGCGTTGGTGCTGATGAGCGCCCTGCCCATCGCCTACCTGGTCTCCTAGGCTGAACGGACTCCGAGATGTGGCGACGCATCCGGATCACCTCGGCCTCATCTTTCCTGCTCCGATGACGGCTGCGGGCGTCCTGCCCTTGGTGTGTTGACCTCCGTGCGTGCGATCGAAGTTGTAGTAGTCCAGGTAGTACCCCAGATCGGCGCGCAGCGCCGTCCAGGTGGGCACGAGGGAGCGTGCGAAGGACGGGCGCCAGCACTCCTCCAAGATCGTGCG
>JBIOUU010000167.1:0-20219 GCA_044867345.1 Actinomycetota bacterium
TACCGCGGCCATCTCGTGCCCTCCTTGGCTCGAGCCGACGTCATCCGTTCACCAACACGTAGTTCTTGATCTTCAGCTTCTTGGGGTCGAGGTCGATGATCGCGGCCTGGAGCGTGCCCTCCTCGTACGCGCTCCCCGGGTTGACCGCTAGCGTCTTGCCCAGCTTCACCCCGCCCTTGCTCTCGTGGATGTGCCCGTGCAACGACATGAGCGGCTGGTACTCCATGATCGAGTCGCGGACGGCTTTGGAGCCGACCGGCCGCATGGCACGCCCTCCGGCGATGAACTTCATGTCCGCGTCGAGTGCAGGGGCCTCGTCGAGGTTGGAACCGTAAGGCGGCGCGTGGAAGTTGAAGATGGTCCGTCGGAAGTCCGGGGCATCTTGGAGCATGCGGTCGATCCGCTCCCTGAGCTTCTCTTCGGGGGCCTCCCGGTAGGTGTTCCAGGGCGTGGGGTTGGTCCACCCCATCGACACCATGGTGAACCCGCCGACGTCCAGTGTCCGGGCCTCCCCCATCTCGACCTCGTTGGACTTCTCGATCACCGCGTCGACCTCGAACATATCGTCGTTGCCGGGGCACAGGAAGCACCGGATGTCCTTGCCGGAGAGCTTCTCCTCCGCGATGCTCATCCACCGCTCGACCGTGGCCAGCATGACCTCTTTGAACTTCGCGTCCACGAGCTTCTCGTCGGCCTTCAGGGCCTGGTACTCCTCGCGATCCATGCGGGCCGGGTAGTAGCCGCGATTGATGATCTTCTTCTCGATCGCCTGGACTTCTTCCTCCGACTCGAGCACCTCGTGGTACTCCTGGAGGGTCGTCTCCCACTTCCCGTCGCTCTCGACGATCGGGACGATTGCCTTGCCGGTGATGTCGCCGCCCAGGATGAGAACGTCCGCCTTGTAGAACGGCCCGGCGTTCAGGAACTTGCGCCAGCAGACCTCCGAGCCGTGGACGTCCGTGGCGTAGAAGATCTTAGGCATGCTCCCCCTTTAGCCGCCGCGCACAGTTTCGACCACCCCTGATTGTGGCGCAAGCCAGGGCCGGCCGCTCAGTGCGCGATCTCTTCCGGAAGCTGGTACCACTGCACCCGCTCACCCACCTTCGAGCGAAGCTTCCACCGCAGGCTCTTGGGCGCCGCGTCGGCCTGCGTCCGGAGCGTCCGGGCTTGTTCGACTGGATCGAATCTGGCCCCCGCAGGCACCAGGGAGCGGAGATCGCCCTGCACGAGCTCGACGAGCCGATCAAGGTTACGCGTCACCGTCCGCCACCATCCCCAGTCATCGCCGACGATCTCGCAGAACCGGACGGGGTCGATCGTGCCGGACTCATCCCCTTCGGCCACCGGGAACGCGGCGAGCAGATAGACGATGTCCTGGACGTCCTTCTCGTTCTGTTCGACCACCTGGAGCTTGGTCATCAACAGGTCGGTGGCATCGAGCGTGTACGGCATCCGCGAGATGCGATGCTTGAACGTCAAGACGTGGCACATGTTGAGCTGGTCCATGACGACGTCGACGCTCGTCCCCCCGTCGGGGGTGGTGAAGTACATCTGCTTGTGCCCGTGGATCGTGTTGAAGCGCTTGTCGCCCTGAAAACCCTCCCCGGCAAGGAACTCCATCACCGCTCCCTTCGCCGAGGACACGGAGGCGAAATCCATATCCTGGCCGGTTCGAACACGCGGAGGGAAGTCGGGCGTGAGGAGCCGGATGGCCTGGCCGCCGATGAGCCGGAGGGGAACGTTGCGTTCCGCAGCCAGACGCGCGGTCCGGGCGGCCGTCTCGAAGGTATCGCTCACCGCCCGCCGCCTACGGGAAAGACGTTCGGCACGGCGCAACCTTACTCCGTCACCCGGCGATTGGAGTCCTCACCCTCCGCCGAGCAGGACGAGCCCGCCGACGACCAGCACCACGCCGGCCAGCTGGCTGGCGGCGGGCCGCTCCCGAAGCAGCAGGATCCCGCCCACCACCGGGATGAGCGGGAACGTCGCCGACGCCGCCGAGACGATCGAGATGTATCCGAGCTCGGTTCCCCGCGCGTAGGCTGCCCCGCCCAGGACATCGATGGCGCCGACGAGGAACGCGCCGGCGACGGCCGGGAGCGCGAGGCCGTCGACGAGTGCGGGTCGTGTGCGGCGTACGAACACCGCCACCCCCACCAGGGAAGCGGTGGAGAACGCCCTGGACAGCGTGAGCGCGGGCAGCCACCCGACTTCCTTCGCGTACCTGCCGAGCAAGAAGGTCGCCACCCCGAACATTGCCATCGACGCGATCGCGTACTGGAGCCCGGAGCGGCCGGTCGGGGAGGGCAGACCGAGCTTGCGGAGGTCGGTCGACGTCAGCACCACGCCGACGACCGTGGTGAACGCACCGATGGCGACGATGCCGTGGAGCGACTCCCCCAGGAAGACGACGGCGAGCGCGATCGTGATGACCGCGTACGCCGCGACGACCGGCGACACGAGCGCGACCGGCCCGAGCTCCAGTGCGCGGTACAGCAGGAGATACGCGGCCGCCGCGATCACGCCGTTCGCTGCCATCCCGGCGATCACCCCGGCCGGCGTGCTCCAGGCCGGACGCAGGGCGGCCACCAGGATGAGCAGCGTGAGGATGCCGGCCACCTGCGAGGCCACGACCGTGCTTATGCTGCCCACCCGCCTGGCCACGACGGCCGCCCCGAAGTCGGCTACCCCCCAGCCGAGCGCCGCGGCCAGGCCGAAGATCACGCCGGGGGCCGGGCCTCCGCCAGCGCGTCCACGGCGACGCCCCCCCGCATTCCCACGATCAGGGGGTTGGCTTCCAGCGAGACGAGCCTCCCGCGCAGGTCTGCGGCCGCGCGGGCGATCCGCTCCACCGCCCGGGCCACGGCAGCGAGATCGTGGGCCCGTGGATCGAGCCCGCAGGCCGGAGCGTGCCGCTTCACGAATCGCCCGGCCTGCTTGCGGGTGAGGGGCGCGGCGATGAACGTGGCCTCACCGGCCTCGGCGAGCGCGCCGCCCGGCTGGATCGTGACGGCCGGGCCGAACCGCTCGTCCACGACCGCACCCACCAACACCTCGGTGCCCCTCGCCATCCGCTGCACGAGCACCTGGGGGCGCCTTGCCCCCGCCCGCCGGGCCGCGGCCAGGACCTCGGACGCGGCGGCCGTCACAGCCGCCGCGTTCGACAACCCCAGGCGGATCCCGCCCAGCCGCTCCTTGTGAGGCATCTCCGGGGCGAGCGCCTTCACGGCGACGGGGAAGCCGATGGCGCGCGCGGCCCGTGTCGCCTGCTCCGGCGTGTCGACGGCCCGCTCGGCGGGCCGCCGCACGCCGTACAGCTCGAGCAGCGTCGCCGCCTCGGCCTCGTCCAGTGGTCCCACCCGACCCCGAAGCACCCGAAGTGCCCGCGCCCGGTTGCGATGAGGAGGAAGGACGGGGAGGGCTCCCTCTTTCACGTCCTGAAGGTCCACCAGGGCGCGGACGGCGCCCGCCGCGGCTCGATGGCCCTGGAGGAACGGGATCCCCGCCCGGTCCACGAACTCTCGCGCCGCCTTGCCGTACGACAGGGGACTCATGGCAACCGAGGCGAAGGCCACGCCCGTCTCCTCCTGGAGCTCGCGCACCCGAGCGAGCACCGGCTCGGCCCACACCCCTTCCGACTCCAGTCGAGGGGGGAAGGCATCGAAGGCCACGAGCCCGATGCGCGGGTCGCCGGTCAACGCCTCGAGCGCGGCGACGTACATCTCGGTCTCCACCGCGGCCTGGCCGGTGACGTCGAGTGGGTTGTTCTGCCCGGCGAAGGCCGGCAAGGCTGCTCGGAGCCGCCGTCTCGTCGCCGCGGCGAACTCGGGGAGTTCGAGGCCCGCCTCGGCCGCGGCCTCCGCGAACAACGTGCAGGCGCCGCCTGACTGCAGGGCGGCGGCGACACCGGACGCACGCAGCCCACGGTGAGACGAGAGCAGCACGACCGCCTCGAACATCTCCACCGGGTCCGCCATCAGCATCGCCCCGTGCGCGCGCAGCCACGCGTCGCGGAGCGCGGCGTCTCCGGCAAGCGCCCCCGTGTGGGCCACGATCGAACGTTGCGCGGCCTCGCTCCGCCCCGTCGGCGCGCACATGAGGACGGGCTTGCCCGCGGCCCGGAGCGCGTCGAGCCCCCGCCCGATGCCCTCGACGTCGCGCATCGTCTCCACGTAGGTGACGACGAGCTCGGTGTGCTGATCCGCGGCGGCCCAAACGAGCATGTCGCCGAGGCCGACCACCGCCTCGTTCCCCACTCCAAGGATGATGCGGAGCCCCAGCCCACGGTCCGAGGCCGCCTGGCCCATGGTCCAGGCCACCGTGCCGCTCTGCGAGACGACGGCGACGGTCCCCGCGATGGGCTCGGGAGGCGGCGTCGTCCCGTAGGGCGCCACCCGGTCGACGTAGTTCACGTATCCCTCGACGTTCGGCCCGAGGACCGGCATCCGGTGGCGCCGGGCGATCGCGCGAAGCTCCTCCTGGAGCTTCATCCCCTTGGGGCCGGCCTCCGCGAAGCCGCTCGAGACGACCATCGCGGTGCGCACCCCGGCCCTTCCGCTCTCCTCCACCGCGCGCACGGCGACCGAAGCCGGGATGACGACCACGGCGAGGTCCACTCCCTTCGGCAGCTCTCGCACCGACGTAAGACACGGCCGGCCCCACACCTCGTCGTACTTCGGGTTGACCGGATAGAGCTCGCCCCGGTAGCCGAGGTGTTGGAGGCTCCGAAAGATCTCCGGGGCCCAGGAATCTGTGGATTCCGAGGCCCCGACCACCGCGATCGATCGCGGCGCGAGCAGCGGCCGAAGGTTCACGCGCCCCTGTCCCGGAACCGGGCGTCCCTCCAGGCGATGGCGGCGTTCAGGCCCTGCTCCTGCGTGATGCGACGGAACTCGTCCCGCTGTGGAAGGTTCGCCGACTCGATCATCACGTCGAGCTCCACGTTCGCTGTGATCCCTTCACGCATCCCGGACAGCTCCCACACGCGGTTGATGGCTCGCTTGGTGGTCCGCACCACGAATGGCTCGTTCTTCGCGATCTCCTCGGCCAGGGCCATGGTGGCGTCGTCCAGCTCGGCAGCGGGCACCACCCGGTTGACCAGCCCGATCCGGAGCGCCTCCCGAGCGGGGATCCGGTCCTCCCCGGTGAACAGGAGCTCCTTGGCCTTGCGGGCGCCGACCACCCAGGGAAGCAGCATCGTGACGACGCCCGATCCGAACCGGATGTCCGGGTAGCCGAAAAACGCATCGTCGGAGCAGACACACAGGTCGCAGGCGAGCATGAGGTCCGTGCCGCCGGCCAGGCAGTAGCTGTGGACCTGGGCGATGACCGGCTTCGGGTGGTCGATGAGCTCGAGCATCCGGGCCGCCGAGCCCTCGAGCTCGCGATACCACCCTGCGGAGTCCATCGGTCCGGCCGCCGCATCCTCCTCCAGGTCGTAGCCGGCGCAGAAGGCCCGTCCCGCTCCCCGGAGGATCAGCACGCTCACGCGGTCGTCGTTTTCGGCCTCCGCGAGGGCTCGGGACAGGGCCTCGACGAGCTCACCGTTCAGCGCGTTCAGGCGCTCCGGGCGGTTCATGGAGAGTCGGCGGACCAGCCCGATGTCCTCGATGAGCAGGACGGGTTCGTTGCCGTGCGCGTCGTCGGTCATGGGATGCCCTCGCAGGGTCGGGTCGGGGCCGCATCATACCGAGCCCTTGAACGACGCTTCAGCCCGCCCGGTTGGGTTGCGTGACCTGCACACTTGTGCTACTCACGCTTTGAACGGACGGTCAAACGAGGGGAGGTCCGTCGCATGCATCCACATCCGTGGCCGAGGGGAATGATGAACCGGCGAGACTTCCTCCGGCGGTCGGCCGGTGCGGCGGCGGCCCTGCCGGGCGCGGCCGCGATCCTGGCCGCGTGCACGAAACCGGGCCAGACGAGCCGGACGTCGATCGAGGAGCGGCTGCTCGCGAACCCGGCGCGCCCGGACCACCCGGTCACCCTCCCCCTGTACCAGGACCCTATCTCCGCTTCGACCCCCATCGAGAAGGGCGCGACCCTCCAGATCTACAACTGGGCGGACTACCTGTGGCCCCGGCTCTTCCGGGAGTTCGAGGACAAGTTCAGCAAGTACGACGTGAAGGTCAGTCTCACGACGTTCAACGACATCGACGGCGGGGTCGCCAAGCTCTCCGCCGGCCAGGTGGCTCCCGACGTCTTCTTCCCGGATCCGTCGGAGCTCACGAAGCTCGTCGTGTCGAAGCTCCTCCAGCCGCTCCAGCACGACCTGATCCCCAACCTCGCCGCGAACTACTGGTCGGAGTTCCAGAACCCGTTCTACGACCAGCAGTGGCGATACACCGTTCCGTACACCGTCTACACGACCGGCATCGCGTACCGAAGGGACCACATCCCGGACTCGAAGATCCAATCGATGTCCAACCCCTACGAGATCCTGTGGGATCCCGAATACAAGGGCCGGGTGACGATCTACGACGACCGCCGGGAGACCATGTCGATGGCGCTCATCAAGAACGGTGTTACGGACGTGAACACGGGAGACCCCAAGCTGATCGATATGGCCAAGGACGACGTCCTGAAGCTGATCGATGCCACGAACGCCCAACTCACCATCAACGGCGTCTACGTGAAGATGGCCGAGGACGTGTACTGGGTGGGCTCGTCCTGGTCGGGTGACGTCGTGGCCGCCGCCATCTATTACCTTCCCAAGGGCGTGTCGCCCGATGTGCTTGGGTTCTGGTATCCGTCCGACGGAGGCGGCGTCATCGGCAACGATCTCATGGTCATCCCGAGCAGCGCCAACAGCCCCCGTCTGGCCCACGAGTTCGTCAACTTCATGCTCGACAAGACGAACTCGTTCGCCAACTTCGAGAACTGGAACGGGTATCAGACCCCCATGAACTCGATCAACCCAAGCGCCCTGGTCCCCAAGGTGATCCCGCCCAGCCTGGAGGAGGCCGTCGTCGTTCCCAAATTCTTCGACACCGGCTCGTTCATCCTCGGCGTGAGCCCGTCCGTCGACGCGCTGTACTCACAGGCCTGGGACGAGATCAAGGCCGGTGGGTAGCGAAGCAGCAACCACCGTTCCCAAAGCACGGCGCCGCGCGGGGGAGGGCGGCGGCGCCCGCATCTCCGGGGTCCTGTACGCGAGGTGGTACTGGCCGTCGTTCGCCGGACCCGCCACGATCTGGCTGGTCCTGCTGTTCGTCCTTCCCTTCTACGTGGTCTTCGCCGTCGCCTTCGGCACGTCGGACCTGTTCGGGAACGCGCTGCCCGTGTACCAACCGTGGTACTGGAGCGGCTCGACGTTCACGACCATCCTGGACAGGTTCTACGGAGGGGACGCCTTCTATCAGCCTGCACTCATCCGGACGCTGGTCTACGTGCCGGCGGCCAGCCTCCTGTGCCTCATCCTCGGCTACGGGGTCGCATATTACGTGGCTCGCCATAGCGGCCGGCGGAAGGGCCTGTACCTGGTCTTTTTGATCTCCCCGTTCTGGATCAGCTACCTCATGCGGATCTACGCCTGGCAGGGGCTGCTCCAGCCGGACGGGCTGATCAATCGGATGCTGACGCAACTGCATGTGATCTCGTCGCCGGTGAGCTGGCTCCAGGGGCGGCCGACCACTGTGGTCCTCGGCCTGGTGTACGGCTACATCCCGTACATGATCCTCCCCCTGTTCGGGTTCCTGGACAGGATCGACCAGAACCTGCTCGAGGCGGGCCGCGATCTGGGGGCCGGTCCGGTCAAGACGTTCGTCCGGGTGACGCTGCCGCTCTCCCGCCAGGCCATCCTGGCCGGCATGGTCATCGTGGCTCTCCCGATGTTCGGCGATTACTTCACCAACGACCTGCTGGGGTCGACGAAGACCTCGATGTACGGGAACCTCATCGACAACGCCCTCTCGCTGCCGGGCGGGAGCCCCCAGGCCGCGTCGCTGGTCTTGATGCTCCTGGTGCTCTTGATCGTCCCGCTCCTGTACTACCTGCGGAGCACCAAGCGGGCCCAGGAGGCGTTGTGAGCCAGGCCTCGATCAGCGTCCGGCAATCCTGGTGGAGGAACCCATGGCGCAAACCCCGGTTCCTCCAGGCGCTGACGTGGGGCTACCTGGCGTGGTCCATCATGCCGGTGCTCATCGCCGTAGCGTTCTCCTTCAACGCCGGCCGGTCGCGGAGCGCATGGCAGGGCTTCTCGTTCCGGTGGTGGGTGGGCGATCCGACGGCGGCCGAGTCGCTCCTGTACCGCCCGGACCTGCGAACCGCGATGTTCCAGACCGTGCGCCTCGGCGTCCTCACGATGCTGCTCGCCGTCCCGCTCGGCACGCTGTTCGCGATCGGCATCGACCGGTGGCGGGGACGGGGTCCGGGGCTGGCCAACTTCACGATGCTGCTGTCCTTCGTCGTGCCCGAGATCATCGTCGGCGTCTCGCTGTTCCTGGCCTTCACCTTCCTGCTCAAGTTCGTGACCTTGGGGACGACCGCGCAGATCCTCGGCCTGGTCACCTATCAGATGTCGTACCCGGTGATCGTGGTGCGAGCCAGGTTGCTCTCGATCGGGAAGGAGTACGAGGAGGCCGCCATGGATCTCGGCGCCGCTCCGACGCAATCCGTGCGCCGTGTGCTCTTGCCGCTGCTGTACCCGGCCATCTTCGCCAGCGCGGTGCTGGTGTTCGCCGACTCGATCGACGACTTCATCACGGTCCGCTATCTCTCGAGCACGGCGTCGAGCGAGCCGCTCTCGGTCAAGATCTACGACTCGGCCAGGGCGGCCCCGCCGCCGTCGGTCAACGCCGCCGCCACCTTCATGCTGGTCGTCACGCTGGTCGCCATCACGATCGGATTCCTGGTGTATCGGCGGGTCACGCGGGGCGAACGCGTCGAAGCGGCACGCGAGTTCGTCGGGTTCCAGGTCTAGCGGCCTTCAGGAGGCCTGCTCGCCGACGGCGGCTATCGACTCGCTCACGGTGGCACCGTCGACCAGCACCCGCAGGGCATCCACCGGCAGGTGCACCGTCACCGGCGTGCCCTGTCCATAGGGCAAGCCCTCACCCTGGTTCTGGATCCAGGCCTGGAGCGTCTCTCCCGGCGCGAGGCGCACGATGACCTGGAGGATCGACCCAACGTAGACGACCCGCTCGACCATCCCCGGGACCCGGTTCTCACCGCTCGCGCCCTGCTGCTCCAACCCGACCCGCTCCGGCCGGATCACGATCTTCGCCTCGCCTCGCGCGTCGCTCTCGCCCTGCCCGGCGAGCAACGTGAAGTCGCCGAGCCGGATCTTGCAGCGGCCGCTCCCATCCGGGCCCTCGGCGCGGGCGTCCATGAGGTTGGACACGCCGAGGAAGTCGGCGACGTACGTGGTCCTCGGTTCCTCGTAGACCTCGTTCGGGGTTCCCACCTGCTCGACCCGGCCGTTCGACATCACCGCCAGCCGGTCGGACATCGTCAGGGCCTCCTCCTGGTCGTGCGTCACGTAGATGAACGTGATGCCGACCTCCTCCTGGAGGGCCTTGAGCTCGATCTGGAGCGCCTTGCGGAGCTTGGCGTCCAGGGCACCGAGCGGCTCGTCGAGCAACAGCACGGCCGGGTTCAGGATCAGCGCCCGGGCCAGCGCGACCCGCTGTTGCTGGCCGCCGGAGAGCTGCGACGGCCGGCGCTTTTGCAACCCCTCCAGCCTCACCAGTGCGAGCGAGTCACCGACCTTCTGCTTGATCTCCTGCTTTCCGACGTCCTTGTACCGGAGGCCGAACGCGACGTTGTCGAACACGTTCAGGTGGGGGAAGAGCGCGTAGTTCTGGAAGACCGTGTTCACGTTGCGCCTGTGGGGCGGCACCTGGGCCATGTCGGCATCGTCGAGCAGGATCTGGCCCTCGTCCGGCCGCTCGAACCCGGCGATCAGGCGGAGCGTGGTGGTCTTGCCGCACCCCGACGGACCGAGGAGCGAGAAAAACTCGCCCGGCTGCATCTCCAGGTTGATCCCTGCGACCGCGGTGACGTCGGCGAACCGCTTGACCAGGTCGACGAGTTTGACTTCGCCTCCGCCCATGGCAGGCGCGAGGATAACCCACCTGGCCTCCGTCCCGCCCGACCGCCCGAGCACTGGCAGCCGGCGCGGTCCTACGGCATCCGTGGGGAATGGAGGCGAACGTCTCGGTGGTTGTAGCAAAACGGTTCACCAAGCCAAAGAAGGATCGAGGAGCCGAGCATGCCTGAGGTGAAGGACTGGAACACGGCAGTCATCGAGGAGTTCCGCGAGAACGGCGGCCGGGTGGCGAGCTTCCGCAACGTGCCCCTCCTGCTTCTGCACCACCGCGGCGCGAGGACCGGCACCGAGCGAGTGAACCCGCTCGCGTACCAAGAGCTCGACGGAGGGTACGCGGTCTTCGCCTCGAGGGGAGGGGCCCCGAGGAACCCCGACTGGTACCACAACCTGATCGCGAACCCCGATGTGACGATCGAGGTCGGCGACGAGACCGTCGACGCCCGGGCACGGGTGGCGCAGGGCCAGGAGCGCGAGCGCATCTGGGAGGAGCAGAAGCGCCGGAACCCGGGGTTCGCCGACTACGAACGCAAGACGAGCCGGGTCATCCCCGTCGTCATCCTCGAGCGAGTCACTCCGCCAGGTTGATGTAGATGGACTTCTTCTCGAGGTAGTCCTCGACGCCGTCCTTGCCGAGCTCCCGGCCGATCCCCGACTGCTTGTAGCCGCCCCACGGCATCTCGGTGGGGGCGGGCTGCGTGTCGTTGACCCACACGATCCCGGCCCGGAGGGCCCGCGCGGTGTTGATGGCCTTCTTGATGTCCTTGGTCCACACCGCGGCGGCCAGGCCATAGTCGTTGTCGTTCGACAGCCGGATGACCTCGTCGACATCGGTGAACGGGATGACCGACATGACCGGGCCGAAGATCTCCTCCCGCGCGATCATGGCATCGTTCTTGACGTCGGCGAAGATCGCAGGCGGCACGTAGTACCCCTTGGCCAGCTTGGGATCCTTCGGCCGC
Organism: Actinomycetota bacterium; assembly: GCA_044867345.1. Classification (GTDB taxonomy): domain Bacteria; phylum Actinomycetota; class UBA4738; order UBA4738; family HRBIN12; genus AC-69. The sequence continues at coordinate 11,008 of JBIOUU010000167.1, forward strand.
TCGCCCATCACGGCGAGCTTGGCCTCGTTCTGCCCAACCTCGATGTATCGCTCCACCCGATCCCGCTGCTCCTCCGAGACGAGCGGCCCCATCGTGGTGTCCTCGTCCAGCGGGTAGCCCAGGCGGACCTGCTTTGCCCGGTCGGACATCGCCGACAGGGCCTCGTCGTAGATCGGCTTCTCCACGAACACGCGCGAGCCGGCCGAGCAGATCTCTCCCTGGTTCCAGAAGATCCCGTTGGCCGAGCCGTCCATGGCCGCCTCGAACTCGGCGTCGGCGAACACGATGTTCGGCGACTTGCCGCCGAGCTCGAGGGTGACGCGCTTCAGCGTGTCGGCGCCGGCCTTCATGATGATCTTGCCCACGTCGCGGGAGCCGGTGAACCCCACCTTGTCGACGAGGCGGCTTGCCACGAGCGGGGCGCCGGCCGTCTCGCCGAATCCGGTGATCACGTTCAGCACGCCGTTCGGCAGGCCCGCCTCCTCCAGGATCTTGGGGATCTCGAGCGGCGTGAGTGGCGTCTGCTCCGGCGGCTTGAGGATCACGGTGCACCCCGCCGCGAGCGCGGGAGCCACCTTCTGCGTGGCCATCATCATCGGGTAGTTCCACGGCGTGATACACACGGCTACGCCCATGGGTTCCTTCACCACGAGGGTCATGGCGTCGGGCCCGACCGGCGGGATCTCCCCGTCGATCTTGGTGGCCCACCCGCCGAAGTACTCGAACATGAAGGCGACCTCGTCGATGTCCTCGCGCGCCTCGCCGATGGGCTTGCCGCTGTCCAAGGCTTCCATCTCGGCCAGCCTGTCGTGCTCCCTGCGGACGATCTCGGCCGCCCGCAGGAGGATGCGCCCCCGCTCGCGCTCGCTGGTGCGAGGCCACCAGGTCCCCTCGTCGAACGTGCGACGAGCGGCGTCCACGGCCCGGTCGGCGTCCGCCTGCTTGGAGTGGGGTGCGGTGGCCACGACCTCCCCGGTCGCCGGGTTGAACACGTCGAACCGCTCGCCGTCGACGGCATCGACCCATGTGCCGTCGATGTAGTTCCGGAGCTGTTCCGCCACTCGAACCGCACCTCCGCGCCGGTTTGAACTGCCGTTCAGCGTACCGCGAACGCGGCTAGGCAGGGCTCGAGCTGTGCCATTCGCCGTCGGTCCACGACGGTTCTCCCTCGAGCAGCGTCATGAGCTTCCCGAAGTTCTCGTCGGTCTTGGGATCGTGGACCATCGCGGAGTAGGAGTCCTTGTCTTCGAAGATCACCGCGACGACGGCCTCGTTCCCCTCGTCGGCGACCAGGAAATGGAGTCCCCGGAAGCCCTTCGCCGAGGCACCCTGAGGATCCAGCATGTTGTCCCGCACTTCCTGCATCTTGCCCGGCTTCACCTTCATGCGACCAACCGTCCCGTACACCTCGGCCTCCTTCACGCCGCGAACGGCGGGAGCATACGCCCCGGCGAGCGGCCCGCGATAGGCTCGCTCGATGGTCGAGACGCACACGGTGCGGGGAGACGGCGGCGTCCGGCTGGCGGTTCGGGAGTGGCCGGGCGAAGGTCCGTCGATCCTGCTCCTGCACGGCTTGGCCTCCTCGTCGCTCATCTGGGATCTGGTTGCCCCTCGCATGGCACCGGGGTTCCGCGTCGTCGCGTACGACCAGCGGGGCCACGGCCTGTCGGGCAAGCCGTCGAGCGGCTACGGGTTCGACCGGCTGATCGCCGACGCCGCCGCGGTGATCCGGACGCTCGGGCTGGGACGGACCATGGCCGTGGGCCACTCCTGGGGAGCCAACGTTGCCCTCCAGCTCGCCGCGGACCGGCCCCGGCTTGTCTGGAGTGACGTCCTTCTGGATGGGGGGTTCCTGTCGATGCGCGACCGGATGGACTGGCGCACGGCTCGCACCATGCTGGCCCCTCCGCAGCTGAAGGGGATGTCGGTCGAGCAGTTCCGAGCCGGCATGCGCACCTTCACCCGGGGAGCCGTCGAGATCACGCCCGAGGTCGAGGCGGTGTTCCTATCGCTCATGCGCGTGGACCGCGACGGCACCATCCACCCCAGGCTGTCCAGGGCCAACCACCTGCGGATCCTTCGGGCGCTGTGGGAACAGGACGCGCAGGGGCTTCTCCGGCGAGTCCGGGTGCCCACGCTGGTCCTGGCGGTGCGCTCGGCACCCGGTGACGCCGATTCGGCCGGGTTCATTGATGAGAAGGAGCGGGCGGCGGAGGTAGTGAGGGCCATCGACAAGGCCGTGCGGTTCGAGTGGATCGATGGCATCCACGACATCCCCATCCAGCGCCCGGACGCCGTGGCGGAGCGGATCGAACGGTTCGCCCGGGAGGTCGTAGGATGATTTCCGTGTTCGTCTTCATCCTCATCCTGCTGCTGCTGGCCGCGGTCTTCGGCATCCTCGGCCTCGTGCTGAAGACGGCGCTCGTCATCACGTTGGCCATCCTGCTCACGATCGCGTTCCTGTCCCTGTTCGCGTACTACTGGTTCCGGTATCGCGTGTACCGGTTCCGCCGCGAGCTGGAGCGCCGCAGCCGCTCCTCCTGAGCCGGGCCGTCCCCTACCGTCCCCGGTACGCCCGGGCCACGTCGTTCAACCGCCCGTGCATCCCGCCGTACGCGTCGCCGCGAGGGAGGTAGCGCTTGGCAACCTTCGTCACGAAGGTGTAGTTGGGATCGCACACGTTGGCCACCGGGCTCTCGGAAACCTGCGTCAGGAACTGGTACGCGTCGAGCGTCTCGAACCCGTATTCCTCGGAGAGCCACGTGACCATGTCGACATGCGCGATCCGGAACGCATCCTCGAGCGGCCGGGCCGAACCGGCGGACATGACGTGGGAGCCGTTCTCCAGGCGCGGCCAGGGCGTGGCCCGTCCCTTGACCAGGTCGATGGCGATGACCGTGTCCATGGCCGCCTCCACCGCCACGCCGCACGTCTCGCCCTCACCCTGCCGGCAGTGGCCGTCCCCGATCGAGAACAGCGCGCCCTCGACGTTCACCCCGAGGTAACAGGTCGTGCCCGCGCGCATCTCCGGCGTGTCCATGTTGCCGCCGTGGGCGTCGGGGACGAGCGAGGACCGGGCCTCGAACGACGCGGGTGCCACCCCCACCGTTCCGTGCATCGGATCGAGCGGGAGCTCCACGGCGAACTCCCCGGCGCGGGCCCGGTAGGTGACCGTCCACTTCGCCGCGTCCACCTCGTAGATCCACACGACCTCGGGCAGCGGTTCCTGGAGCGTCGCGGTCTGGTGTGTCGACGTCAGCGCTCCGAACAACGGCACGGTGCACGAGGACGCCCAGTCGCGGGAGGGCTCGATCGAGACGAAGTGGATGGCGAGCGTGTCGCCGGGCTCGGCCCCCTCGACGAAGAACGGTCCCGTTTGCGGGTTCACGAACGGGAACTCGATGACCCTGGAGACCAGGTCGTCGACGCCCCGGACCTTTCCCCCGAAGGCGTCCTCGGTCCACAGCTCGAGCACGTCCCCCGGTTTCACCTTCCGTACCGGGGGGACGCCGCCGAAGGTCCAGGCGAACTCCGAAGGGTCAGGCCGGTACGTGATGACGTCCATGCAGTCCTCCGCTGGTTGGGTGGTGCCGGCGCCGGTCAGACCGGAGCCGACACCTCGGCCACCTCTTCTTCGATGAACACCTTCGCCGTGTCCTTCAGCCGCTGGGGAGCCCTCGCGGACAGATAGATCAGGTACACGATCCCGATCGCGTACCAGATCCCCACGACCGGGCCCGCCACGTTGAACGGGTACGTCAGGGGCGCGATGAAGCTGAGCACCGAACCACCGACCCCGATCGCCACCATGAACGCCGGCACGAACGCCGCGATGCCCGCGATGGGAATGACGCCGTGCAGGAACCAATTGAACTCGCCCGGCCGCTCTCGCAGGTAGTAGACGAGGCACGCCAGGTTGACCAGCATGTAGATGGCGATCACCACAACGCCGATGATGGTTCCCAGGATCCCGAACACCGTGAACGGGCTGTTGTACTGGGCACCGAGCCACAGGGCGACGCCCACCCCGATCACCAGTTGGAGAACCACCGAGACGTGCGGTGAGCGATACCTCGGATGGGTCCGCTGCAGGATGGCCGGGAGCAGGCGGATCCGGCCCATCGCGTACAGGGTCCGAGTTGCGGCGTTGGAGCCGGCATTCGCGTTGGCGATGGCCGAGTTGGCGATGGCCAGGAACACCAGCACCCACCCCGCGCCCCACACCGTCCGGGCCACCGAATCCCAGGGGTTGCCGCCGCCCGCCGCGGGGAATGCGGCGTACTTGTCGGGGCCGAAGAACACGGTCGAGGCGTACGTAGTGAGGATGTAGAACACGCCGATCCCGATGCACGAGTAGACGACGGCCCGTCTGATGGTCTTCCGCGGATCCCTGGCCTCCTCGGCGAGCGGCGCGGCAGCCTCGAATCCGATGAAGGCCAGGATCGTGTAGACGGACCCGGCGATCACCCCCGAGATGCCCTTGAAACCCTCCACGGTCGCGAACTTCGTGCCGAACACCTCGAGGGTGTTCCTGCCACCGGCTTTCACGATCAACCACACCGCGAGGACGGCGAACACGCCGATCTCGAACAACCCGAGCAGCGTGCCGATCCGAGCGCTGATCTGGATCCCGAAGTACCCGAGGAGGAAGACCAGGAATGCCGCGGCCAGCGCCGCGACCACCCACCAGACGCCGAAGTTCCAACCGAACTCGTCCCGGAGGGTCCCGGCCACAACCCCGGCGAAGACCATGTACAGCGCCGGGGCGATCAGCGGCTCCACGAACGCGTAGCCCCAGGCCACCAGGAACCCCACCGTCGGGTGCAGGCCCCGGGCGGTGTACGTGTAGAAACCGCCGGCCGAGGGCAGGTGCTTGGCCAGCTGCCCGATGGAGATCGCCACCAGGAGACAGCCGACCAGGGCGAAGATCACGGAGAGGGGCTCGGCCCCTCCGGCGAAGTTGGCCCCGATCACGATGGTGATGGCCACGGCCGCGGCCGGGGCCATGTGCGTGATCGACTGGAAGAGCACTTCGCGGAGCCCGATGGCCCCCCGCGCGAGCTCGTTCCCCGGCGGGGGAGACCCCGGCGAGGTCGTGCGCGACGACGATGTGTCCATCACAACCCTCCCGCTTCCACGGATCGCCGGATTATGCGCCTGGTGAGGCTTCCGAGGCCAAGCGAGCCAGAGCGGGCACGAGCCCGGTGCTGGATGGCGATAGCCTGGAACCGACATGGACCGGACGGTCGTGCTGTACGACGGGGACTGCGGCTTCTGTCGGTGGGCCACCGCCAAGCTCCTCGCCTGGGACCGGGGAGGACGCCTCCGGGCCGTCGCACTTCAGCATCCGGAGGCCGAACAGCTGCTGCAGGGGATGGACCGCGAACGACGGATGGCCAGCTGGCACCTCGTGACCCCGGATGGTCGCGTTCGGTCCGCCGGGCGGGCGGTGGCGTCCCTCCTTCAGCGCCTTCCGGGCGGCACGCCGGTCGCCGTCCTGGCCGACGCGTTTCCCCGGGCCACGGACCGGATCTACGGCTGGACCAGCCGCCACCGAGAACGACTGGGGTCGCTCCTCGGGCAGCAGCGCTGTGCGGCCGACCCGGCGGGGAAGCGCGCCTGAACGAGAGCGAAAAGGACGGAGGGGGCGCGGGCGCCCCCTCCGTCCGGTCCGCCGGTCGCCCGGCGGGCGTCAGTCGTCGGCCGGGACCGTGACCATCTCGCGCTCGCCTTCGGGCACGCGAACCGGCTCCATCGTCGGCTCATGCCCCTCGACGTGGATCTGGGGCAGCCACTGGAGCCACTTCGGCAGGTACCAGTTCACGTCGCCCAGCAGGCGCATGGCCGCCGGAACGAGCAGCGTCCGGACGATCGTCGCGTCCATGAACACGGCCACCGCCAGGCCGAACCCCATCTGCTGGAGCGGACCCAGACGCCCGGCGGCGAACCCGCCGAACACCGCGACCATGATCAACGCGGCTCCCGTGATGATGCCGGCCGTGGTGCGAAGCCCGTAGGCCACCGCTTCGGTGTTGTCGTGCGTCTTGTCGTACTCCTCACGGATCCGCGTGAGGAGGAACACGTGGTAGTCCATCGACAGGCCGAACAACACCGAGAACAGGAACAGCGGGAGCCATGCTTCGATCGCCGGCGTCTTCTGGAACTGGAAGCCCAGCGCATTGAAAAAGCCGATGCCGACGCCCTTCTGGAACACGAGCGTAAGCGCCCCGTACGCCGCACCGACCGAGAGCAGGTTCATGATGATGGCCTTGAGCGGCAGCACGATGGATCGGAACACCACCGTGAGGAGCACGAACGACAGTCCCAGCACGAACACCAGCACGATCCATTGGTATCGCCCCACGGTGTCCAGGAAGTCCGTGAAGAAGGCCGGGTTCCCGCCGATCAACACCTGGACGCCGCTCACTCCCTGGAAGGCCGAGGGCACGATCTGGTCGCGAAGGTCGCGGATCGCCCCGAAGGCCGCGTCGCTGGAGGGGTCACCCCGGAAGTAGGCGTCGACCTCGATCGCCGTCCCGTCCTCGCTGGTGGTGACGTTGGTCTTCGGAGCGAACGTCGGGTCGTTGGCGATCTCCTGCTGGAGCCCCTGGATGGCCGCCTGAACCTCTGGCGATTGGACGTTCGACCCCGTGATCACGATCTTGGCCGGGTCGGTCAGCCCACCGGAGAACTCTCGCTGGAGGGTGACGAACGCCTGCTTCGACGGGAAGTCGTCGGGGAGCGTGCTGACGTTCTGCGACGTCCCCCGGTGCAGCTGGAAGTAGAAGGTACCCAGGCCGCCGAGCACCAGGAGGCTCGCCAGCAGGAACACGACGGGCCTGGCCATGACGCCACGGGTGAGCCGGTCCCACATGCCGCCCCGCGGGTCGTGGTCGGAGTCGACCCGGGCCCGCTTGGCCAGGCGCGGCCAGTTCACCCGGTCCCCGAGGATCGCCAGGATGGACGGAAGGAGCGTCATCGACGCCCCGAGCGCGGCGATCGTCACCAGGATCGCGCCGCCGGCCAGTGACCGGAAGATCGTCGCCGGGAAGATCATCATCCCGAGCAGAGCGAGCACCACGGTGAGGCCGCTGAAGAAGACGGCCCGGTTCGCCGTGGCCCCCGCGGCGCCGATCGCGTCGAGCTTCGTGAAGCCTTTCTTCCGCTCCTCCCGGTACCGAGACACGATGAACAGCGAGTAGTCGATGCCCACCGCAAGGCCGATCATCGTGACCATGTTCTCAACGAACAGGTTGAAGCTGAACAGCTGCCCGATCAGGGCCACCAGGCCGAGCGCCACCGCGATGGCGAAGATGGCCATGACGATCGGGACGATGGCCGCCACGAGCGAGGCGAAGACGATGATCAGGACGATGAGCGCGACGCCGATGCCGATCGACTCGCCCTTTCGAAGGTCCTCTTCGGCGATCTTCGTGAAGTCGACGTTCAGCGAACCGGTGCCCGCCACCTGCACGGAGAACCCGTTCGCCTCCGTCGAGGCGGCGATATCGCGAAGCTTCTGGATGGTCGCATCCTCGAAGTCCTTGAGGGTCACCGGGACCAGCGTGTAGTGCTTGTCCTGGGACACCAATCCCGCCGCCTGATCCGGCGCCTGCTGAACGACGTCGTAGTACGTCGTCGGGGGCCCCGCAAGGATGGTCCCGTCGAGGTCGGTGACCCGCTGTTGGAGCCCCTTCACGAACGTCTCGAACTGTGGGTCGTCGACCGTGTACGTGTCCGAGTGCACGATGAGGAGCTCGGTGTCCTCGGTGCGGCTCTGACCGAACTTCGCGTCGAGGACGTTCTGGGCCTTGACCGACTCCGGGGAGTTGGTGAACTGGATGTCCTGGGTGAGGACGTCCGCCAGATACTTCGAGCTCAGCGCCCCCATGGCCGCAATCAGGACCAGCCACACGCCGATCGTCCGCCAGGGATGACGGCTACTCGCCCTGGCGATGGTCTCCGGATTCAGCCTCATATTTCCCCCTACCCGCTCGGCCCGGTCCTTGCCCCGGGGATGCTTACGGCATATGCTTACGGCGTCAGGTAGTCTATCCGTACGATGTAAGGTGTCAACCCAGACAACGAGGAAATATGCCCGAGAAAGTTGAACATCTGGAAAACGTGAGCCCCGAGCCTGAGCAGGGCGACGGGGACCACTCCATCCCGCACCGCCGAGAGCCCCTTACCAGGGAGCGGATCCTGCGAGCCGCCCTCCACGTCATGGACGCTGAGGGCCTGGAGGCCGTGACGATGCGCCGCCTGGGCCGCGAGCTCGGGGTTGAGGCCATGTCCCTGTACAACCACGTGAAGGACAAGGAGGCCATCCTCGACGGCATCCTCGAGGTGGTCATGGACGACTTCGAGTTCCCGGAGGAGACCGGGGACTGGGAGGTCGATGTCCGAGCAGGGGCCAGGGCCTGGCGCCGCCTGATGATCGCCCATCCCACCGTCATCGCCCTCTTCGCCGAGAGCAAGCATCCGGCTTCCTCGCCGGAGCGCCTACGGCCCATGGAGTGGGCCTTCGAAATGCTCGGCAGGGGCGGGCTGTCGGAGGTCGATGTGGTCCACGCCTTCCGGGCCTTCGGGGGCTACATCATGGGTTCGGTGCTGAACGAGGTGGCCAACCCCGTGCCGGAGATGAGAGACCGGGACCACCACGCCGAGCATGTGCAGCTCGCCGGCGAGCTCCCGCCGACGGAATTCCCGAACCTCGTGCGGCTCCTGCCGCTGATGGCCGAGTGCGACGCGGAGGTCGATTTCGAGTTCGGTTTGGATCTGCTGATCGCCGGCCTCCGGGCCAAGGTCGACCGGCCCGCTCGTTAGAGCAGGCCGAGCTCGCCTCCCACCCGACCGAACGCCTCGAGGGCCTCCTTCAGGTCCTCCTCGGTATGGTCCGCGGTGACGATCGTGCGGACCCGGGCCCGGCCCTTGGCCACGGTCGGGAACACGATGGCCGGCGTGAACACGCCCTCATCGAACAACCGCCGGGCGAACTCCTGGGTCCTCCCCTCGTCGCCGGTGATCACGGGCGTGATGGGGGTCTCGCTCTCCCCGGTGTCGAAGCCGAGCTCCTGAAGGCCGTCCTTGAAGATCGCCGTGTTGGCCCACAGCCGCTCCAGGCGGTCGGGCTCGTCTCGGATGATATCGAGGGCGGCCATACACGCCGCGATCACGGAGGGCGGGGCGCTCGTCGAGAACAGGTAGGGCCG
>JBIOUU010000168.1:0-2625 GCA_044867345.1 Actinomycetota bacterium
CGGGTGACGGTCGCGGGGCCATCGACGACCGCCCTTCCATGGCCCGCTTGGCGAGTGGCTCGACCACCCGGCTCACGATCGGGCCGACCACGGCGAGGACCAGCACGTAGGTCACGGTGACGGTCGCCAGCCTGGGCTCCAGCCCGGCTGACGCGGCCAAGCCGGCGATGGCGATCGAGAACTCGCCCCTCGAGATAAGCGTTGCCCCGGCCCGGGCTCGCCCCCGAGATCCAAGGCCGACCCACCGCCCACCCCACCACCCGGTGGCGAACTTGGTGAAGGCACCGACCGCCGCCAGGGCCAGCGCCGCGCCCAGGGCCGGAGGGATCGACGAGGGGTCGACGGATAAGCCCACGAAGGCGAAAAAGATCGCGGCGAACAGGTCCCGGAGGGGGGCGAGCAGCTCGCGGGCGCTTTCTGCCGCGGGACCGGAGAGCACGATCCCGGCGAGAAGCGCGCCTACAGCGGCCGAGACGTCGATGAGCTCAGCGAGGCCGGCGGTGAGGAGGGCGAGCCCCAGGATGGTGAGGAGGAGGGCCTCGTCGGAGTGGCTGAAGACGAGCCGGCTCATCCCTACGTCGACCCGCAGCGCCAGGGCGAGGACGGCGCTCACGCCAAGGATCGCGAGCGCAACCGATCCCAGGCCGGCGAGGGTGGTGCCACCAAGGAGCAGCGCCCCCAGGATCGGGAGGTACACAGCCATGGTGAGGTCCTCCATGACCAAGATGGACAGGAGGAACGGCGTCTCTCGGTTGCCCGTCCATTCCAGGTCGGACAGAACTTTGGCCGCGACGCTGGAGGAGGTGACCAGAGTGATGCCGCCCAGGAACATCGCCGGCACCACCCCCCACCCCAGGAGCAGGCCGGCGACGAGGCCGGGCGTGAAATTCAGCCCAACGTCGAGTACGCCGGCTCGAAGTGAGCTCTTCATCGTGGACAGGAGCTCCGCGGCGGAGTACTCGAGCCCCAGCATGAACAGGAGCAGGACCAGTCCAACTTCGCTTCCGGTCCGGATGAACTCGCCCGTCGTGACGAGCGGCAAGATTCCTCCCTCGCCGAAAGCGAGGCCGGCGAGAAGGTAGAGCGGAATGGCGGGGATGCCGATCCGCCCCGCCAGCCGGGCCAAGACCGCCAGGCCGACGATGACGCCGCCGAGTTCGAGCAGTCGAGCCGAGTGCACCTATTCGCCTAGCCCGCGTGCAGGATCTCGACGACCGTTTCGATGTCCCGAGGGAGGCCCACGACCACCAGCGTGTCACCGGCCTGGAGCCCGAACTCCGGTCCCGGCGCAGGGAAGGCGTCCTCCCCACGCATGACGGCCACGATCGAGACGCCTGTGCGGGTCCGAGCCCTGGTGTCTCCGATGGTCCGTTCCACGTACGGGGAGTCCGGATCGACCGGCAGCCAGTCGATGGCGAGACCCTCCAGTGCCTGGCGGAGCTTCGTCAGCTCACGAGTGATCCGGGAGCCGCCGAGCAACTCCGCGAGGGTCTGACTCTCGTCTTCGGTGAGCTCGAGGACAGCCCGGAAAGCATCGGGATCGTCTGGATCTCCGACGAAGATGTCCCGCCTACCAGAGCGGTGGGCCACTACCTCAACTCGATCACCCGCCCTGGTCGAGAACTCGTACCGGATGCCCACGCCGGGAAGCCTGAGCTCCGTCACATCTGCCATCGGCGCGCCCCGCGTGTCATGATCTTTGCCTCCTCTCCCCGAGCGGCTCTGACTGGCGCCGGCTTCGTTCCTCCTTACCTCAACGCCGTCGCGCGTTTTGCCTCCTCTTGCTTGCTCTCCGTCGGGCGGAGCCGGCCGGCCGCCGCGGCGCTGAGGGCTGTCCCGGGGTCGGGGTCGCCGGCCTGGGCGATGGCGGTGTTCTTCGAGTTGTCGGCCCAGCCCCCAAGGCAGTCCGCCCTTCGATGGCGACCGCCAGCGGGGCGGCCGTGAACACGGACGAGTAGGTACCCACGAGGATCCCTACCAGCAGCGCCAGGGCGAAGTCGGTGAGGGTCTCTCCTCCTAGGAAGTACAGCGCCACGAGGATGAACAGCGCGCCCAAGCCCGTGTTGATCGTGCGGGGGATCGTCTGGAGGCAGGCGTCGTTCGCCACCGCGGCCAGAGGTTCCCTGGCCCTGAGGGCCCGTTGCTCGCGGATCCGGTCGAACACGACGACCGAGTCGTTCACCGAGTAGCCGATCACCGTGAGAAGGGCGGCCAGGAACACCCCGTCGACCGTCTTGCCAAGCCAGGCGAAGACCCCGAGCAGGATCAGAACGTCGTGGAACATCGCTGTCACCGCAGAGGTTCCGTAGGTCCACCGAAACCGGAAGGCCAGGTAGACAAGTTGGACGGCGAGGGCCAGGCCGAGGGCGATCACGGCCTTGCGGAGCAGCTCGTCGCTGATCGTGGCGCCGATGAACTCGTCCCGGAGCTCATCAACCGGCCCGCCGACCGAGGCGACGGCCTCCTGCACGCGGACCTCGTCGGCTTTCGATAGCGCACCGGTCCGTACCGAGACGTTGCCATCTCCCGATTCCTGGACCACCGCCCTCGGGAACCCCCGGTCGGCCAGTTCGGTCCGCACCTCGTCCAGATCCGCCGGTCTGGCCGTCGCGTACTCGACCAGAC
>JBIOUU010000169.1:0-2776 GCA_044867345.1 Actinomycetota bacterium
CAACGCGCTCACCACCGCCCCCTTGGCCAGGATGAACATGGGGGAATGCAGCCACATGGCCAGGCCCACCGACCCCCCCGTCATGACCAGGAAGGTCAGGCCCACGGGGCTCTGAGACCGGCCGGTGACCGCCCGATACACCGCGTCCAGCAGCGGCACGGAGGACGCCGCCGCCAGCGCCATCAGGACCGAGACGTGCTGGGACACCAGCAGGTAGATGAGGCCCGGGAGGGCTACTCCGGGCAGGAGCTGACGAGCGATCGACCGTACGTGACCCAAGCACATCTCCAGTTGCCGCTTCGACAGGGACGGGCCCAATCTTTATCACGAGGCACCGACACTGGTAAGCCGGAAGCGCACACTCTAGGAAATAACCTTCCGTTTGTCCCGCGTGGCGGCGAAAAAGAAAGCGTCTCGCTAGAGGTTCCTTGAATCGGTCCAGGTAAGGCACCAGGCTCACCTCGACCAAGTAGCACCGAAAGGTGCAAGGAGGTGAGCCCAGTGCGAGTGACAGTGTCCGTCACCGTGGACGTTGACACAACCGACCTCGAGACGATGGAGAGCTCGGTGGTCGAAGCCCTGCGCCCGGTCGGCCTGCAGATCGTGGGCCAGGCCGTGGAGCGCCTGGAGCGCTCCCGTCCCCGCGGCCGCAAGGCCCGGTACGGCCGTCGCCGCACCGTCCTCACCCGGTGCGGCTACCTCACCATCCGCCGGGGCCGGTCCCGCCGGCCCGACGGAACCCGGTACTTCCCCCTGGACGAGCGCCTGGGGCTGCCGCCCCACCACGAGGCCTCGCCGTGGGTGAGGCGCCGAGGGTGCGCCCTGGCCGCGGAGCATCCCTACCGGGAGGCCGCCCGGCTGCTGTCCGCCGAGGTGGGGGCCCCCGTGGACTGGCGGGCGGTGTGGCGGTGGGTCCAGGCCGAGGGCGACGCCAGGCTTCTCGAGCGGGCGGAAGCGGTGAACGCCATGTTCGAAGACGGCGAGGCTCCGCCCCGCCCGGATGGGCCGGTCCCCGACCGGTTGACCGTGGCCGTCGACGCCACCGGGATCCGCCTCATCGAGGGCGAGGGGGCCTCGGTCAAGCTGGCGGTGGCCTTCACCGGATCCGAGCAGCTCACCGGGACCAAGCGCCGGCTCCTCCGCCGCCACGTGTTCGCCGACATCGGCGATCCCGATCACTTCGGTCAGGCCCTGGCCTATGAGCTCGAGCGGACCTACGGAGCCCACCGGATCGATGCCCTCTGTTGCTGGCCGACGGGGAGACCTGGATCAAGCACCTGGCCGATGACTGGCTGCCCACCGCCCGCTACCAGTGCGACCACTGGCACCTCGCGGTGAAGGTCCGGGAGTTCTGCGAGCGGGACGAGCCCCGGTACCGCCGGATGCTCCACCGGGCCTTCTCCGACCCCCACGCGCTGGCCCGGGACCTCCTCCGGGCTCGGTTCCGAGGCGACCCGGACAAGGCCGGAGACCTCGCCACCTACCTCAGGAACAACGGAGACTACCTGCACACGCACCGCCGGATGGGACCGGGACGGTGGATGCACGGCTCGGCCCCGGCCGAGAAGCACATCGAGCTCACCGTGAACCGGCGGTTCAAACGGCGGGGCATGCGGTGGTCACGACGCGGCGCCCGCAACCTGATGGCCATCCGACTGGAGGTGATCGCCGCTCGCTAGCCTACCTACCCTCCTTCGCGCTCTCGGTCCGGAGCTTCCTTCCCGTGGAAGAGCTGGACCGGAGAGGGTTGGGGAGCACATCATCACCATCAACCCGAGGTGAGCCTCAGGGACCTACATCGGGACGCCTAGTTGTCGATCTCCTGCACCTTCTTGGCAGGCGCATCTTTCCGATCCGCCCGGGGGACGCTGGAAGGAGAGGCCTAGGCTGCCGCCGCCGCCCCGCTCGATGGAACGAGGGCGGGTCGCTCGGGTGCCCGCACGTCGAGCCGAGCCGGCGTGATCCCAAGCCCGGCGGCGTACCGAAGTAGCTCCTGGACGGCGAGACCCTTCGCCACGGCATGCGACGCGTCTCCATAGATCGCGCGAATGCCCCGCTCAAGGGTCACCACGAGCAGGCCGTCTCGATCGACGGCCACTCGATCCACCTCCATGCGCAAGGACGCAGGCATCGCCCCCAGCACCTGCAGCGCGGGGCTGGGGACCGGAAGGAACCCCCCCACCCGCAGCGCAGCGGGCGTCTCGATCTCTGGGAGTGACACTCCGGGCTCGGCGATGGCCAGGATCGTCCGATCCGCCGCCACGAGAAAGCTCCCCGTTTCCGCCAACACGACGGCGATCGCGGTTCGCTCCTTCACCGAAATGGTGAGGGCCCCGGGCAGCGCGCGAGAGACCGCCGCCTCGAGGATCCACGGGCCCCTCTCGAGACGGTCCTCCACGGCGCCCGGTGAGAACCAGACCAGGTTCGTCCCCGAACCGACCCCGGCGAGCCTCAGGATCTCGGCTCGCCCCACGTGCCGGTTCCCCGTCACGGTGATGGATCGCGCATCGAAGATGCTCGAGCGCGTTACCCACCCCGCGGTCAGGGCGATCGCCACGAGGCCGAGCAGGGTGGAGCTCAATCCTGCAGGCAACCTCCGTCCCCGTCGGCGGCGACGGAGCTCAGAGGGACTCGTCACCGAAGTCGCCAACGAACTGGACCTCCGTCTCGAGCTGCACGCCGAATCGGTCCGAGACCCGCCGCGTGACCTCGGCGATGAGCCGTCGAACCTCTTCCGAGCTGGCCCCCGGAGCGGCCACGATGAAGTTGGCGTGTT
>JBIOUU010000170.1:0-18424 GCA_044867345.1 Actinomycetota bacterium
TCCAGACGTCCATGGCGTTGTTCGACCGGATCTTCGAGTACCTGGACATGGACCACGACATCGCCGACGCGGCGGACGCGGTGCCCCTGCTTCCGGAGCAGGTCCGCGGCCGGGTGCAGTTCAGCGACGTCTGGTTCCGGTACGAGACGCCCCCCGAGGGTGTTCCGCCGGTCTCCCCGTCCGATCTCGGCGAGGGGCAGCGGGCCCCACGGGATTGGACCCTGGAAGGGGTCACGCTGGACATCGAGCCGGGCCAGCTCGCGGCGCTCGTCGGGCCGAGCGGGGCCGGCAAGACGACCATGACCTACCTGGTGCCGCGGTTCTACGACGTGCAGGAAGGTGCGGTCCTGATCGACGGGGTGGACGTCCGCAACCTCAAGCTCGAGTCGCTCGGCGACCTGATCGGCATGGTCACGCAGGAGACGTATCTGTTCCACACGACGGTCCGGCGGAACCTGCTGTACGGCAAGCCCGACGCCACCCATGAGGAGCTCGTGGCCGCGGCGAAAGCTGCGTTCATCCACGACCGGATCCAGGAGCTGCCCGAGGGGTTCGACACCATCGTGGGGGAGCGAGGGTACAAGCTCTCCGGCGGGGAGAAGCAGCGGCTGGCCATCGCCCGGGTGATCCTCAAGGACCCGAGGATCCTGATCCTCGACGAGGCCACGTCGAGCCTGGACACCACCTCCGAGCGCCTGGTGCAGGAGGCGCTCCGCCCGCTGATGCAGGGACGGACGACGATCGCCATCGCGCACCGGCTCTCCACGATCCTGTCGGCGGACGTGATCTTCGTGGTGGACCGAGGGAAGGTCGTCGAGCGGGGCACACACCGCGAGCTCATCGAGCGCGGCGGACTGTACGCGCGGCTGTATGAGCAGCAGTTCCGGGGTGGCCTGGTCGAGGCGGAGTGCGAGGACGGCGTGGTGCTGTCGACCGGCGAGGTCGTCCGAACGGCCAGCGGGCCCAGCGAGGGGTGATCCTGAGAACGGGCGCCTACGCGTCGAGGCGCTTCTCGTAGCCGAGCAGGACGAAGCCGTCGGGGAAGATGCGGTCGTGCATGCGCTCGAAGCCGAGCGCCTCGTACATCGATTGCGCGGCCCGCATCCGCTGTGTGGTGTTGAGGGTCAGCCGGCGCTTGCCGAACCGGCGTGCCTCCTCGACGCTCGCGTCCATCAGCATCCGGGCGATCCCTCGCCGCCGAGCGTCCGGGTGCACGCCCAACATGCGGAGGTGGGCCTCATCGGGCGGGACCGGCGGCTCGCCCTCCTCCGTTCGACCCTCCAGCTCCAATGTCGCCGAGCCCAGGATCCGGCCGTCCTCCACAGCGACCAGTACGACGGTACGGTCCGCGCGGTCTCGAACGTCGGCGATCCGGTCCAGATAGTCGTTCCAGTCGGCGTCCCCCGGGCGAACGAACTCCCGATAGGCGAGCGCCGTCACCCGTCCCGCCTCCTCATACTCCGCGGGCAGAGCCCGGCGAACCTCGATGGCCATGGCGGAAGGCTATCGCGCCCGCTCACGGTCAAGCCGGTTGACGGCCTCTGCTTCCTGCAGGGAGGATGATGGCGTGGCCGAACCCGACACCGTGCGACTCCTCCTCGAGGGCCACCGGGCCCTGGCGGCTGAGCTGTTGTCCAGCCTGGAGGAACGGGGCTATCCCGACGCCCGGCCCGCGCACGCCGCACTGTTCATGAATATCGACCGGCGCTCGGGGACCCGTCTCACCGAGCTCGCCCGCCGGGCTCGGATCACCAAGCAGGGCATGATGCTGATCGTCGACGACCTGGAGAACCGGGGATACGTCCGGCGCGTGCCGGATGTGGAGGACGCGAGGGCCAAGGTCGTCCGGCTGACGGCGCGGGGCCGGAGGTACGTGGCCGAGGCCCGCCGGGCGGTGGCCGCGCTCGAGGCTCGGGCCCGTCGCGAGCTGGGCGATCGCCGGTACGAAGCCCTTCGGAGCTCCCTCGAACAGCTCGTGGGGATGGGTGGCGAGGTGACCGAGGAGTGAGCCGGCGCTAGACGCCGATGGTCACGTTCAGCAGCTTCCCGACGCCGAAGGTGACGAGGGCCGCCCCGCCTCCGATCAGCATCATGCGGAGGCCGGACAGGTAGAACGGCCGGCCCGTGAGGAACGACATCCCAGCGCCGATCGTGAACAAGGCGACCAAGGCGAGCGCGGCGGAGGTCGTGACGGCGGCGTTGCCGCTTCCGAACAGGAACGGCACCAACGGGATCGCAGCGCCGGACGAGAAGGTCGCGAACGACGAGCCCGCCGCCGCCCACGGCGACCCAAGCCCCTCAGCGGGATCCAGGCCGAGCTCCTCCCGGGCGTGGGTGTCGAGCGCCAGCTGCGGGTCCCGCATGAGCTCCTCCGCCAGCCGTGCGGCCAGGTCCTTGGAGATGCCCTTGCGCTCGTACAGGAGGGCCAGCTCCGCTCGCTCCGCCTCGGTGTCCGAACCGATCTCATGAGCCTCCAGGTGGATCAACCGCTCGAACACCTCGCGCTGCACCCGCATCGAGACGTACTCGCCGGCGGCCATGGAGAACGCGCCGGCGAGGAGCCCGGCCACGCCGGCCAGGACGATCACGTTGTTCGATACCCCCGCGCCGGCCACGCCCATGATCAACGACACGCTGGACACGAGCCCGTCGTTCGCCCCGAAGATGGCCGCCCGCAGCGCGCCCGACTTGTCTGCGGTGCGCTGCTCGGTGGCTATCGGCCCGGGGTGAGGAACGATCCTCCACTGCCGTCCTCGGACCCGGCGGACGATCGAGGAGAGCATCGAGACGCGGGCCTTGGTCTTCAGGTCCTCCGGCGACAGGCTGGAACCCATGTGGACAGGCTACGAGATCGAAGGAAGCGGACTCCGATGCATGCTTCGTGCTTCACCCTTGACTAGGGTTGCGGCGAGAGGGGTCCGGGGGGAAGGGGGTAGTTCCATGCGAACTCAACGGACTCAAGAGACCTCGATGTTCGGAGCCATCACCGGCGTCTGGTGGCTGTTCCTCGTCACCGGCATCGCCTGCGCTCATCGTGCTGCGGTTCGACGTCACGTCGATCACGACCGTCGGCGTGCTGCTGGGGATCGTGTTTCTCGTCGCCGGTCTGAACGAATTCATGGTCGCGGTGGTCCGGCGGGCGTGGAAATGGGCCCACACGGCGCTGGGGGTCCTTTTCCTGATCGGGGCCATCCTGGCCTTCGCCCATGCGCGCCACGCGTTCCGGACCCTTGCGTCGGTCCTGGGGATTCTGCTCATGTTGAAGGGGAGCCTCGAGATCATCGCCTCGACGGCGACCAAGGACGTCAACGAGCTGTGGGGGCTCGGCCTGGTGGTCGGCATCCTGGAGGTCCTCTTGGGGTTCTGGGCCTCGCAGCAGTTCTTCCCTGCTCGGGCCGCGCTGATCCTGATCTGGGTCGGATTCGCTGCGCTGTTCCGCGGCATCATGGAGATCGTCCTGGCTTTCCACATCCGCAACCTCCACAGGGCCCTGACGAGGTGGCGTTACCCGGCCAGCGTCGGCCGGCTGGAGGCGAACCGCTCGAGCGGGACGGGCGGGCGTTCGCCGGTCGCCAGGTCGGCCAGGATCCGCCCCACGAGCGGCGTGAACTTGAATCCATGGCCGCTGCATGGGGAGCCGATCACGATCGGTCCCCGCCGGTCCAGCACGAAGTCCTCGTCCGGCGTGTTCGTGTACAGGCACGTGTCGGTCGCTCCGGTCGGCCGGTGCGGCGCGAAGCGACCTCGCGCGTACTCGGTGACCCTGGCCACCCGATCGGGATCCGGGTCGAAGGAACGCTCGTCCGGGTTCACGGCCGGCCCCGACTTGTGCAGGGCCACCTTGAAATGGCCGGGCTCCTCCGGGTTGGGGACGACGTAGGGAGTCTGAACCGGGTCCACGGTCCAGTCGATCACGGTCGGCAGCGGCGACGGCACGTCCAACGCGAAGTAGGTCACCTGCTCGAAGCTGGGGACGAGACGGCTGGGCAGACCGGCCTCCGCCAGCAGTTCGCCGGCCCAGGGCCCGGCGGCGATGACCGCGACCGGTGCCCGATACGTCGAACCCTCCGTGTTCACCTCGACCCCGTCGCCGTTCGCCGTGACCCGCTCGACCTTCGTGTCCTGGAGGATCTCGGCTCCTCCTTGCTCGGCCAGGCGAGCTTGGGCCTTCACGGTGCGTTCCGCCATGCACACGCCACCGTCCTCCTGGACGAAGATCTCCGCGTCCGGCTCGAACCGGACGGCCGGCCACCGCTCCCGAACCGCCTGTGGCTTCAGGTACTCGAAGCGCTCACCCGCGGCCTGGAGCGCGCCCGCCGTCTCCCTGCCGCCCGCTCCAACGTCCAGGCCCCCCGTCGTGACCAGGAGTCTCTCGCCGGCTTTCCCCTCCAGGTCCCGCCACTCCTGGAGGGCCCGCCGGGCCATTCGGACATAGTCGGGGTGGTGATAGGCGACCCGGAAGATCCGCGTGGGGCCACCCGAGCTTCCCCTCGGATGGCCGATCTCGAATCGCTCGAGCAGGAGGACGCCCCGCCCCCGTTCGGTCAGTGAGCGGGCGGTGGCCGTCCCCATGGTCCCGCCCCCCACAACGATCGCGTCGAAGTTCTGGCCCACGCCGGCGAGCCTACCGGGCCTCGATGGTCTCGATCCTCGCCGGTCCGATCGTTGCGGCCGTGCCGGCCACGCGCGCGGTCGCCGGGCGCCGGGGGGAGGGGTTCCACAGCCGGACCTGGACGACTCCGTCCTTGCGGCGAACGTTCGAGAGCACCGCGTCCCCGTCCACGGCGAGGAGTGAGCCGCTCGACGGCAGCGTGCCGCCTCCCATCGTCGGGACCTCGCGCAGGCGGAGGGCGAAGCGTTCCCAGTTCGCCATGAGCCCGTCGCTGGTCGCGGCGGCCGCAAGCCCGAGCTCGAACCTCGTCGTCCCGACCATCTGGGCGTGGGGGGTCGGCACGTCGGGCCCGGCGGCGAACGGGCGCGTCGCCAGGTGCTGCCTGCTGATCGTCCCCACGCACCGCAGGAGCGTGATGGCAAGCTCGCCTTCATCGACCTCGTACTCGAAGACCCCTTCGTGGAACGCCGCGATCCCGCCGGCCAGGACGACGTGGCGGGCCGGCCAGGTGGGCGACGGAGCTTCCAGCTCGCCGCCCTCCGAGAACAGCCCCCGCTCGACGACCTCGAAGGGCGAGCCGGCCAGGGAGCCCTGCGCCGGCTCCGCCAACCGGACGTGGATCCGGAGGCGGTGGTCGGCGCGCCGGTTCTCTATCTGGCCCGACAGCCGGACGAATGGCTCACCCTCGTTCCGAACGACGAGGATCCGAACCGAAAGCCCTTCGTCGAAGACGGCCTCGGCCTCGCTGCTTTCCGGGGCCACCGACCACACCGGGCTCCGGGCCCGTTGGCCCTGTTCCTCGTAGCAGAAGTTGTACAGGTCGCCGACGTCGGGCTCGTCTCGCAGTGTGAAAGCGACCTCACCGGCCGTCATCCAGCCGTCGCGCTCATCCGCCTCGACCGGCGTGGGTGAAGCCGCCGGCCCGGCCTCCACTCGCCATCCGAGGCCGGGCACGCCCTCGCGCTCGAACGGAGAAGGGTTGAACCGCAGGGTCCCGGGCTCGCCCATGCGCGACCCGAGCCCCTCGAGCGCCCTCGCGATGATCGCGTCCCCGATGGCCCGCGCCTCCGCGTATCGCGCGTCCACGTCGCGGGCCACCTGATCGTGCGAGCAGCCGCAGACCGAATCGTGCGCGCCGTTCCACAGCAGCAAGGTCCACGCTCGATCCAGCTCCTCGCCCGGCCAGTCGAATCCGGGGACCAGGGCCGCGAGCGGCTCGGCGTACCGCTCCACGAGCGCCTCCACCGTGCCCCGCTCGCGCTTCTGGTGCGCGCGGGCCGAGTACACGTTGGGGAGGAGATGCGCACGGGCCGACGAGCGGAGCTCGCCCCGCCACGAGGGCAGGCCGTCGCTCGGCCGCGCGTCGAGATGCTCGAGAAGGGAGCCGATCCGAACCGTCATCCCCGGGAGGTGCTCCTCCGCGATGGCAAGGCGTTCCGGAAGCGTGGCGTCGGGCCCGGTGTGATCGGCGCCAACCGTGATCAGCATCCGCTCGGATGCCAGGAACGGCGCCACATGCTCAGCCTTGCGCCGCAAGGATGCCGCCAACTGCTCTGGATCCTGATGCTGCTCGATGTCCCAGCCGAGCGAGTATCCGAACGCGAGGTACTCCGTGAGCACGCGGCTCCCGTCCGGGGCCTCCCACCAGAACTGGGTCCGATCGATCTCCTTCGGCACCCCACGCCACACCACCGCCCGGTCGATCCCTTCGTGGGCCAGGATCTGCGGCATCTGTCCGACGTGGCCGAACTGGTCGGGCAGGTATCCCACCATGAGCGGGCGTCCCAGCACTCGCGCCCGGGCGAGCCCTCGCTCGAGGTTGCGGAGGTGCGACTCGCCCGAGACGAGGAACTCATCCATCTGGGTCACCCACGGACCCAGGGACAGCCTTCCGTCCTCGGCCAGCCGCCGGATGTCGTCTTCGCGCTCCGGGCGAAGGGCGAGGTAGTCGTCGATCATCGCGGTCTGCCCGTCGAGGTGGAAGTGAGGGAACCCGGCGTTCCCCAGCTCGATCAGCGTGTCCATCATCGCCACCAGGCGCTCTCGGAACTGATCGAACGGCGCGTACCACTCGCGGTCCCAATGCGTGTGGGGGACGAGCGTGATCAGGGTCGGGTCCACCGCGCGAGAGTGTCCCACGGGGCCGGGCCGTGCCGCGCGCGGCTCAGTCCCCGCGCGTTCCTCCCCGCCGCCTGAACCTGGCGAGGAGCCTCACCCGTCTCGACCTCGTATACGGCGCCACCACCGGCTCGGGCTCCATCGTGAGCTCGGTCTCGACCACCTCGTGCCGTGTGAGATAGCTCGACACCGTGGCCTGGATCACGGCGGCGGCCGGAAGGGCCATGAACGCGCCGAGCACGCCGGAGATTGCCGCACCGGAGAGCGCCGCGAAGAAGGCCACCGCGGGATGCAGCTGCATCGTCCGGGCCGTGATGCGGGGGCTGAGGAGGTAGTTCTCGATCTGCTGATAGACGACCACGTAGATCAGGAAGATGAGCGCGGACCAGGGGTCGGAGAGCAGCGCCACGAGGAGCGGCACGGCTGCGCCGATGTACGTCCCAACTACCGGAATGAACTGCGACACGAGACCCATCCACAAAGCCAGCGGAAGCGCGAAGGGCACGCCGAGGAGCGTCAGCGCGATGCCGGCCACGAACGCCGAGATCGCGGCGAGCAGCAGGCGCGAGTAGAGGAACCCGCCGGTCTTGTCGATGGCGATCTCCCAGGCGTCCAGGATCTCGCGCTGGCGCCGGGGGGGAAGGACCGAGCACACGGCACGCCGAACCCGGGGTCCGTCGGCCACCAGATAGAAGGTGAACAGCCCGATCGTGAGGACCTGGAACAGCAGGCTGAGCATGAACGCGCCCACCGAGGCCAGGCTCGACGCGATGCGGCTGACGGCAAGGTCGGCGTTCCGGAGGCGATCCAGGATCTCGCTGCCGGTGAGCTCGATGTTGAACCATCGCTTCGTGTAGACGCTCGCCTCCTCCAACCACGAGGGAACCCTCGTCACCAGCTGCTGAACCTGGTTGATCACGAGCGGCACCATCGCCGCGACCGTGACGAGAAGGATGGCCGCCAGTCCAAACAGCACGACGCCCGTCGCGGCGCCCCTCGGCCACCCGCGCTTCTTCACCAGCCAGTTCACCGCGGGCTCCAGGGCGAAGGAAAGGAACAGCGCGGTGATGAGCCAGAAGATGACGTCCCGGAGCTTGCGAACCAGGAGGAGGGCGGCGTAGGCCGCGAAGGCGGTGAAGACGACGAGGAGGAGCAGCCGCGGGATCCACGGCGGCATCCGATCGGATCCTGCCTCCGCCGGGGGCGGTCCTTCGCCCGGGGCCGGGGTCTGTTGGATCTCGGTGCTGGTTGCCACGGGCATCGGCTCCCGGAAGGCTTCGTTCCAGGGTATCGGCCAAAGGGCGCCGGTGCACGGACTCGCCGGTGCACTTCCGAGCGGCCCGGCTACGATGGCTCCATGCGATCCGAGCCACAAGGCAAGACCGGGCGGCCCACGCCCACGCGCAACAAGCCGAGGCGGCCCCGAGACGAGCTCGGCCGGCCCCAACCGTGGGATGCCGAGAACCACCTGGACCTGGAGGATTTCGACAACCTCCCGCTGGAGGAGAACCATCGCCTGGGTCGCGAGCACTTCAACGCCGGGAGATTCTTCCCGGCACACGAGGCCTGGGAGACGGCATGGAAGCAGGCCCGCGACACCGAGGACGCCGAGTTCTTCAAGGGCCTTTCGCAGCTCGGGGCGGGATACGTCCACCTGCTGCGGGGGAACCGCCACGGGACGATGCAGCTCCTGCGCCGGGCCGCTCGGCGGATCGCCCGATATCCCGCGGGCCACTTCGGCGTGGACACGGCCGAGGTCAGCCGCACGGCAGAGGAAGACGCCACGGCGGTCGAGCGAGGCGAGATCGAGCCTGGTGAGGACGCCGAGTTCACCGCTCCCCGGGTCTAAGCGCCGGTTGACTGGCGCTCTCCGGTCTGCGCACCATTAGGCCCGATGACCTCCTCCACCTCGGACGGGGCCCCCCAGGAGATGGAGTGGAGGGGCCGAACCGGCCCGTTCACCATCCGGGTGAACCCCGGCGTGTTCGCTCCGAGCCATACGAGCCGCTCGATAGCCGAGGCCCTCGAGATCGCGCCGGGCGAGACCGTGATCGACGTCGGCTGTGGGAGCGGGGTGCTCTCCTTCGTGGCCGCCCGGCTCGGCGCGGGACGCGTGATCGGATGCGACCTGTCCGAGCCCGCGATCGAGGTGGCCGACGACAACGCCGAACGGCTCGGTCTCAAGGACCGGGTGGAGTTCCGCGTGGGGAACCTCCTGGAACCGGTCAGGGGCCAGCAGGCCGACGTCATCATCGGCGACGTCTCGGGGATCCCCGACGAGATCGCGCGGGTCTCCGGGTGGTTCCCGGACGGGCGAGCCGGCGGGCCGACGGGCGCCGAGCTCCCGGCGGCGATGCTCGAGAGCATCCGGGAGACCGGATGCCTGGCCCCCGGAGGGCGGCTGTACCTCCCGACGGGAACGATCCAGGCGGAGAACCGCATCCTGGAGGTGGCCCGGCGGATCTTCGGTGCCGCCAATCTCCAGGCCATCGTGTCGCGCGAGCTTCCGCTGCCGGACGTGGTGGCCAAGTCGAAGGCCGTGGCCCGGATGATGAAGGAGGGGATCCTCGACCTTCATGCCCGGGGCAGCAGGTTGTTGTGGCGGCTGCGGGTGTGGCGGTGCGTGCTTCCCACCAACAGCTCCGCAGAGATCGTCTCCAGCTAATCGCCGCCCTCCTGGCTGCCCTCGGCGCCGACAGGCTCGGGCCCCTCGGCGCCTCCCACGTCGACAACCGCCTTCACCCAGTACCCCGCCTCGCGCAGGCGAGCCCCGCCGCCGCGGTCGATCGCCAGGACGACGATGCCGATCTGGCACCCCGCCGCCTCCAGCGCCCCGGCCGCCCGGAGCACCTGGGTACCGGTCGTCGAGACGTCCTCGATCAGGCCGACCTGCGCCCCCGGCGGCGCGTTCCCCTCCACCTGCGACATCGTCCCGTAGGGCTTCGGTTCCTTGCGTACGACGGCGAGCGGCAAGTGGGTCTGGAGCGCAACAGCCGCCACGAGGAGCGTGGCGGCTCCCTCGGGCGCTGCCAGGTGCGTGATGCCCTCCGGGAGCAGCGCGGCCACCGCGCGCGCCAGCTCCTTCAGGAGCGGCGGGTCGGTGAGGAACCGGAACTTGTCGAAGTAGACCGGTGAGCGTTTGCCGGAGGACAGGACGAAGTCGCCGTGCAGCTCGGATGCCCTGAGGAGCCGCTCAGCGAGGTCGTCGGACATCGCGGGTAGCATAGGCGTCCGATGGGCCTGTACCGGGCGGTGGCCCGCCCCCTGTTCTTCTCGCTTCCACCCGAGGCCGCCCATCGATTGGCGCAGTCCATCCTTTCGCTCCCCCTGCCGTGGGAGTGGATCGGCGGAGTGCCGGAGGATCCGGCGCTCCGCACGTCGCTCGCCGGGATCCCGCTGCGCAACCCGATCGGCCTGGCCGCCGGGTTCGACAAGGCGCTGCATCGACTGGACGCGCTCGGCCGGCTGGGGTTCGGGTACGTGGTCGGCGGGACGATCACCCGCGATCCCCGTCCGGGGAACGCCAAGCCCAGGATCGTTAGGTACCCGCGACGGCGCTCGATGACGAATGCCATGGGCCTGCCCAATCCGGGGGCCGAGGCAGCCGCGCGTACCTTGGCTCGATCCGCGCGATCGGGGCCGAGACTCGCGAGCATCGCCGCCGAGGGCACTGACGAGGTGATCGCCACCCATGGGCTGCTCGAGCCCCACGTCGACGGGGTCGAGCTCAACGCGAGCTGCCCCAACGTCTCCTGGGGCCGGGACCGCGACAACGAGGCGCACCTGTCCTTGCTCCTGCGGGAGCTCGGCGCGCGGCGAACGAGGCCGCTGTTCGTGAAGCTCCCGCCCTTCCGGAGCGACGCCGAGCGCGAGGCGGTGCTGGCACTCGCGCGCATCGCGCACGACGGCGGGGCCGACGGCCTCACCTGTTCCAACACCCGGCCGGTGTCCGACCGGCGCCTGTCGGTGGGGGCCGGCGGGCTCTCCGGCCGCGAGTTGTTCCCCGATACCGTGCGGATCGTAGGTGACGTGCGGGCGGCGACCGAGGGGGCACTTCCCATCAACGCGTGTGGCGGCGTCTTCTCCTCGGCCGATGGGCTGGCCTGCCTCGACGCGGGCGCCGCCACCGTCCAGGTGTACACGGGGTTGATCGAGGCGGGCCCCCGCGTGGTTGGCGACATCGTGCGGGGTCTGTCCGAAGCCCCGAGGGGCCGGTCCCTTGCCCCCGCGCGCCCTCCCGGTCAAGATGGCACGCGTCCCGGCGGGCTTCGGAGGAAGTTTGGCGCAACCGCAGGTGCAGGTGAACGACGTCCAGGCCATACGGGCGGCCCGCGCGGCCGTCCGGCTTGAGGGGGTGCGCAAGCGCTTCGGTGAGGTCGTGGCGGTCGACGGCATCGACCTCGACGTCACCGAGGGCGAGTTCTTCTCAATCCTGGGGCCATCCGGCTCGGGGAAGACCACGTGCCTCCGCATGATCGCGGGGTTCGAGGCGCCTACCGAAGGGCGGGTGTGGCTCGGCGGGCAGGACGTGTCCGGCTTGCCGCCGTACGAGCGGGACGTGAACACGGTCTTCCAGGATTACGCGTTGTTCCCGCACATGACGGTGGGTGAGAACGTCGAGTACGGCCTGCGGGTGAAGAAGGTCCCCAGGGAGGAGCGATCGAGGCGGATGGCCGATGCCCTGCGCATGGTTCGTCTGGCGGGCTTCGATCGGCGGAAGCCCGTCCAGCTCTCGGGCGGTCAGCGCCAGCGCGTCGCGTTGGCCCGGGCATTGGTGAACCGGCCGAAGGTGCTGCTCCTGGACGAGCCGCTCGGGGCGCTCGACCTCAAGCTCCGCCAGGCCATGCAGATCGAGCTCAAGCAGATCCAGCAACAGGTGGGCTTGACGTTCATCTACGTGACCCACGACCAGGAGGAGGCGCTGACGATGAGCGATCGTCTCGCCGTCATGAACGCGGGGCGAGTCGAACAGGTCGGGACCCCGGTCGGGGTCTACGAGCAACCGGCCACGGACTTCGTGGCCGGTTTCATCGGCGTCTCCAACCTCCTGGAACGAGGGGGACGCCACTTCACCGTTCGCCCCGAGAAGATCCGGATGCTGGGCGAGGGCGAGGCGCCGGAACCGGGAGCGCACGTCGAAGGGGCAAGGGTGCGTGACGTCGTCTACGTCGGGATGGTGACCCGCTATGTGGTCGAGCTCGACGACGGGGGTGAGCTCGCGGTGATCAGCCAGAACTTCGAGTCGGCCGAACAGGTGCTCCAGGCCAAGGGCCGGCGGGTTCGCCTGGCCTGGAGACCGGATCAGACCGTGACCGTACGGCAGCAGACCGAGGGACAACCGGATGAAGAGGGGGTGGGCGCATGACACGAGTGGGAATGGGAGCGGGTCGTTGGCCGGTGCCTGCGGCGTTGGGAGCCGCGCTGGTCCTCCTCACCGCAGCCTGTGGTGGAGGAGAAGAGGGTAACGGCGGCGGAGGCGGAGGAGGCGGGGCCGGCCAGCCGCCCACCGCCAACATGGCGCCACCGACGTCGGTCGGCGCGGGGGAAGGAAAGCTGAACCTGATCGCCTGGGAGGGGTACGTCCAGCCGCTGTGGACGAAGACGTTCGAGACCAAGACGGGCTGCGACGTGAGCGCGAAGTACGCCGGGTCTTCCGACGAGATGGTGACCCTGATGGCCGACGGCGGCGGCGGCCAGTACGACATGGTCTCGGCCTCGGGGGACGCCTCGCTCCGCCTGATCTACGGCGGGGACGTGAGGCCCGTGAACGTCGACCTCATCCCGGACTGGAAGAACTTCATCCCGCAGCTCCAGTCGCCACCGCACAACACGATCGACGGGGTGCACTACGGCATCTCGCTCCAGTGGGGCCCGAACACGCTGATGTACAACCCGCAGGACTTCCCCACGGCGCCGGACAGCTGGAGCGTGATCTACGACCCGAAGTACAAGGGCAAGATCACCGTTCCCGATAACCCCATCCAGATCGCCGACGCTGCCCTGTACTTGAAGGCGACCAAGCCCGACCTCGGGATCACCGACGTCTACGAGCTGACCCGTCCACAGCTGGACGCGGCCGTCGCCCTGCTAAGGGAACAGCAGCCGCTGATCCGGAAGTACTGGGGCCTCGCCTCCCAGGAGATCTCGATGTTCAAGAACGGCGACGCGATCATCGGCGCGTCGTGGCCGTATCAGGAGAGCATCCTGCGATCCAACAACGTCCCCATCGCCTCGACGATCCCCAAGGAGGGGGCCACGGGTTGGGCCGACACCTGGATGCTGGCCACGAACGCGCCGCACCCAAACTGCGCCTACATGTGGATGCAGTACATCAGCACGGCGAAGGCCCAGGCCCTTCAGGCCACGTGGTACGGCGAGACACCGGCGAACACGAAGGCGTGCCCGATCATGGATCAGCTCGACAAGGGCTCGTGCGCCGTGTACCACGCGAACGCTCCGGCCTCGTACTTCGACTCGATCTCGTTCTGGAAGACGCCCATCGCCGACTGCGGGAACGGTGAGACGAACTGCATGCCGTACTCGGAGTGGCAGCAGGCGTGGACCACGGAGGTGACGGGCTAGTCCGGCGTGGCCAGCGGCTCCATCGAGACGTCGGCGCCGAGGGGGGCGGGGGCCCGCATCTCGGCCGCGCTGTGGCGGCGGCCGTGGGTACGGGCCGCTCTCCTCCTGACGCCGCCCCTCGCCTGGTTCGTCTTCATCTATCTGGCGTCGCTCGGGATCCTGCTGATCACCGCGTTCTGGAGGATCAACAGCTTCACCACGAACATCGAGCGGGTCTGGAACCTCGGCAACTTCAGGACGCTGTTCGAGAACGCCACGTACCGGGCCATCATGCTCCGGACGATCGGCATCGCGGCGCTCGTGACCGTGACCGACGCCGTTCTCGCGTTGCCGTTCGCGTACTACATGGCTCGGGTGGCCACCCGGCGGGCGCAGACCGCCCTGTTCGTGGCGGTGCTGGTCCCGTTGTGGGCCAGCTACATCGCCCGCGTGTACGCATGGCTGCTGATCTTCACCCACGACGGCGTGCTGAATTGGAGTCTGGACAAGATCGGGCTGGGGCCGGTGACCCTGGCCTACACGAACACCGCGATGTGGATCGTGTTCTCGTACCTGTGGTTGCCGTTCATGATCCTGCCGGTCTACGCGGCCCTGGAGCGGATCCCCGACTCGTACCTGGAGGCCTCGGCGGACCTCGGGGCTCGGGGAGGGCGGACGGTCGCGAAGGTGATCCTGCCGCTCGCGCTCCCCGGCATCGTCGCCGGGTCGATCTTCACGTTCTCACTGACCCTCGGCGACTTCATCACGCCGTTCCTGGTGGGGGGGACGGGCTCGAGCTTCATCGGGAACGTGGTGTACGAGAACGTCGGAGTGGCGGGCAACATCCCGTTCGCCGCGGCCTTCGCCATCGTCCCCGTCGTGATCATGGCCCTCTACCTGCTCGGGGCGAGGCGCCTCGGCGCGTTCGAGGCGATGTGACGGTGGAGACCATGTGGACCCGGCTGGCCCTACGGATCTGGACCGCCCTGGTCCTGGCGTTCCTGTTCGCCCCGATCCTCATCATCATGCTGTACGCGTTCAACACCTCAACCATCCAGAGCTGGCCGCTCCCGGGCTTCACCTTCAAGTGGTTCCCCGAGACGTGGAACGATCCGGAGGTTCGCGACGCCCTCCTGCTCTCGATCAAGGCCGGACTGATCGCCACGGGCATCGCGCTGGTACTCGGCTCGGCGGCGTCGTTCGCCGTTCACCGGTTCCGGTTCTTCGGCCGGGAGGTCGTTTCGTTCGTGGTGGTGCTGCCGCTGGCGCTCCCCGGAATCATCACCGGCATGGCCCTGAACTCGTTCTTCAACTTCAATGGGATCAACCTGTCGCTGTGGACCATCGTCGTCGGCCATGCGACGTTCTGCATCGTGATCGTCTACAACAACGTGATCGCCCGACTGCGGCGCACGTCGTCGTCGCTCATCGAGGCCTCCATGGACCTCGGCGCACACGGCTGGACGACGTTCCACACGGTCACGTTTCCGCTACTGTCGACGGCGCTCGTCGCCGGGGCCCTCCTGGCCTTCGCCCTATCATTCGACGAGGTCATCGTGACTACGTTCACCTCGGGCGCCCAGAACACGCTGCCCCTGTGGATCTTCGGAGCCATCCGCCTGGGCCAGCGGCTCCCCGAGGTGAACGTGGTGGTGTTCTTCGTCGTCCTGTTCACGGTCATTCCGGTCACGATCGCGGCGCGGCTGACCGGCGGGGGCGGCGTCACCCGGGCATCGGCGGCGGCGGGGCAAGTCGAGCGCAAGGACGAGTAGGCGCTACAGGTACGCCCCCGGCCCGCCCTGCGGCTGTGGCGAACCCGGAGGCGCTCCGGCGGGAAGGCCGCGCCGGCGGAGCTCCTCGAACTGGGCTCGGGCCGCTGCCTGCTGGGCGAACAGGGCGGCCTGGATCCCGTGGAACAGGCCCTCCAGCCATCCGACCAGTTGCGCCTGGGCCACCCGGATCTCCGATTCGGTGGGGACGGCCTCCATCGGAGGGACCAGCTCGGCCAGCTCCTGCTGGAGGTCGGGCGACAGGACCTCGCGCAGCTCGTCGAAGGAACGGAGGTAGATCTCGCGCAGGCGCGCCCGCCCAGCCTCGTCGATCGTGGCCTGCCGCGTCTCCTCCAGGAGCTCCCGGACCATGGTCGCGATCCGAAGGAGCTTGGCCGGCTCGGTGATGGCCTCCTGCGGTCCCGGGGGTTCCTGCGGCGCTTGGGGTGCGGAGGGGACGTGCTCCCCCGAAGCCTCTCCGGTCGTCTGATCGGTGTCCATCGGCCCTCCACCCTAGCAACCGGTGAGCCGAAGGTGGGGCTCAGCGGCCGAGGGCGGCGAGCTTTCGGAACATGAGGGCCTCCGCGAGGGCCGCCCGCTCGACCTCGCCCAAGTCGACGCTCTCGTTCACCGAATGGAGCGAGGAAAGCTCGTCGGAGGCTCCGAACAGGAGCACGGCGATCCCCGGGAACGTGCGAGACAGCAAGGGCACGAGCGGGATCGATCCGCCGCTTCCCATGTCGACGGTCTTCCGGCCCCACGCCTCGGCCATGGCGTCGCGAGCGGCCCCGAACACCTCCCCTTCGGCCTGGACGGCGAAGGGCTCGCCCTCGCTACCCCGTTCGACCTCGAGGTGAACACCCCACGGCGCGTTGGCCTCCAGATGCGATGTCAGGGCGTCCAGGGCTTTCTGCGCGTCCTCTCCCGGAGGGATGCGCAGGCTCACCTTGGCCCGGGCCACCGGCACGAGCTGGTTCGACGCCTCTCGGACACGAGGGGCGTCGATCCCGAGGACCGAGATTGCCGGCCGGGTCCACAGCCGCTCTGCCACCGAGCCCTCGCCGATCGAGGCCACGCCGGGAAGGACTCCCGCCTCCTCGCGGAAGTCGTCCTCGGGGTACTCGACCCCGTCCCATGGTCTTGACGCGAGGCCGGGGATGGCCACGTTGCCGCGATCGTCGTGAAGCGTGGCGAGCAGGCGCGACAGCGCGCTGAGCGCATCGGGGATGGGGCCGCCGTACGCGCCACTGTGGACGGCCTTGCGAAGGACACGAACCTCGACACGGCAGTCCACCACGCCGCGCAACGTGGTCGTGAGGGTGGGGATGCCACGGCGCCAGTTCCCGGAGTCGGCCACGACCGCCACGTCCGAGGCGAGAAGGTCACGGTGGCCCTCGATCAGGAACGGCAGGTTGTCCGTGCCCGCTTCCTCTTCCCCTTCGATGAGCACCTTGACCGTGACGGGCGGTTCGCCGCCGAACGCCTTCAGGGCGGCCGCATGCAGCACGATCCCGCATTTGTCGTCGGAGGTGCCGCGCCCGTACATCCGTCCGTCCCGGACCGACGGCTCGAAGGGCGGTGTGTCCCATTCGTCCACCGGGCCCTCGGGCTGGACGTCGTGATGGGCGTACAGCAGGATCGCCGGCGCGCCCGGGACGGCGGGCGTCTCGCCGTAGACCGCTGGGTGCTCGCCGGTCGGGAGCTCGATGAGGTGGACGCTCGAGAGTCCCGCGGCCGCCAGGATCTCCGCGGTCGCCTCCGCCGAATCGCGGACCGGTTGCGGTTCGTACCCGGGGAACGCGATCGACGGGATCCGAACCAGCCGTTCGAGGTCGGCCCGAACGCCGGACATCTGCCCGGCAACGATTTCCCGAAGGTCGTCGTCCATCACGAGCGAACGATACCGTAGGTCCGGCGCGGTGGGTTCCGGGGCCGCGGCTACGGGAACAGCCGCTCGATCACCCAGCCGCCGTCGGGCTGCCTCGTGTACCGGAACCGGTCGTGGAGGCGGTGCTCCCGTCCCTTCCAGAACTCGACCGCCTCCGGTGTCAGCCGATACCCGCCCCAGTTCGGGGGGAGCGGGACCTCGTTGCTCGGATATCGGGCGTCGATCTCCCGGTACCGGGCGTCGAGCTCTTCCCGCGATCTGGCAACCTCGCTCTGGCGCGAGGCCCACGCGCCCACGCGAGCCTCGCGGGGCCGGGTCCGGAAGTACTCCTCCGATTCCTCCCGGCCGGTTCGCCTGACCGTCCCGCTCACGCACACCTGACGGTCGAGCTCACGCCAGTAGAAGGCCATCCCTGCCCGAGGGTTGGCCTCCAGCTCGCGCCCCTTGCGGCTCTCGTAGTTGGTGTAGAAGACGAAGCCGCGCTCGTCGAGCCCCCGGAGCAGCACGTGCCGGACGGACGGACTTCCGCCGGCATCGACGGTCGCCAGGGCCACCGCTTCGGGAAGCCGGATCCCCGCGTCGCGCGCGTCGTCGAGCCAGATACGGAATTGGGCGATCGGATCGGGATCCAGATCCCGCTTCGATAGGGGATCGCGTGTTCCGGGTGCCTCTACCACCGCTGCTCCCAGGCGGACAGTAGCGGAAGTGCCGGTAGGGCGGGGCAGGCAGTGGTTCGAACGGGATCGGCCGTGGACGTATCCTGGGCGCCCGTGCACATCGATTGGTCCATCGCCCTCGCCTCCGTGATCGTCGGGTTCACGGTCGGGCTCACCGGCATGGGCGGAGGCGCGCTCATGACGCCCATCCTGCTGATCTTCTTCGGCGTCAACCCCACGGCGGCCGTCTCCTCCGATCTCGTCGCGGCGATGGTCATGAAACCCGTGGGCGGAGGCGTCCACATTCGCCGAAAGACCGTCAGGTGGGAACTCGTCAGGTGGCTCTGCCTTGGCTCGATCCCGGCCGCGTTCGCCGGCGTCCTGCTGCTTCATGCAAGCGGTGACAGCGCGGTCGTCGAGGAGACGACGAAGATCCTCCTCGGCGTGACACTCATCCTGGCTGCAGCCGCCATGGTCTTCAGGGCGTCGCTGCAGGGGCGCCGCAGCGCACAGGCCCGTGCCGGTCGGCGCGTTACGCTGCAACCCGGTGGATCGATTCGCGTCAAGATCTCGATCACCCTACTGATCGGCGCCCTCGGGGGCCTGCTCGTGGGCCTCACGTCTGTCGGCTCGGGTTCCATCATCATCGTGTGCCTCATGCTCACATACCCGACACTCCGGGGCTCGCAGCTCGTCGGCACCGATCTCGTGCAGGCCGTCCCTCTGGTCACGTCGGCGGCGCTTGCGCACATCCTTGTCGGCGATTTCGAGCTCAGCCTCACGACATCCATCTTGATCGGCGCGGTCCCGGCCGTGTACG
>JBIOUU010000171.1:0-5385 GCA_044867345.1 Actinomycetota bacterium
TGTACATCCTGGCGTTCGACCACCGCGGCTCGTTCCAGAAGAAGTTCTTCGGGGTAACGGGAGAGCCCTCGTCAAGGGCGCGGAGGAACCCCTCGAAGATGACGTGCTTCGCATCGGAGATCCGCTCGACGTCCTTTGCCGTGGGCTCTCCCGTTACCCCGAAGAACTTCTTCTGGAACGAGCCGCGGTGGTCGAACGCCAGGATGTACAGAGGCCCGTCGTATCCGAGCTCCATCGCGATCCTCTCCTTCCGTCAGGTCAGTCCCGCTCGAACGGGTTCACCGGCCTCATCACCTCGACGGTCACCGGCTCCGCCTCCCGCCTGAAGGTTTCGGCGTCCTTCGGCGAACCGACGACGAACCCGTAGTGCATGGGCACCGCGATCTGCGGCGAGATCGACCTGGCCAGCCCGGCCGCCTCGGGCGGGTCCATCGTGTAGGTTCCCCCGATCGGCAGGAATGCTACATCCGCCCTCACGTCGTCGAGCTCTGGTGCGTGGTCCGTGTCGCCGGCGTGGTAGTAGGCCTTCCCCTCCAGCTCGAGGATGTAGCCAACCCACCGGTTGGCTTTGGGATGCTTGTCGAGTCGATCGGGATGCACGTTGTAGGCCGGCACCGCCTGCACCCTGACCCCGGAGACCTCGATCGCGTCGCCCGGCGCGACCGCTGTGACGTCCCCCGAGAGCTCCCTGGCCACGTCGTGCGGAGCGACGAGCTTGGTGCTCTCCCCACTGAGCCGCTCGATCTCCTGCGGCTGGAAGTGGTCGGCGTGGGCGTGCGTGATGAAGATGACGTCGGCCGGCGGGTCCTGGCTGATCGTTCCCCACGGATCGATGTAGACCGTGAGCCCGTCGCCGGCGAACCGCATGGCCGACTGCCGGAACCACGTGAACCGCTCGAGCACGGCTCCTCCCCCTTCGGTCGGCAGGCGCTTCCCTGTAGTCTGGCAAATCGCCGTGTCAGCGCGCGAACCGGTCGAGGTCCAGGGAGGCTTTCGGGCCAGCCTCTCGCTGCTTCGCCGAAACCGCGACTTCCGACGGCTCTATCTCGCGTCCCTGATCTCGCTGGGGGGCGATTGGTTCTTGCTGGTCGCCCTGTTCGGGCTGGTGCTTCACTTCACCGGCTCGGCCATCGCCGTGGCCCTCGTCCTCGCCGTCCAGGACCTCATGTACTTCCTGCTCTCGCCGATCGCGGGGGTTCTGGCCGACCGGATCGACCGGCGGCGGTTGATGGTGGCCGCCGACCTGGCCCGGGCCGTCGTGTGCCTGGGGTTCCTACTGATCCGAACCGACTCGCTGATATGGCTCGCGTTCGTCTTGCTCGCGGTCATGGCCTCGTTCAGCGCCGCCTTCGAGCCCGCGTCCGCTGCCGCGATGCCCAACCTGGTGGAGGGGGAGGACTTGGCCACCGCCAACGCGTTGTCGGGGTCGCTGTGGGGCACGATGCTCGCGGTCGGCGCCGCGCTCGGCGGCGTCGTGGCCGCCGTGTTCGGCAGGGACACCGCGTTCATCCTCGATGCGGCATCCTTCCTCGCCTCCGCCTGGCTCATCTGGCGGATCCGGCGGCCGTTCGCCGAGCAGCGAACGGCGGAGGATCACGCCGGCCTCCGGGAGGCCACGGTGGAGACGATCCGGTACGCGCGGAAGGATCACCGGGTGCTGGCCCTGCTCGCCGTGAAGTTCGGATGGGGGATCGCCGGCGGCGTCCTCGTCCTGATCCCGCTCCTGGCCCATCGCGAGTACCACGCCGGCGACGTCGGCATCGGGTTGCTGATGGCCTCCCGCGGGGTCGGTGCGCTGATCGGTCCGTTCGTCGGGAGGTCGGCGCTCGGGCCGCGGGATCGGCGGATATTCGGGGCGATCGGCGTCGCGCTCGCGGTCTTCGGCCTCGGCTACACGCTCCTCGGGCTTGCCCCGGGGTTGCTGCTGGCCATGCCTATGGTTGCGCTCGCGCACCTTGGCGGGGGCGCGCAGTGGACGCTCTCCTCGTACGGGCTTCAGCGCATCGTCCCGGACCGCATCCGAGGACGGATCTTCGCCTTCGACGGGATGCTCGTGACGCTCACGTTCGGGCTTTCCAGCCTGCTGACGGGGTGGCTGGCCCAGTCTTTCGGCCCGCGAGTCACCGCGGTCGGCATGGGCGCGGTGGCGATCGGCTGGGCCGCCGTATGGTCGCTGCTCACGACCGACGTCCGCCGGGCGACCATGCTCGAGGGCTGCGGGACGGCGCCCGCCGAGATGGAAGCTGCCTAGGGAGCGGACCCTGCCGGAGGCGCGGGGTCGGGGGGTGGAGGCGGTGGCGGTGGCGGTGGCCCCCCCGTAGAGGGCGGAACGACCGGCGCGGACGACGAGCCGCCGGGGGGGCCGAACGAGACGGACGGTGAGCCGGGCGCGAAGCTCACCTGGGGCGGTCCCGCCTCCCGGAGGGTCTCCTCTACCTCGAAGAACTGCTCCTCCTTGAACCCGAAGCTCCGCGCGACCATGTTCGACGGGAACGACTGGACCCTCCGGTTGAACTCACGCACGTTCGCGTTGTAGAACCGGCGCGCCGTCTGGAGCCGGTCCTCGGTGTTGGACAGCTCGGACTGAAGGGCCAGGAAGTTCTGGTTCGCCTTCAGCTCCGGGTAGTTCTCGGCCACAGCGAACAGTTGGCGGAGCGCGGCGACGAACGGACCCTCCGCCGCGGCCTGCTCGGCAGGGGTCCCGGTGGCCGAGACGGCCGCCGCGCGGGCCCGGGTCACCTCCTCGAAGACTCCACGCTCGTGGGCGGCGTAGCCCTTGACCGTCTCGACAAGGTTGGGGATCAGGTCGTATCGGCGGCGGAGCTCGGTGTCGATGTTGGCCCACGAGTCCCGGATGAGCTGGCGTCCGGAGACGAAGCGGTTGTAGGCGACGATGCCGAGGATGACGACGAGCGCCACCACCCCGATGATGATCCAGAGCCAGGCCACGATGACGTCCCTTCTGCGACCGATCTCATGAGCGAACGGCTACAGCCTACCGGGCTGCTCCGGCCCCGTACACCTCGACCACGACGCGGGGACCGTGGTCCAACGAATTGCTTGAAGTATCAGGAGAGGTAGGCGGCGAAGATGGTCAGGACGACGATCCAGCGATGGGGAGGACCGCGTTCACGACCCGGGCTATCGGGACACCCGGCGCCCGGGATGACAAGCGACCCGGCTAGTCTAGTCGCGTCCTCCACGCACCCATCCCCGCCCACCGAGCAGGATCGCCGCCCCGAGCACGATCAGGAGCACGGGCAGCACGTACCGGGCCCGGAGGGTCCAGACATCGAGCCGGTCGAGCAGGAAGGCGACCCCGGCCGCGATGAAGAAGAGGCCCCACACGACGGCCCTGCGGTTCCCGGCGTCAGCCATGCTGGACGAGCACCTCCCCGATGCCCACCGACAGGTCGAGCGAGAACACGGCGACCTGACCGGCCGGCGCGCTCGGGGCGACGTCCTTGTCGACGCCCAAGCCCCCATCGCTTTCGCCGAAGATGGTCACCTGGCCCATGCCCGCGTGCCCCCGCACCACGGCCAGTTGGTCCGACGGCAGCTCCACGATGAGCTGCCCCACGCCGACGCGTGCCCGGACGGTGCGCGCCGTACCGGTGACGGGCACCGGCACGCTCGTGAGGTCCAGGGTCAGCTGCCCAACGGCCAGGCGGTATTCGGACTTCACCCCCGACAGTGACGTGGGGCGTTCGGTCCGTTCGCCCACCCCGCCATCGAGAGGGATGACCACCGCCGACGCAGCCGCGACCAGGACCGTGAGAACGATCCCGATCGCGATGAGGCCGCCCCGGCCGCTCTCGGACCGGCGGCCGGCGATCACCAATCCCAGCCCAACGGCGATCAACGAGCCGGGCAGCACGGCCTTCCACGGCACCTCGCTGACGCCCGCGGCCTGGAGCAGCGCCGTCACGCCGATCACCACGACCACCAGGCCGAGTACCAACCGTCCGGCGTGGAATCGTGACGAGAGCGGCGAGGGCGGCGAGGCCGGAGGTTCCGGGAGCTCGCTCATCGCCTGGAGGACGCCCGGATGATCACGGCCACGCCCACCGCGATCAGGGCCAGCGGCCACAGGTACTTCCCGATCCTCGGAAGCGACAGGCCGAGCAGCAGGATGACGCCGATCGCGATCAGGGCCCCGCCGAACACCAGCCGTGCCATGTCGGCGCTGGGAGGAGGTGACTCACCCAGGTGCTCCCCCTCCTTCTCCTCGGGGATCAGGATCCACCCCAGGATGTACAGCAGGATGCCGCCGCCGCCCACGATCGCCAGCACCACGAACGCGACCCGGATGAGGACGGGGTCGACGCCCAGGTAGCGTCCGATGCCACCGCACACGCCGGCGATGACGCGATCGGTTCGGCTTCGGCGAAGGAGCCTCGTGCTGCCCGGGGCGTCGCCCACCCGGCCACCCTACCGGCCCGGCGGCGGGCGCCTCAAACGGGGGCTTCTGGTGCCGGCCGCGAGCCGGATCGGCCGCCGGAGTCTCGCGTGCCTTTGGCGGTGGCCTTCCTCGGCACGCCGGCCTTCCCGGGCGAGGCGCGCTTGGCGGACGATGGGGCCTTCTTGGATGAGCCGGAGCCTGCGGATCCCTTCGACGCGGTGGGTCGCTTCGATCCGGCCGCCCGTCCTGGCCGTACGGGCTCGGCCGCCAGACGCCGTCCGAGCTCCGCCCCGGCCTCGAGGAGCGCGAGCAGGTCACGGCGCTCCCCCGGCATGTACGTGAGCAGCATCCGGCCGTTCACCTCGAACGCGATGTCGTTCCGCCGCTCCATCCACCGCCTGGTGTCGTCGTCGAGGAGGGCCGTGGCGAACCCCGGGTTCCCGGCCCGCACGTCGAACGCCTCCCCGAACCTTCGGTCGTCGATCTCGACGACGGAAAGCTGCCCCCGCTCGGCGAGCGGGGTGAAGAACATCTTCGGCTCGATCACGACTGGCGGAACGTCTCGCTCGAGTGCCCTCAACGCGCAGGTGAACCGGCGGTCCCCGTCATCCCCGGAGGCGTATCGGAAGTCGAACAGCCTCACATCCACGGTTTGCCAGCTCCCCCACAGCACGTGATCCACCCCTCGGCCTTCCTTTCCCCGGCTCAGGAGTTCCAGCGGCAGTGCGGCCAGGCCGAAGAGATCGCCATCGGCGGCCTGCAATCCGAGCGCGCGTCCCTCCAGGTTCTCCCTCGCGGCCTTCTTGCGCTGGGCGAACCGGTAGGCGCCATACCCTCCAGCCACGAGGGCCCCGACCACGAGGATGCCGGGCGGGGTCGCCCTCAGGGCGAGCGCGAGCACCGTGACGGCGGCGAGCAGCCCGATGACGAGGCCCCATCCCCTCATGAGGCGAGTATCGGGAGGGCGTGCGGCGCGCTTTACG
>JBIOUU010000172.1:0-14400 GCA_044867345.1 Actinomycetota bacterium
CTGCGGCCATCCGCGGCGCACCACCGACGACCCCTCGGCCTCGCGCGTCTTCGTGTCGGGTGGTCCCGCCGACATGTCCATCCCTCTCGCCAGCATCGTAGCGGCGGCCTCGGACGGCCTTCGTCGACATCGAGGGTATCCTGCCTGCCTGTTCGGACCGCCAGCCCGCTCGTACCACCACGACAGCAAGGGCGGCCAGCAGGACGAAACCACGCGACTCCAGGAGAGAAGCCATGACCCCCGCAGACGGAACGGCCGCTGTCTCGAGGAACGGTGCGGCGGCCCGCGCCGTGGATGTGTACAAGGTCTACGGCTCGGGCGACGCGGAGGTGGTGGCCCTCGGCGGGGTCACCGTGGACTTCGAGTCCGGGCGGTTCACCGCGATCATGGGCCCGTCGGGGTCGGGGAAGTCCACGCTGCTCCACTGCATGGCGGGCGTCGACGCGCCGACGTCCGGGCAGGTGTTCATCGGCAACGTCGATCTCACGACCCTGTCGGAGAAGCAGCTCACGCTCCTGCGGCGGGAGAAGGTCGGGTTCGTGTTCCAGGCCTACAACCTGGTGCCGACCCTCAGCGCGGCCGAGAACATCACGCTCCCGCTCGACATCGCCGGCCACAAGCCCGACCGGGGATGGTTCGACACCGTGGTGGACGCCGTGGGGCTCCGGTCCCGTCTGGGCCACCGGCCCAACGAGCTCTCGGGTGGACAGCAGCAGCGCGTGGCCGGGGCCCGGGCCCTGGTCAGCAAGCCCGACATCGTCTATGCGGACGAGCCCACGGGGAACCTGGACTCGAAGAGTGGCGCGGAGCTGCTCTCGTTCCTCCGCAGCGCCGTCGACGATCATCACCAGACGATCGTCATGGTCACCCACGACCCCAGCGCGGCGAGCTTCGCCGATCGGGTCGTGTTCCTCTCCGACGGCCACGTGGTCGACGAGATGCGCGATCCGACTTCGGAGCGCGTGCTCGACCGGCTCAAGTCGCTGGAGGTCTGATCGCCTTGCTGCACGCGACGCTCAAGAGCCTTCTGGCCCGCAAGCTCCGCCTGGGCCTCACCGCGCTGTCGATCGTCCTCGGCGTGGGCTTCGTGGCCGGGACGTTCGTCCTGACCGACACGATGAACAAGGCGTTCGACGACCTGTTCACCCAGGCCGCGTCGGGGAGCGACGTCATCGTCCGGGCGACGTCGGCGTTCGAGCCGAGCCAGGCCGGCCCGGGCGGCGGCGGAGGCGAGCAACGCAACCCCATCCCGCAGGACCTGGTGGCCACCGTGGCCGGCGTTCCCGGGGTTCGATCGGCGGAGGGTGGCGTCACCGGTTACGCGCAGATGGTCGATCCGAAGACCGGCGACACCATCGGTGGGGTCGGCCCGCCGACGCTTGGGGCGAATTGGAACCAGACGGCGAACGCCACGCTCGAGCTCCGGTCGGGGAACCCGCCCACCGGCCCCGACCAGGTGGCGGTGGACGCCGCGACCGCGAAGAAGTCCGAACTCTCCGTAGGTCAGACCATCAGGATCCTGTTCCAGGGACCGTCGCGCGAGTTCCGGATCGTCGGCATCGTGGGGTTCGGGACGGCGGACAACCTGGGCGGCGCGACGCTCGCGCTGTTCGACACGGCGACGGCCCATCAGGTCCTGGGCAAGGAGGGCGTCGTCGACGAGATCGACGTGGTCGCGGATCCCGGCGTCTCGGACACCGAGCTTCGCGCGCGGATCCAGGACGCGCTTCCCAAAGGCGTCGAGGCGGTCACCAGCACCACCGTCGCCGACGAGAACTCGCAGGCGCTGAAGGAGGCCCTGGGGTTCTTCCGGACCGCGCTGCTCGTGTTCGCCTTCATCGCGCTGTTCGTCGGCGCGTTCATCATCTTCAACACCTTCTCGATCATCGTGGCGCAGCGCACGCGGGAACTCGCCCTGCTCCGGACGCTGGGCGCCACTCGGCGGCAGGTGATGACGTCGGTGATCGTGGAGGCCTTCGCCGTCGGGCTGTTCGCGTCGGTCCTGGGGATCGTCGCCGGGATCGGGATCGCCCTCGGCCTCCAGGCGCTGCTTGCAGCATTCAACATCGACCTCCCCAGCACGTCGACCCAGCTCGAGCCGCGCACGATCATCGTGGCGCTGCTCATCGGGACGGTGGTCACGGTCTTCTCCTCGATCCTGCCCGCGTGGCGAGCGGCAAGGGTTGCCCCGGTTCAGGCCCTGCGGGAGTCGCAGGAGACCGGGACCGCCGGGTCGTGGGGGCGACGGTTCGTGGCCGGCCTCGTGGTCACGGCCGGAGGGGTGACGGCCCTCCTGTACGGGCTGTTCGGTACCCCCGCGAGCGCCGGTGTCCTCGTCGGGGCGGGGGCGGCGGCGACGTTCGTCGGCGTCGCGATCCTGTCCCCATTGGTGGCGAGGCCCATCGCCGCGATCATCGGCGCGCCGATCCGAGGTCTCGGCGTGCAGGGCAAGCTGGGCAGGGAGAACGCCATGCGCAACCCTCGCCGCTCTGCGTCGACTGCCGCCGCGCTGATGATCGGGCTCGGGCTGGTGGCGATGGTGGCCATCCTGGCGGCCTCGCTGAAGGCGTCGTTCGATGTGGCGCTCAACGACACGCTGAAGGCCGACCTGATCCTGTCGGCGTCCTCATCTGTGCCGTTCAGCCCGGACGCGGCGGCCACGACGAACCAGGTGCCGGGCGTCGCCGCCGTGTCGGAGTTCCGCCAAGGCGGATTCCGGGTGAACGGATCGACGGCGTTCCTCACCGCCGTCGATCCGTCCACGGTCGGGCAGGTGACCTCCTTGAAGGAGTCGCCCGGTTCCATCCAGGCGTTGGCGAGCGGGGACGTGCTGGTGTTCGACAACGTGGCCACGAAGAACGCCTGGGTCGTCGGTGATCCCCTGCCGGCCGCCTTCGGGACCGTCGGCAAGGCCCCCCTCACGATCGGCGGCACCTACGACGAGAACCGGCTGGTGGGCAACTACGTGGTCTCGCTCGGGACCTACCAGAAGTACTTCCCCGAGCAGCTCGACTCGTACGTGATGGTGAAGCTCCAGCCCGGAGCGGACCCGCAGACGGTGCAGCGGGGGATCGAGGACGCCACCCGGAGCTTCGGCAACATCGAGGTCCAGGACCAGACGGCCTTCCGCGACAAGCAGGCCGGGTTCATCAACCAGCTGGTCGGACTGATCACGGCGCTGCTCGCCATGGCCATCCTCATCGCCCTGTTCGGCATCGTGAACACCCTCGGCCTGTCCATCTTCGAGCGGACCCGCGAGCTCGGGCTGCTGCGAGCCGTGGGCATGAGCAGGCGGCAGGTGCGCTCGATGATCCGGTGGGAGTCGGTGATCATCGCCATCCTCGGCGCGGTGCTGGGGATCGCCGTCGGCGTGGCGTTCGGATGGTCGCTCCAGCAGGCGCTGGCGTCCCAGGGTGTCACCGAGCTTCGGATCCCCGGCGGACAGCTCGTCCTGTATCTCGTCCTCGCGGGCCTCGCCGGCGTCCTTGCTGCGATCCTCCCGGCCCGCCGGGCGGCCAGGCTGAACGTCCTTCGGGCCATCTCGTACGAGTAAGCTTCGCCGCCGCGCGCCCACCGCGCGGGATCACGCAGGAGCGCGGAGCCGTGCAGCTATCATGGCGGGCCATGCCGCACATAGCGCTGCCCGACGGACACCGCGTTTCGCTCCCCGAGGGCGAGCCGATCGGCTCGGTCCTGCCTCTGGCGGCGATCGTCGCCCGGTTCGAGGGCGAGCTCGTGGACCTGTCGTTCGTCCCCGGCCGCGAGGGCACGGCGGAACCCGTGACTCCGGGCGAACCGGACGGGCTGCACGTCCTTCGGCATTCCACGGCGCACGTGATGGCCCAGGCCGTGTGCGACCTCGCCCCCGGGGCGAAGTACGCGATCGGCCCGCCGATCGAGGACGGGTTCTACTACGACTTCGAGCTGCCGCAGCCTCTCACCCCGGACGATTTGCCGCGGGTCGAGGCCCGGATGGCCGAGATCAAGGCGGCCGACCAGCCGTTCATCCGCGAGGAGCTGTCCCGCAAGCAGTCGCTGGAGCGGTTCGCCGACCAGCCGTACAAGCGGGAGATCATCGAGGGTCTCGACGAGGCCGAGGGTGCCGGTTCGGACACGGTCGTCGTCTATCGAAACGGCGAGTGGGCTGACCTGTGCCGGGGCCCCCACGTGCCGTCCACCGGCCGGCTCGGCGCGTTCAAGCTGCTGAAGCTGGCCGGCGCGTACTGGCGGGGCGACGAATCCAGGCCGATGTTGCAGCGGATCTACGGGACCGCGTGGCCCACCGAGCGGGACCTGAAGGGGTACCTGCACCGGGTGCAGGAGGCCGAGCGCCGCGACCACCGAAAGCTCGGACGCCAGCTCGACCTGTTCTCGTTCCACGAGGAGCTGGGGCCGGGGCTCGCCGTGTGGCACCAGCGTGGCGGGATCTTCCGCAAGCAGCTCGAGGACTATGTCCGCGCCCTTCACCTCGAGCGCGGCTACGACCTGGTGGTCACCCCGCACCTGGCGCGCCGCGTGCTGTGGGACACCTCGGGCCACACGGCGAAGTTCATCGAGAACATGTACCCGGTCATGGACGATGGACAGGGCAACCAGTACTTCGTCAAGCCCATGAACTGCCCGTTCCACGTCCTCGTCTACAAGTCGCAGGTGCGGTCGTACCGGGACCTGCCGATGCGCCTCTCCGAGCTCGGGACCGTCTACCGGTACGAGCGGGCCGGCGTGATCCACGGGCTGCTCCGGGTCCGGGGGATGACCCAGGACGACTCGCACATCATCTGCCGGGAGGACCAGCTGATCGACGAGATCCTCTCGGTGTTCGACCTCACGCTGGACATCCACCGCACCTTCGGGTTCGGGGATCCCGTGGTCACCCTGTCGACGAAGCCCGGGCAGGCCATCGGCGAGGAGTCGATGTGGGCCCGGGCCATCGAGGCGCTCACGAAGGCGTTGAACAACAGCGGGCTCGAGTACACGGTGGCCGAGGGGGAGGGCGCGTTCTATGGCCCGAAGGTGGACTTCCACTTCCGCGATGCGATCGGACGCTTGTGGCAGCTGACCACGGTGCAGGTCGACTTCGCGCTGCCCGAGCGGTTCGACATGGAGTTCGTCGGCGAGGATAACGAGCGCCATCGCCCCGTGATGATCCACCGCGCCATCCTCGGTTCCCTGGAGCGGTTCTCCGGCGTGCTGATCGAGCACTACGCCGGGGCCTTCCCGCTCTGGCTCGCTCCCGAGCAGGTGCGGCTGGTGCCGGTGGCCGACCGGCACGTGGAGCACGCGCGAGAGCTGGCGGACAAGCTCCGGGTCGCAGGCCTCCGGCCCTTCGTCGACCCGAGCGGCGAGACCGTCGGGAAGAAGGTGCGCGCGGCGCAGCTGATGAAGGTCCCGTACACGCTGGTCATCGGTGACCGCGAGGGGGAGACGGGGAGCCTCACCGTCCGCGACCGAGCCGGCACCGAGACCAAGGACGTGGCGATCGAGGCGTTCGTCCGGGCGCTGATGGGCGAGGCCGGCAGCCGCTCGCTCGAACAGAGCCGGTTCGGAGGCTAGCCGGCGGTGGAGCGGCTGTGGTCGCCGTGGCGCATGGAGTACATCGAGGCGGCGAAGGGCGAGCCGCAGGGCTGCATCTTCTGCGACCTTCCGGCCAAGGGCGACGACGCGGCCACGCTGATCCTCGCGAGAGGTGAGCGAGTGTTCGTGCTCATGAACTCGTTCCCCTACAACCCCGGTCACCTGATGGTCGCGCCGTTCCGGCATACCGGGGACTTCGAGGATCTCCACGACGATGAGCTCGCGGACATGGACGCGTTGCTGCAGCGCTCGCTCCGGGCGCTGCGGGAAGAGATGGAGCCCCATGGTTTCAACATCGGGATGAACCTGGGACGGGTGGCCGGCGCGGGGATCCCGGATCACGTGCACTGGCACGTCGTGCCCCGGTGGAACGGCGATAACAACTTCATGCCGGTGGTGGGCCAGACCCGGGTCCTGCCCGAGCTGCTCGACGAGACGTACCGCAAGCTCGCGCCCCGATTCCAGCGATGAGGCCGGCGTCGGGCACCGTCCCGGCCGAGAGTGGGCGCCTGTACTACGAGCGGGCGGGCAGGGGCCCGGCCGTGGTCCTCATCCATCCGGGGCTTTGGGACTCCCGGCTGTGGGACGGGCAATTCGCATCGTTGGCCAAGCAGCACGACGTGATCCGCTACGACCTTCGGGGCTCCGGCCGGTCCGAGCCCGCCTCGGCCCCCTACTCGGACGTGCAGGACCTCCTGGAGGTGATGGTGTTCCTGGACGTCGAACGGGCCCCGCTGGTCGGCCTCTCCGCCGGAGCCGCGGTTGCCGTCGACTTCGCGCTGGCCTATCCCGAGATGGTGGCCGGCCTGGTCCCGGCATCCCCGGTGCTGTCGGGCTACGAATGGAACGACCCCGGCATGGACATGCTGCGCCAGGAGATGGCCTCGGCGCTGGAAGCCGGACGGCCCGAGCGGGCGGTCGAGGTGGCCCTCGCCGTGT
Organism: Actinomycetota bacterium; assembly: GCA_044867345.1. Classification (GTDB taxonomy): domain Bacteria; phylum Actinomycetota; class UBA4738; order UBA4738; family HRBIN12; genus AC-69. Next base: position 6,514 of record JBIOUU010000172.1, read on the forward strand.
GGGCCCCGCTCGAGACCGACCCCATCGTCGACCAGCGCATCCGCGAGATCGCCATGGAGAACGCGTCTCGGCTCCTGGGTCCGGATCTGGCGAAGCCCGCGCCGCCCGCGGAGGATCGCCTCCACGAGATCCAGGCTCCCACCATGATGATCGTCGGGGAGCAGGACATCGCCGAGATCCACGCGATCGCGAACCTCATCGCCGAGCGGGTCCCCGGAGCCCAGAAGCGCGTGATCGCCGGGGCCGATCACCTGGTCAACGCGCGTGCGCCGGAGAAGTTCAACCGGATGGTCCTGGACTTCCTGGCGCTGACCGGCCTGTAGCGAGCGCTACTTCTTCGCCTCGTCCTTGGCCTTCTGGGCCTCGGCGATGAGCCGGTCGGCGAGGTGTGACGGCACCTCCTCGTAGTGGGAGAACTTCATGGAGAAGGCTCCCCGTCCGCCGGTCAGAGAGCGGAGGTCGATCGCGTAGCGAGCGACCTCCGCCTGCGGGACCAGGGCCTTGATCCGCTGCTTGCCGGCGCCGGCCGAGTCGACCCCCTGGATCTTGGCCCGCTTGGAGTTCAGGTCCCCCATGACGTCACCGGTGTGGTCGTCCGGAGCGACGATCTCGAGCTCCACGATGGGCTCGAGGAGCACCACGCCAGCCTGCTGGGCCGCATCCTTCAGGGCCAGCGAGCCCGCGATCTGAAAGGCCATGTCCGAGGAGTCCACGGTGTGGAACTTCCCGTCGACCAGCGTGACCCGGACGTCCACCATGGGGTTCCCGGAGAGCGCACCCTCCTGCATGGCCTTCACGACGCCCTTCTCCACCGACCCGATGAACTGGTTGGGGATCGCGCCGCCGAAGATCTTGTCCTGGTACTCGAACCCCGATCCCCGGGGGAGGGGCTCGATCTCGATGTTCGCCACGCCGAACTGGCCGTGCCCGCCCGTCTGCTTCACGTGGCGGCCCAGTCCCTTCCCCGGTCCCCTGATGGTCTCGCGGTACGCGATCTTCGCGGGGGCGGTCGTGACCTCGACGCCGAACTTGCGCTTCATCCGCTCCATCATCACCTCGAGATGCGCCTCGCCCATCCCGTAGGCCACGGTCTCGTGCGTCTCGTCCGAGCGTTCGACGCGGAACGTGGGGTCCTCCTCGCGCAGGCGGGAGAGCGCGGTGGACAGCTTGTCCTCGTCTCCCTTGGTCTTCGGCGCGATGGCGTAGGCGAGCAGCGGCTCCGGCATCTCCATCGGAGGGAGCTTCACCGGATCGTCCTTGGTGGAGAACACGTCGCCGGTCGTCGTGTGCGACAGCTTGGCCACGGCACCGATGTCGCCGGCCGGCACCTCCGCCACGGAATCGTGCTCCTTCCCCTTGAGGGTGAACAGCTGTCCCACCCGCTCATCGGTGCCCTTGGTGGCGTTGAACACCGCGGAGTCCGGCCGCATCGTTCCCGAGAACACGCGGAACATCGTGATGTGGCCGACGTAGGGGTCCGAGACCGTCTTGAACACTAGTGCGGCGAGCGGCTGCGAAGGATCGCAGGCCCGCTGCTTCTCCTCGCCGGACTTCGACACGACCGTGATCGGTCCCCGGTCCACGGGCGAGGGGAACTCGTCGACGATGAACTGGAGGACCCGGTCCACGCCGATGGGCCGCGCCGCCGCGGCCACGAACACGGGCGCGATCCGGGCCTCGGCGAAGCCGTTCTTCACCCCGTGGACCACCTCGTCCTCGGACAGCTCGCCCTGCTCCAGGTACTTCTCGATCAGCGCGTCGTCGGACTCGGCCACCGCCTCCATGAGTTTCTCCCGGAAGGGGTCGGCCTTGCCGGAGATGTCGTCGGGCCACGGTCCCTCCTCGGCCCGGGGTCCAGATGGATACCGGAACGCCCGCCGCGTGAGGAGGTCCGCGATCCCCTCGAACTCGTGCTCCTCGCCGAGGGGAAGCTCGAGCGGCGCCACCTGCGTGCCGAAGGCCCGGACGAGCTGCTCCAACGTACGCTCGAACGAGGCCCGCTCCCGGTCCAACTTGTTGACCAGGATGGCCCGGGGGAGTCCCGCCTCCACCGCGAGCTCCCACGCCACCTCGGTCTGGACCTCGACGCCCTCCACCGCCGACACCACGAGGAGCACGGCATCGACCGCCTGGATGGCCGAGCGGAGGTCGCCGACGAAGTCCGCGTATCCGGGCGCGTCGAGGACGTTCACCTTGACGTCGTTCCACTCGACGGGGGCCATGGCGAGTGAGACGCTCAGTCCCTTCTTGACCTCTTCCGGCTCGAAGTCCGAGACCGTGTTGCCGTCCTCCACCTTGCCCATGCGGGTGACGGCGCCGGAGGCGAAGAGCATGGCCTCGACCAATGTCGTCTTTCCGGCCCCGCCGTGGCCGGCGAGGAGGACGTTGCGGATGTTCGTAGGTTCGTACGTCTTCACTGGCGTCCCCTTCGGCGCGAACCGGCAGGTGCGGAAGGAACCCGGGGATTCTAGCGCGGGCGGGGCGGCCGCTTTCAGGCCGTTTCGGACCCGGTGATACGCTCGCCGGGGTGTCGGTCTCGGTGAGCGCGCGGGCGAGGCGGCGCGTGGCCTTCGTGCTGGTCGCGTTCACGGCGGCCGGTGCGGTGGGGATCGCGACCTGGCTGGTGCTCGACGGCCGGCCGGTGGGTGCAGGCCTGGGGGCGCTGGTGGCCGGCGCCATCCTCCTAGCGGCCGATCCGATGATGAAAGATCCCAAGGCCGTGCTCGAACGAACGGTCGCCTCCTTCGTGGACCGGGCCTACGACGGAGCGATCCTCGCAGCCATCGCCTGGGCATTCCGCGCCACGGACCCATGGGTCGCGGTTGGCGCGCTCGTGGCGCTCGGGGCCAGCTTCCTGGCGGCCTACGTCAGGGCCCGCGGCGCGTCGCTCGGCTACGGCGTGGGCGAGAGCTCGATCACTCGAGGGCTCCGCTACGGGTTGATCTCGGTGGGCCTCCTCATCGACGGGCTCGGGTGGGCGCTGTGGACCGTGGCATCGGTGATGGGCCTCGCTGCGCTGGTGCGGGCCAGCCAGGTGGCGAAGGAGGAGCGGGCCTGAGCGTCGAGACCCCGAAGGAACGGCTGGCTTTCTGGTCGTTCCGCCTGGTCGCCTGGCTGGCCAGGACGTTGCCGGAGCGAGCCGGGCGCCGCGCGTTCGACGCCTTCGGCCGCCTGGCGTACCGCATGCTCCCCGGGGTGCGGGCCACGGTCGCAGCGAACCAGGCCATGGTCCTCGGGCAGGATCCCGGGTCCGACCTCGTGGCATCGGCCACGAGGGAGGCGTTCTCGCTGTACGCGCGGTACTGGTTCGACACGTTTCGGGCCCGGATCCTCCCCATCGCCGAATTGAACGCTCGCACCGTGACGGAGGGGATCGACCACATCGACCGGGCGCTCGAGGGAGGCAAGGGCTGCATCACGGTCCTGCCGCACATGGGGAACTGGGACGTTGCCGGGCGATGGCTGGCGGCCAACGACTACCGGATCGCGTCGGTGGCCGAAGAGCTCCGGCCGAGGACGCTGTTCGAGCTGTTCCTAGAACATCGGGAGGCCCTGGGGATGAAGATCATCCCGCTGACCAAGGACGGGCACGTGGGGCAACAGCTCGGTGCGCTGCTCGGCCAGAACTGGATCGTGGCCCTGGTGGCGGACCGGGACCTCACCGGCCGGGGGGTGGAGGTGGAGATGTTCGGCGCGCCCCGCAAGCTCCCGGCCGGGCCGGCGCTGCTGTCGCTGTCGACCGGAGCCCCGCTGCTCGTCTGTCCGGTGTGGACGACCGACGAGGGATGGAAGATCCGGGTAGGCGCCGCCCTGCAGATCGAGCGGACCGGTGACATGCGGGCGGACGTGACCGCCCTCACGCAGAGGATGGCCGCCGAGTTCGAGCGGGCCATCGCGGCGCGGCCGGTCGACTGGCACATGTTCCAGCCGGCGTGGGAGGACCGGCTCGGCCCGGGTGGGGCGGACGGCCCGGGCCCGTGAGGGTCGCGCTGGCCTGCCCCTATGCCTGGGACGCCCCGGGCGGTGTCCAGGTGCACGTCCGGGAGCTGGGGGAGCGGCTCCGAGCCCGCGGGCACCAGGTGCTCGTGTTGACGCCGTCCCGGAAGCGGCCGGTCGAACCGTGGGTTCGGAGGGTGGGGCGGCCGGTAGAGGTGCCGTACAATCGATCGACCGCCCCCATCCTTCACCCCTTGTCTGCGTGGCGGGTACCCGGGCTCTTACGGGCGTTCGAGCCGGACATTGTCCACGTACATGAACCGATAACCCCGAGCGCATCGATGTGGGCGACAATGTTTGCTCACTCGCCGCTCGTCGGGACGTTCCACTCGGGGGCGGATCGATCCTTGTTGTTCGACCTGACCGCGCCCGCCCTTCGAAGAATCGCGGAGCGACTATCAATTCGGATCGCTGTGTCCGAGCGCGCCGCGGCCTTCGCCCGAACGCGGCTGGGAGGCGAGTTCCGTGTCGTGCCGAACGGGCTGGACGTGGCGTCCTTCGCCGCGGCGGAGCCCGCCGATCTCGGCCCCGGGCGCAAGCTCCTCTTCGTGGGGCGCCTCCACCGACGCAAGGGATTCCCCGTGGCGGTCGAAGCGTTCCGCCTCCTGGCCGGCGAACGTCCCGACATCCGGCTGGTCGTGGCCGGCGACGGAGAGGAGCGGACGGCCGTCGAGCAGCTGGAGCCGTCCCTCCGCGCACGGGTGACGATGCTCGGCACCGTCCTGCACGAGCAGCTCCCTCGGTACCACGTGGCGAGCGACCTGCTGGTCGCGCCGTCGCTCGGCGGGGAGAGCTTCGGGTACGTGCTCGTCGAGGCCATGGCAGCGGGGCTCCCCGTCGTGGCCAGCCGGATCCCCGGCTACGACGAGGTCGTGCGCGACGGGCAGGAGGGCTTCCTGGTGCCGCCGGGCGACCCCCGCGCGGTGGCAGACGCGGCGGCGGAGGTGCTCGACGATCCCACGCTCGCGCGGACGATGGGCCAGGCCGGCCGCACGAGGGCCTCGCGGTACGACTGGGCGGTCGTCGCCGAGGAGATCGAGGCCGCGTATCGAGAGGCGCTGGCGCTACGATAGGTGCGTGACCGCAGTCTGGATCTCGCTCGCCGTTCTCGGGCTCGTCCTCCTGTACTCCATCTACTTGTTCAACCGGCTGGTCTCGCTGCGCAACCGGGTTGACAACGGCTGGTCCCAGATCGACGTGCAGCTCCGCAGACGGTACGACCTGATCCCCAACCTCGTGGAGACGGTGAAGGGGTACGCGGCGCACGAGCGTGAGCTGTTCGAGCACGTGGCGGAGGCTCGTTCCCGGGCCATCGGCGCCTCGACGGTGGGTGACCAGGCGCAGGCCGAGAACCAGCTCACCGCGGGCCTCCGTCGCCTGATGGCGGTGGCCGAGAACTACCCGGAGCTGAAGGCGAGCCAGAACTTCCTAGCGCTCCAGGAGGAGCTGACGGGGACCGAGTCGAGGATCGCCTACGCCCGGCAGTTCTACAACGACCAGGTGATGCTGCTGAACACGCGGATCCAGGCCGTGCCCTCGAACGTCGTCGCGAGGGCCTTCGGGTTCACGCCTCGCGAGTTCTTCGACATCGAGGATCCGATCCGCGGCCCCGTCCAGGTGGATCTCACCCACCCATAGCCCGTGTACGAGCAGATCGCGTCGAACAAGCGGAAGTCGGTCGTCCTCGTCCTGGGAGCGATCCTGCTGCTCGGGGCGGTGGGCTACGCCATCGGGCTCATCACGCAGCAGGGTCCGGCCTGGCTGATCTTCGGGCTGGCCCTCGCCGTGGGCATGTCGGCCGGTTCGTACTTCTATGGCGACCGGATCGTTCTCGCGTCCACTCGGGCGCGCGAGGTGACGGCGGAAAAGGAGCCCCGGCTGCACAACATCGTGGAAGGGCTTGCCATCGCCGCTGGGATCCCCAAGCCCCGCGTGTACGTCGTCCCGGAGCAGGCCCCGAACGCGTACGCCACCGGTCGGGACCCCGAGCACTCCTCGATCGCGGTGACCCAGGGGCTGCTGGACGCGATGAACCGGGTGGAGTTGGAAGGGGTCGTGGCCCACGAGATGTCCCACATCCTCGACCGCGACATGCTGGTGGGGACGATCGTGGCCACGCTGGTCGGCGCCGTGGTCCTGATCTCCGAGTTCTTCATGCGCGCCCTGTGGTGGGGAGGGGTGGGCGGTCGCCGAGGCAACGACCGTGGGGGAGGGCCGGCCGAGGCCGTCCTGTTCGCGGCAGGGCTTGTGTTGCTGATCCTGGCGCCGATCGTCGGACAGGTCGTGCGGTTCGCCATGTCGCGGCAACGCGAGTACCTGGCCGACGCCCAGGGGGCGATGCTCACGCGGTACCCTCCCGGACTGGCCTCCGCGCTCAAGAAGATCGCCGCCGCCAGCATCATCCCCATGCGCTCCGCCAACAATGCCACCGCCCACCTGTGGCTGAACCAGCCCTCGCGGATCCAGGGCGAGCGGATGGGCCCCCTGGAGCGGCTGTTCTCCACGCACCCGCCGATCGAGGACCGGATCCGGCGCCTCGAGGAGATGTGATGTTCTTGCCGCACCTCGTTGAGCGGGACTCGGCCGGCGGGTAGCATCCTCGGGTCCGGCGCACGGCCGGTGCCCCGAAGGCCCCCCGATACCCAACGAACCATGGAGGTCCCTTGAGCTTGACGCGTCGCGGAAAGGTGACGGCTGCAGCCGCCACCGTGGCAATCCTCGCGCTCGCCGCAGTGGGGTACTTCGCCATCTTCCCCAGCCGGGCGCCGGCGTTCGTCCAGGACGCCATGTCCAGGGTCGGGCTGGCCGAGCCGCCGCCACCCCCTTCGTGCCCACTCACCGGCCAGCCGGCCCCTCACGGCGAGGTCCCGGACCGCCCCGCGCTCGCCATCAAGGTCGAGAACCTTCCGGATGCCCGGCCCCAGGCAGGGCTGGACCGGGCGGACGTGGTCTACGAGGAGCCCGTGGAGGGCGGCATCACCAGGTTCATCGTGGTGTACCAGTGCCACGAAGCCGGGCGGGTGGGGCCGGTCCGAAGCGGCCGGACCACCGATCCCAAGGTCCTGGTCCAGTTCGGCCGCCCGGTGATGGGCTACGCGGGCGGCCAGGCTCCCGTGGTTCGGGCCATCGACCGTGCCGGCATGATCGACGTCAACTACAACATCGCGATCTCCGCGTACGCGCGCGACGACAGCCGCCCGGCTCCCCACAACCTGTACACGTCCACCCGGTCCCTCTGGAAAGCCGCGAAGGCGACGGAGGGCGCTCCCGCTCCGGTCTTCTCCTACGATCCGGAGGTCGCGAGACCGTCTCGTAAGGCCCGCACCGTGCACCTCCCGTTCTCCTCCTACTCCGACGTGTACTGGACGTGGAGCAGAACGCAGGGGGCCTGGCTCCGATCGCACGGGACCGTCCCGCACGTGCTCGAGGACGGCACGCAGGTCCGCGCGGCGAACGTGGTGGTCATGCAGGTCCAGGTCCGCAGCGGGGCGATCGTGGACGCCGCCGGTAACCATTCGCCCGAGGTCGAGCTGACCGGCTCGGGCAAGGCGTACGTGTTCCGAGACGGCCGGATGGTCGTGGGCCGGTGGGAGCGCGCGACCCTGAAGGACGTGACCACGTTCGTCACGAAGGCCGGCACGCAGATCGCCCTCGCGCCCGGCGTGACCTGGGTGGAGCTCCTCCCCAGCACGATCGGGGTCCAGGCGCAGGGGTAGGCTCTCGCCTCTGGCCGCCCGGGGTCCGGCGGTAGACTGAAGCCCTGGAGCGCGGGCAGGAGGCAACCGTGGAACGCGAGACCGGCACCTTCCGGGTGAAGTCGGGCTTGGCCGAGATGCTGAAGGGCGGGGTCATCATGGACGTGACCAACGCCGAGCAGGCCAAGATCGCCGA
>JBIOUU010000173.1:0-2897 GCA_044867345.1 Actinomycetota bacterium
GTCGTTTCCGCTGCTCAGAGTGAACTTTTGTGGAGCGGACGACGGGATTCGAACCCGCGACCCCCACCTTGGCAAGGTGGTGCTCTACCAACTGAGCCACGTCCGCACGCCCCGAAGGGCACACCAAGTCTAGGGACTGGGGCTCAGGCCTTCAACGGACGAGCGCGTCGGCGCTGCTCAGGTGCCCGTGGATCCGAATCCGCCCTGGCCGCGGGAGGACGGAGGAAGCTCGTCCGCCCAGGCCGGGCGAACCGTCGGCAGGGCCACGATCACGAGCTGGGCGATCCGGTCGCCCTTCCTGATCTTCACCGCCTCATCCCGATCAAGGTTCACGACCGCGCAGGTGACCTCGCCCCGGTACCCAGCGTCGATCAGGCCGGGGGCATTGGCTAGGGTCAGGCCACGCCGTGACGCCAGGCCCGAGCGAGGTAGGACCAGGCCGGCGTGTCCCTCCGGGATGGCCACCGAGAGGCCGGTCGAGACCATGGCCCGCTCCCCCGGGAGGACCTCGACGTCGACGGTCGAACAGAGGTCCAGGCCGGCGTCGCCCGGGTGCGCCTGAGCGGGCAGCTCGGCCGCAGGATCCAGCCGCTTGAACGGCAGCTCCACCGGGTCAGCTTACGAGCAGCCGCTCGTGGAGCCGCAAGACGGGCACACGTAGCAGGATCCCGCCGGCTGCATCTTCGAGCCGCACGTGTAGCACAGGGGCGCGTCGGCGGCCTGGGCCCGGGGCCGTTCGATCACGTCGCCGGGCTGTGCCGGCACCAGGGCCTGGGGCTCGACGGGCTTCATTGGGATCGGCGTCCCCGCCCCCTTGCCCTCGGCCTCCGCCTTCGCCGTCTCCTTGCGTTCCCCGACCGAGCGGATCCCCAGGGCCTCGCGCTTCTCGGGCGGCAGGTGATCGAGTGCTAGGCGCCGGAACACATAGTCGACCAGCGACGAGGCGAACCGGATGTCCTCGTCGTTGGTCATCCCCGACGGCTCGAACTTCATGTTGATGAACTTGTCGACGTAGGCCTCGAGGGGCACCCCGTACTGGAGGCCGATCGAGATGGCGATGGAGAACGCGTCCATGATGCCGGCCAGGGTCGAGCCCTGCTTCGAGGACTTCAGGAAGATCTCGCCGATCCCGTTGTCCGGATACGAGCTCGCGGTGATGTACCCCTCGGCGTCCCCCACCTCGAACTTCGTGGTGATGGAGGGGCGGCTCCGCGGGAGGCGCCGGCGGACCGGCTGCGCCAATGCGGCCGGCTCCGGGGCCTTGGCCTTCTTGTCGGCCGACAGCGGCTGCGCCACCTTGCAATTGTCCCGGTAGATGGCCACGGCCTTCAGCCCGAGACGCCAGGACTCCACGAACAGCTGCTCGACCTCCTCCACCGTGACGTGCTCGGGCATGTTCACGGTCTTGGAGATGGCCCCGGAGATGAACGGCTGCACCGCCGCCATCATCCGGACGTGGCCCATGTACTGGATGGCCGCGTCGCCCATCGACGTGTCGAACACCGGGAGGTGGTCGGCCCGAAGGTGCGGCGCTTCGGCCACCGAGTTGTGCTCCGCGATGTAGGCGACGACGTCCTCGACCTGGTCGGGTCCGTACCCGAGGCGTGCCAGGGCCCGGGGGACGGTCTGGTTCACGATCCGCATGGACCCACCGCCAACCAGCTTCTTGTTCTTCACCAGGGCGAGGTCGGGCTCGATGCCGGTGGTGTCGCAGTCCATCATCAGCCCGATGGTGCCGGTAGGGGCGAGCACGGTGGCCTGCGCGTTTCGGTACCCGTGCCGCTCCCCGAAGGCGATGGCCTCGTCCCAGGCCTGGCGGGCCGCGGACAGGACGGCCTCGGGGACCGCGTCGCCGTCGATCTCGTCGGCCGCCGCGCGGTGCTTGCGCATCACCCGGAGCATGGCGTCGCGGTTCGGCGTGAACCCGGCGAACGGCCCGGTGACCTCGGCGATCCGAGCGCTGGTCCGGTAAGCCCATCCGGTCATGAGCGCCGTGATCGCGCCGGCCCATGCCCGCCCGCCGTCCGAGTCGTACGGGAGTCCCCGGGCCATCAGCAGGGCTCCGAGGTTCGCGTACCCCAGGCCCAACTGGCGGAACGCCTTGGCGTTCCGCCCGATGGCGTCGGTCGGATAGTCGGAGTTGCCCACGATGATCTCCTGGGCGGTGAACACGATCTCGACGGCGTGGCGGAACGCCGCGACGTCGAAGGTGCCCTCGTCGTCCACGAACTTCATGAGGTTCAGCGAGGCCAGGTTGCACGCCGAGTTGTCCAGATGCATGTACTCGCTGCACGGGTTCGACGCGTTGATCCGGCCGGAAGCCGGGGACGTGTGCCATTCGTTGATCGTGGTGTCGTACTGCATCCCGGGGTCGGCACATTCCCAGGCGGCCTGGGCGATCTCGCGCATGAGGTCCCTGGCCCGCACGGTCTCGACCGTCTCGTCGGTCAGGACGGCCTTCAGCTTCCAGTCCCGGTCCTCCAGGTACGCCTGCATGAACTCGTCGGTCGCCCGGACCGAGTTGTTCGCGTTCTGGTACTGGATCGAGTAGCTGTCCTTGCCGTCCAGGTCCATGTCGAAGCCGGCGTCTCGGAGGGCCCGAGCCTTGTGCTCCTCGACGGCCTTGCACCAGATGAAGTCGTGGACGTCGGGGTGGTCCGCGTTCAGCACGACCATCTTGGCCGCCCGCCGGGTCTTGCCCCCCGACTTGATGGTGCCGGCGCTCGCGTCGGCCCCTCGCATGAAGGAGACCGGCCCGGAGGCGGTGCCCCCGCCGGCGAGCGGCTCCTTGGACGAGCGGATCCTGGACAGGTTGATCCCCGAGCCGGACCCGCCCTTGAAGATGGTCCCCTCCTCCACGTACCAGTTGAGGATGGAGCTCATCTGGTCGTCGACGG
>JBIOUU010000174.1:0-5390 GCA_044867345.1 Actinomycetota bacterium
CTGGTCGAGATCATCGAGCTGCCCGACCATCCGTTCTTCATGGGGGGCCAGTTCCATCCGGAGCTTCGGTCCCGGCCCACCCGCCCGCACCCGCTCTTCCGGGAGTTCGTGGGGGCGGCGCACGCTCGTCGGACCGCCTCGGCCGAGCGTCCCGTCTCCGTCTCCGGCTGACGGACCCTGCGTGGAGCCGCGATCGTCGAGGGAGGCCTTTGCGGGCCGGCTGATCCGGGTCGAGGTCGAGTCCTGGGACGGACACGACTTCGAGGTGGTCCGCCACCCCGGCGCCGTGGCGGTCCTCCCGGTGACGCCGCAGGGCGACGTGCTCCTGGTGCGGCAGTTCCGCCCGCCCATCCGGCGGACGCTCCTCGAGATCCCGGCGGGCGTCCTCGACGTGGAGGGGGAGGACCCGATCGGCTGTGCGGCGAGAGAGCTGTTCGAGGAGACGGGATACCGGCACACGTCGCTCGAGTTCCTCGGCGGCATCTACTCCTCCGCGGGCTTCGCCGACGAGTACATCCACCTGTTCGTTGCCCGGACGGGCTCCCAACAGGAGGGCTCGGCCGAAGAGGGGATCGAGCTGCTTCGGCGGCCGTTCGCAGAGATGGTGGCCGCGGCACTGGCCGGCCGGGTGCGCGATGCGAAGACCGCGGTGGCGCTGCTCCTGTCCTCGGCGAGACAATCTCCGAGGTGAGCCCGGCTGCGGGGGCGGGCAAGCGGGGTGGGATACGCTTCTGGCGCATCCTGGCCGGGAGAGGGAGCCGAACGTGATCGTCGGGATCCCGAGAGAGGTCAAGGACAACGAGTTCCGCGTGGCGGCCACGCCCGAGGGGGTCCGCGAGCTGGCCAGAGCGGGTCACGAGGTGGTCCTGGAGGCGGAGGCCGGCACGGGCTCGGCCCTCCCCGACGAGCTGTTCGCGGCGGCGGGCGCCGAGATCCTGCCCGACGCCGGGGCGGTTTTCGACACCTCGGACATGATCCTGAAGGTCAAGGAGCCCCAGCCGGAGGAGTACGACCGGTTCCGAGAGGGCCAGGTCCTGTTCACGTTCCTCCACCTCGCCGCGGATAAGCGCCTGACCGAGTTCCTCATCGAGCGGAAGGTGGCCTCCGCGGCCTACGAGACCGTCCAGCTGCAGGACGGCAGCCTGCCGCTCCTGGCACCGATGAGCGAGATCGCGGGGCGGATGGCCCCCCACGTGGGGGCGAACTTCCTGGAGCGGCCGTATGGGGGGCGAGGCGTGCTGATGGGCGGGGCGTCCGGCGTCGCCCCCGCTCGGGTGCTGGTGCTCGGGGCGGGGATGGCGGGGGTCAACGCAGCGTGGATCGCCGCCGGCATGGAGGCAGAGGTCGTGGCCGTGGACAAGAACGTCGACCGCCTGCGGTTCGTCGATCAGATCCAGCGGGGACGGATCCAGACCGTCATGAGCAGCGTGCTCGCCATCGAGCAGCTGGTGCCCGAAGCAGACCTGGTGATCGGCGCGGTGCTGATCCCGGGGGCCCGGGCTCCGAAGCTCGTCACCGAGGACATGGTGCGAACCATGCGGCCCGGCGCCGTCATCGTGGACATCTCGATCGACCAGGGCGGCTGCGTGGAGACGGCCCACATGACCACCCATTCCGATCCCGTGTACCTGGTCCACGACGTGGTCCATTACTGCGTCGGGAACATGCCCGGCGCCGTCCCGCGCACCTCCACGTACGCGCTCACGAACGTCACGCTCCCGTACGCGCTGGAGATCGCGGCGCATGGCCTGGATGAGGCGGTGCGCCGCGATCGCGCGCTGGCACACGGCGTGAACGTGTACGCGGGGCAGGTGACGAACCTGGGCGTGGCCGAGGCCCACGGCCTGGCGTTCGTCCCGCTCGGCAGCCTCGTCGACGGCTTGTCCTAGAGGCGCACGCCGGAGGAGGTCAGTGGCGCAGCTCATGTCGACCCAGATCGAGCGGTTCCTGGATCACCTCTCCGTGGAACGGGGGCTGTCCGGCAACACGATCGCGGCGTACCGGCGGGACCTGGCCCGATACGCGTCGTTCCTCTCGTCCCGCGGCGTGCGCGACGCGCGGGCCGTCGACGAGGCCGCCGTGGCCGGGTTCATCGCCCGGCTGTCCTCGTCGACCCACCACGAGGGGACACCCTACCGTGCCACCTCGGTGGTCCGGGCCTTGTCGTCGGTACGTTCGTTCCACCGGTTCCTGATGCGCGAGGGAAGGGCCGACCGGGACCCGTCCGCGGGCGTGGTTCGGCCGAAGCTCCCTCGATCGCTTCCCCGTCCGCTCTCGGTCGCGGACGTCCAACGGCTCCTGGGGTTCCCCGCAGACGCGACCCCCTCGGGCCTCCGCGACCGCGCGGTGCTCGAGACCCTGTACGGCTCAGGGCTTCGGGTGAGCGAGCTCGTCGGGCTCGACGTCGACGACCTGGAGATGGAGGAGGGCAGCGTCCGAGTGATGGGCAAGGGGAGCAAGGAGCGCGACGTGCCGCTTGGGGGGTACGCCCGAGCGGCACTTGCCGCCTACCTCACCCGGGCGCGCCCCTCTCTCGCCACCGCTCGCTCGCGATCGGCCCTGTTCCTGAACCAGCGAGGTGGGCGCCTCACCCGCCAGGGCTGCGCCAAGATCCTGGCGGCCCAGGTGCGGAAGGCCGGCATCGGCAAGCGGGTGACGCCGCATACGCTTCGCCATTCCTTCGCCACGCACCTGCTCGAGGGCGGTGCCGACGTCCGGGTGGTCCAGGAGCTGCTGGGACACGCGAGCGTCGCCACGACGCAGATCTATACCCTGGTCACCAAGGAGCATCTCCGCGAGGTGTACTTCACCACACATCCACGGGCCCGCCGGACCCGGGCCGTGGCGAGGGGGGACCGCGCGTGATCGACGAGGCGAAGATGGCCGACCTGCGGGCCGTCCTGGACGAGCACCGGGACAACCTGCGGAAGGAGATCGTGGAGCTGGGCGGCACCCCCGACTCAGACGACGTCGAGATCGACGTGGAGCGGGGGTTCGCCGACAGCGCGCACAGCACGGCGGAACGCGCCCGCCTGCTCTCGGTGATGAAGGCCCTGCGCTCGAACCTGCGAGACGTGAACCGGGCCGTGACCAAGATGGAGCTCGGGACGTACGGGACCTGCGAGTCCTGTGGTCAGCCCATCTCGATCGAACGTCTCGAGGCCCTCCCGTGGGCCATCCTCTGCATCGACTGCAAGCAGCGCGGCGAGGGCCGGTGACCGGTCCGTGACCACGGCCCGGGTCCCAAGGATCGTGATGGTCGTGTGCGATTCGTTCGGCGTGGGAGACGCTCCCGACGCCGCGGCCTACGGCGACGAGGGCTCGGACACGCTCGGGAACTGTTCGCGTACGGTGAGTGGGATCCATGCCCCGATCTTCGAGCGGCTCGGCCTCGGCCTGCTCACCCGGATCGAGGGCATGGCGCCGAGGGCCGGGCCGGGGACAGCCCATGGACGGCTGACCGAGCGCTCCGCGGGCAAGGACACGACCACGGGACACTGGGAGATGTGCGGCATCGTCCTCGAGCACCCGTTCCCCTTGTATCCGCAAGGCTTCTCGCGGGAGGTCATCCGGCCGTTCGAGGAGGCGATCGGCCGCACGGTGCTCGGCAACAAGCCGGCGTCCGGGACCCAGATCATCGAGGAGCTGGGCGAGGAGCACCTGCGCACGGGCCGGCCCATCGTGTACACGAGCGGCGACTCCGTGTTCCAGATCGCGGCGCACAAGGACGTCGTACCGCTCGCGACCCTGTACCAATGGTGCCGCGTCGCACGGCGGATCCTCACGGGCGAGCACAACGTCGGCCGGGTGATCGCCCGCCCGTTCACGGGGAGTCCCGGCCACTTCACCCGGACCCCGGAACGCCGGGACTTCTCCGTGCCACCTCCGGGGAAGACCCTCTTGGACTTCTGCCGTGACGATGGGGTCGGCGTGTACGGCGTGGGGAAGATCCAGGACATCTTCGCCGGACAGGGGATGACCGAGGCCCGCTACTCCGACTCGAACGACCACGGCGTCGACATCACGCTCGAATACCTGGGCCGGCCGTCGCCGGCGCTGGTATTCACCAACCTCGTGGACTTCGACAGCAAGTACGGCCATCGCAACGATCCGGTGGGCTACGCCGCGTGCATCGAGGCCCTTGACCCTCGCCTCGCCGAGCTGGAGGCAGCCCTCGACGGCGGAGTGATGTTCCTCACCGGGGACCACGGGTGCGACCCCACCACCCCGCCCACGGACCATTCCCGGGAGCGCACGCCGCTCCTCGTGGCCGGCGTGCCGGACGGCCCCGTCGATCTGGGGACGCGTCCCACGTTCGCCGACCTTGGGGCAACGGTCGCCGACCTCCTGGCCGTCAAGACGGAGGGCCTGGCGGGGGAGAGCTTCGCCCCGGAGATCGGGCTGTGAGGGGCGCCGGTCGAGGCTTCCCTCGAGCGAAGGTTGACGGTTCGCCTCTTGAGCTCTGCCCACGGCCCGGCAAGTCTCGAGATGAGGTCGACGGTGCTCTGGCCCGGGGCGATACGGAGAAGGCGACCACGACGTGACGGTGCAGGACCCTCGAGACGTGCTTGCCCTCAAGCGGGACGGAAGGCGACTGGCCCCCGAGGACCTGGCCGGCTTCGTCACGGGGTTCGGCCGGGGCGAGATCCCCGACTACCAGGCCGCCGCCTTCCTGATGGCGGCGTTCATCCGAGGGCTGGACCCGGGCGAGACGTTGGCCCTGACGCGGGCGATGGTGGAGTCCGGCAGGACCGTCGCGCTGACCGGGGTATCCCGCCCCACCGTGGACAAGCACTCGACGGGCGGCGTAGCCGACGGCGTGACCCTGGCGTTCGCCCCGTTGGCGGCGTCGCTCGGCCTGGCGGTGGCCAAGCTCTCCGGCCGGGGGCTGGGGCACACGGGCGGGACCCTGGACAAGCTCGAGTCCATCCCTGGACTTCGCACGGACCTGTCGCCCGAGGAGGTCGTGCGCCAGGTGGAGCGAGTCGGATGCGTCGTGGCGGCGCAGACCCACGACATCGTCCCCGCCGACGGCGCCCTGTACGCGCTCCGCGATGCCACCGCCACCGTGCCGTCCATCCCGCTCATCGCGGCGAGCGTGATGTCGAAGAAGCTCGCCGTGGAGACCGAGCTCATCCTGCTCGACGTGAAGGCCGGCACCGGGGCGTTCATGAAGACGGCGGAGGATGCCAGGGCCCTGGCCGAAACGTGCACCACCCTGGCCGCCGATTGGGGAAGATCCTGCCGGGCCGCGGTGACCGACATGTCTCAGCCGCTGGGCGGGGCCATCGGCAACGCCCTCGACATCGCGGAAGCCGTGTCGCTTCTCTCGGGCGGATCGCGCGGTCGCCTGCGCGATCTCTCGGTGCTGTTCGCCGGTGAGGCGCGAC
>JBIOUU010000175.1:0-8650 GCA_044867345.1 Actinomycetota bacterium
GTCCATCCGCACCTCGAGCGCCGCGAGGAGCCCGCCCGGAGACGAAAGGGAGGAGAGGAGGCTCCGGACGAGCTCTCCGTAGCGCTCGAGGCTCACGCGGCCGTCGCAGGGGGCGACGCAGCGACCCATCTCGCCGAGTGCGCACGCCGAGAACCGGGTGGAGGCCCCCATGGCCTTCGTGCACCGGCGGATGGGGAACGCCTCTTCCAGCGCCTCCTTGGCCAGCCGGGCCAGCTCGGTCGTGCCGAAGGGCCCGAGGAACGCCCCCTCCCCCTTCGGCTCGCGGACCACCTTGATGCGGGGGAACGCCTCCGCCGTGTCCACCTTCAGGTACGCGTACCGGCGCCAGCGCTTGCCCCTCCGGTTGTGCTTGGGCCGGTGCGACCGGATCAGCCGGGCTTCGAGCACCAGCGCCTCGAGTTCGGAGCTGCACCGGATCCCGTCCACGGCGGCGGTCTCGGTGAGGAGATCCTGGACCTGCTTGCGGGAGTCGCCGTAGAAATAGCTCTTCACCCGGCCACGGATGTCCTTGGACTTGCCCACGTAGAGGACTCGCCCGTCGCGGCCCTTGAACAGGTAGACGCCGGGCCCCCGGGGAAGGTGGTCGGCCAGCCGGATCTTCCCGAAGTTCGGGCGCCCTCGTGCGGTCACGGCGCCGTGGAGGTCGCCGAGGGTCAGGATCCCCAGCCGCCCGCCGAGGTCGAGGAGGCCGTGGAAGACCTCGGCGCACGCCTCCGCATCTGGGAGGGCCCGATGCGTCGGCCGCGCGCCCGTCCGGAAGTACTGGGCGAGCGTCTGGAGCCGCACGTTCGGCACGTCGGGCCATACGACGCGGCGAGCCAACCGTGCCGTGCACACGGGCGGCGGTGGAAGCGGCTCGTAGTCCAGGCGAACCAGGCTCGCGTTCAGGAACGTGAAGTCGAACCGGGCGTTGTGTGCCACGAACACGCACCCCCGGGCGAACTCGACGAACGCCGGGAGCGCCCATTCCAGGGCCGGTGCGTCGCGAACGGTGGCGTCGTCGATGCCGGTGAGGTGGGTGATGAACCTGGGGATCGATGTCCCGGGATCCACGAGCGTCTCGAACACCCCGACCCGTTCACCACCCCGGAACTTCACCGCCCCGATCTCGGTGATCCGCGAGTCGGTCGGAGAGCCCCCGGTGGTCTCCAGGTCGACGATGCAGAACGTCACCTCTTGGAGAGGGATCGCCTCCTGCAAGGTGGTCTGGACCGGTTGGGCCAGCATCCGACGGCCTCCGCCGGGGCCGCGGGCACCCGACGATACCGAACACGTGTTCGATGGTCAAGTCCCGGGCTAGCGACGTGGGTAGAGCTCGTCCTCCACCAGGAAGGCGATGAGCTGTTCCACCGCCAGATGGGCCTCTTGGATGTGCGAGGTCTCCGAGCTCGGGACCAGGATGGCCACGTCGGCGAGGGGCGCGACCTTCCCGCCGGACTCCCCGGTCAGCGCGACGGTCCGCATCCCCTGCCGCGCCGCCTGTTCCATGGCAAGGACGACGTCCTCGGAGTTGCCGCTCGTCGAGATGCCGATCAACAGGTCACCGGCCGTTCCCAGGGCTTCGACCTGTCGGGCGAACACGCCCTCGAAGCCGAAGTCGTTCGACACCGCCGTCAGGATCGACGTGTCGGTCGTGAGGGCCACGGCCGGGATGGCCGGCCGCCGGCGGTCCAGGGTCAGGGTGCTGACCAGCTCCGCGGCAAGGTGCTGGCTGTCGGCTGCGCTCCCGCCGTTCCCGCAGATCAGGACCTTGCCGCCACCGCGGACGCACTCGGCGATGGAGGCGGCCGCTCTGGCGATCTCCTCGGAGCAGCTCTCCGCGGTCGCCGACACGGTGTCAAGGGTCTGGCGCAGATACGCGGCGATGCGGTCCGCGACGTTCACCGCCTGGCCTCCGAGAGGACGATGTCGAGGATCACATCGGCCGCATCGGAGAGGTCGGCCACGACATGGTCGGCCCGGGCGCTCGCTCCGGTCGCGAGCTCGTCCTCCCCGTGTCCCGTGCGCACCAGGATCGTGACGGCCCCGATGGCTCGGCCCAGTCCCATGTCGGCGGCGTGGTCACCGACGACGAATGCCTCGTTCGGCCGAAACCCGTGGTCCGCCGCAGCCCGGAGGGCCAGTCCGGGGCGGGGCTTGCGGCATTCGCACGCCTCCTCGGGTGCGTGGGGGCAGACGTACACGCCGTCGAGCCGCACGTCCTCGTCGGAGAGGAGTGCCGCGAGCCGGCCATTGATCTCCTCCAGCCGGTCCGCCGGGAGGAGCCCGCGCCCCACATTCGCCTGATTCGTGAGGACGACGAGCCCCAGGCCGGCTGAACGCAGATCGCGCAGCGCCGCCGCGGCGCCGGGGATGAGGGCCACCTGGTCGGGGTGGTCGATGTGGTCGACTTCCCGGTTGATGGTCCCGTCCCGGTCGAGCAGCACGAACCGGCCGGTCATCGACGTCCGGGCCTCCACACTGCGTCTCCCACCTGCGCCTGGACCCCGGTCGGTGTGAACTCGAACGAGACAAGCGTGCCTCCCAGGCGCTCGAGCGCGGCCCGTACCTCGGGCTGGCGCTCCTCCCGGCAATACAGGAGGAGGTATCCACCGCCGCCGGCCCCGCAGATCTTCCCTCCGGTGGCCCCGGCGCTCGTGGCCGCGTCGAACAGGCGCTCGATCCTCGTGCCCTCGGCGATGTGCGGGTTCATCCGCTTCTTGCTCTCGTACGCCTCGTGCAACATCTCGCCCAGGCCGTCCATGTCGCCGGACTCCAGGGCATCCCGCATCTCGTAGGCCATCGCCTGGAGCTGCTTCATCCCCTGCATCGTTTCCTCGCGCCCCTCCCGGAACAGCCGGATCTGCGTATCGATCAGCCCGAGGTTCGCCCGGACCTGTCCCGTGTAGCAGAGCAGGAGGTTCGCCTGCAGCCGTCCGAGCACCTCTGGCCCTACGCGGACCGGCGTGACGTCGACCCGCTGCGCGGAGAACTCGAGGAGGTTGAAGCCCCCGTACGCCGCCGCATACTGGTCCTGCCAACCTCCGGCGATCCCCAGGTCCTCACGTTCGATCGCGTAGCTCGTCCGAGCCAGCTCGTTCGCGGTGAACGAACGGCCCGCGAAGGCGGCGAGGGCACCGACCACCGCGGTCACCACTGCGGAGGAGCCACCCAGGCCGCTTCCGGGCGGCGCGTCGCAGCGGACCTCGACGTCGACCCCCCGATGGACGCCGACGCGGTCGATGGCGGCCTTCGGCAGGTCCATCACGCCGTCGTAATCAGGCGATTCGTACAGGCGGTACTGGACGATTTGATGGAGGTCGAGCGATCGGATCCGGATGCGATCGTCGTCCCGAGGCCGGAGCGTGGCCTCGGCGTGATGGTCGATCGTCGCGCAGAGAACGGCACCCCCGTGCAGGTCATACCAGTGGGGGAAGTCGGTCCCGCCCCCCACGAAGCTGATGCGAAGCGGCGCCGCCGCCTTGACCGTGACGTCGCTCATGGGCCAGCCAGTATGGGCAGCCCGGCCCCGGGGTGACCAGCCGGGACGGTCAGGCCACGAACCGGACCAGGCGCCGGCGCTGCTGTTCCGTCAGGCCGCCCCATACCCCGTAGCGCTCGCCGTTCTTGAGCGCCCAAGCCAGGCACATCTCGCGGATGCCGCAGGCCGAGCAGTAGGCGAGCGCCGGCCCCGCCTCCTCCTCGGAGGTGGGGAAGAACACGTCGGGGTCGAGGCCATGGCAGGCCGCCTTGTCCTGCCACATGTCCGGCGGTGAAGGGTTGCGTGGAAGTGTCCTGAGGTCGATGCCGCTCACGCGCTCCTTGCTCACCAGTCGATCCCCCCCGAGGTCCATATCGAGTCTGACCAGCGGCTGGGCAGCCGTTCGGGCACGTAGTCCATTCTCGTCCGCGGTCGAGGGCCAAATGAAGTCTTGAAAAGTCTCGACCGCCGTAGTAACGGGGGAACCGAAACGGCCTCACGCGAGCGCGAGCTCGCCACCCGAGGCCGTGATCAGCCGACGTGTCCTCGCGTCCCACCGGACCCGCGCGAGCACGGCGAACCCCTCGCGCGACGGGGCCGCGCTCGTGACCCTGCCGACCTCCCGGCCATCGGCGAAGACGGGTTCATCGGACCGCACGGGAACGGCCGCCCCGAGGGCCAGGACGGCCCGTGGTGGGTGACCGAGGTTTCGGACCTTGGCCACCGCCTCCTGGCCCAGGAAGCATCCTTTGGTGAAGTCGATGAGGAATTCCAGTCCGGCTTCGGCGGGAAGCGATTCCTCGTCCAGATCCGTTGGGAACCGCGGCACTCCTCGCCGGATCCGCCACACCTCGCCGGCTTCTGCGCTCGCCTCGACAGCTCCGTCACCAGGGGCCCGTGCCACCGTCCATCCCCGCTCCGAGGGCATCAGGACGATGTGAGCCTCTTCCGCGCGTCGCAGAGTGACGTCGGATGACAGCACGAACGGCTGGAGCAGGTCATCGATGGCGGCGGGTTGATCTGGCTCCTGGACGAGAAGGAACCCGCCATCGAACCGGACGAGGTGGAAATCGGCTCGCACCCGGCCCGTGGGGGTGAGAAGGAGCGAGCGGGCCGAGCCGCCCGGGGCAACGGCCTCCACGGACGCGGTCACCAGATCGTTCAACCACCGGCCCGCGTCGCTCCCCGTCACCTCGACCGCGCGGAGCCGAGCGCCATCGACGAACGCCCGACCCTCGTCGAGCGCATCGACCTGTTCCTCGAGCCTGTGCGCATCCACCTTCTGAGAGGATAGGCGGCCGTGGAGATCCCGCGGACACTGCTGGTCACGAACGACTTCCCCCCGCGGGTTGGTGGGATCCAGCGGACGCTTCACGCCTTGGTACGCGAACTCCCGTCCGACCGGATCACCGTCCTCGCCCCTTCCTGGGGGGGGACCGACGCGTTCGACGCCGGCGAACCCTACCGTATCGTTCGAGCGCCTCGTCGTTTCCTGTGGCCGACGCCGGCCACGCGACGACTGCTATCGGAACTCGTCCACGGATCCGGGATGCAGGTCGTCCTGTTCGGGGACGCCGCGCCACTGGCCGCCATGGGACCGAGCCTCGCCCGCCGGGGCATCCCGTACCTCGTGGCGGCGCACGGGTTCGACTATTGGCTATCGCTCCTGCCCGGGGCCCACGCCTCGGTCGCGTACATGACGGCGCGGGCCGCGCGTGTCCCCGTGATGTGCAGCGCGTTCATCGCGCGCGTGGTGCGGACCGCGGTACCCGAGGACGTCCCGGTATCCGTGATGTATCCGGGCGCCCACGTCGAGGCGTTCCGTCCCGGCCTCTCAACCGATCAGGTGCTCGAACGCCACGGCCTAGCCGGCCGGCCGGTGGTGGCATGCGTGAGCCGGTTGGTGGCCCGGAAGGGCCAGGACGTGCTGATCCGGGCGATGCCGCTCGTCCGACGGCGGGTGCCCGACGCCGCGCTGCTCGTGGTGGGCGACGGCCCGTATCGCTCGACGCTGGAACGGATGGCCGCGCTCGCCCCCTCAGGATCCGTTGTGTTCGCCGGGCAGGTCTCCGAAGCGGAGTTGCCGACCTACTACGCCGCGGGTGACGTGTTCGCCATGCCGTGCCGCACTCGCCTCGGCGGCCTGGAGGTGGAGGGGTGGGGCAACGTCTTCATCGAGGCCGCGGCGTGTGGGCGCCCGGTGGTCGTGGGCGACTCCGGGGGAGCGCGGGAATCGTTGCTCGACGGCGAGACCGGGATCCTGGTGGACGGTCGGAACGTGGAGCAGGTCGCGGACGGCGTCTCGAGGTTGCTCGAGGACCCCGCCCTGGCCGAGCGCATGGGCAAGGCCGGCCGGGAGCGGGTCGAGCGCTTCTACACGTGGCCCCGGGCCGCGGCGCAGCTCGGCCGGTGGCTCCGGGACGCCCAGGCCTGAGGCGACGCCCCTCGCCGAGGCACGGCCCGGGCTTCACCGGGCGGAAATCCGAGCCGAAATAGGTCGTGTGATGAGCGCGATGAGCGTGGAACGCCGGTGTCCGAGCTGCGGTGCTTTGGCCTCGGCCGACGCGGACTGGTGCGGGCAGTGCTATGCGTCCTTGGAAGCCCCTCGGACGCCCTCGCACGCGAAGGCCACCGCCCCGCGGCTCCGTACCGATGGCGAGCCGGCGTGGCCGTGTCCGGTGTGCGGCAACCAGAACCCCATCGCGATGAACCTGTGCGTTTCATGCGGCACGTCCTTCGCCCGGCTGTTCCACGAAAGCGAGCCGCTTCCCCAGGTCGATCCGAAGACGGCGGCCCTGTGGTCGCTCCTCTGTCCAGGGCTGGGACAGTGGAAGTGCGGGCGGTCGCTGGACGGCATCGCGCGGGTGGTGGCGTTCCTCGTCCCGTTCGGCACCATGTTGCTCCTCGTGATATCGAGGTTGGGACGGGGCGGCCTGGGGTCGACCGCGCTGCTCTTCTCCCTGTTCCTCGTGGCCTCGCTCGTGGCCTGGTCCACCTCCGCCATCGACGCCCATCGCGTGGCCTCGGGGGTCGACCCCCTCATCGCCCCCCGAACGCTCCTGTGGGGCCTGGTCGGTCTGATCCTGGTCGCGGTGGCCCTGGCCACGGCCGTCGCTCTGCCTGCGGTCCGCAGCCGGTAGCGGCCGCTACCATTCCCTGCGGCATGGGGGAGCACGCCGAAGGGACCATCCTCATCGAGGCGTCCGCGGCCGAGGTCATGGACGTGATCAGCGACTACGAGGCCTATCCTGAGTGGGCGGACGTGAAGACGGCACGGGTCCTCCAACGCGGGGCCGGCGGGGTGGGGACGGAGGTCGCCTTCGAGGTCGACGTGCCGGTCCTGGGACGGGCGTCCTATACGCTCGCCTACCGGTACGCGCCCGGCGACGCCGGCGTCTCCTGGGTGACGAAGGAGGCCCGCGGGGCCGTCAGCAACATCAGCGGTGAATATCTGCTGAACGAGGTGGGGGACCGAGAGACCGAGGTCACCTACCGGCTGAGCGTCGAGCTCGGGGTCCTGCTCCCGGGATTCGTCAGGACCCAGGGGGCCAAACGCGTGATCGAGAATGCGCTCGAGGGGCTGAAGCGGCGGGTCGAGCTGGGCTAGGCGAGGACTCGCTAAGCTAGCCGGAGATGCGAGTCCTGCTCTTCACGGGAAAGGGCGGCGTGGGCAAGACGACCATTGCCGCCGCGACCGCCGTGAAGGCGGCTCAGGCCGGCGCTCGGACGTTGATCATGAGTACCGACCCCGCGCATTCGCTCGCCGACTCATTCGACCGCGAGGTGGTGGACCGGGCCACCGCCATCTCCGAGAGCCTGTGGGCGGAGCAGATCGATGCCCAGGCCCGATTGGAGTCCAACTGGCGGGAGATCCAGGAGTACTTCATCCAGCTGATGAACTGGGCCGGCGTCGAGACCATCCAGGCCGAGGAGCTCTCCGTGATCCCCGGATTGGACGAGATCTTCAGCCTGATCGACGTCAAGCGCCACGTCGACGAGAGCAGGTACGACCTCCTGGTGGTGGACTGCGCGCCGACGGCCGAGACGCTCCGTCTCCTCTCGCTCCCCGAGGTGATGAACTGGTACATCGAGCGGATCTTCCCGGTGGAGCGCCGCGTGGTGAAGGCGGTCCGTCCGCTCGTGACGAAGATCACCACACTCCCCATCGCCGGGGACCAGTTCTTCGGCGCCGTGGAGCGGCTGCACCACAACCTGGAGGCGGTGCGGCGGATCCTGACCGACGAGCGCACGTCGACCGTCCGGCTGGTGGTCAACCCGGAGAAGATGGTCATCGCCGAGGCCAGGCGAACCTACACGTATCTCGGGCTCTTCGGGTATCGCGTTGACGCGGTGATCGTGAACCGCATCATCCCCGACGATGTCACCGACCCGTACTTCGGCAAGTGGAAGGACATCCAGGCGGAGCACCTGCAGACGGTGCGCGAATCCTTCGAGCCCGTCCCCATCCTCACCGCCCGGCTGTTCGACCGGGAGATGGTCGGCGTCGAGCTGCTGGAGGAGATGGGAAGGGAGGTCTACGCAGACAACGACGTCACCGGGATCCTGTACCAGGACGATCCCATCAGGGTTCGCCGCCGGGGGAATGGCTACTCCCTCACCATGCGGCTGCCGTTCGTCTCACGGGCCGACATGGACGTCCACCGCCGAGGGGACGAGCTGTTCGTCCGGGTGGGCTCGTACAAGCGGAACCTTATCCTGCCCCAGACCCTGAAGCGGCTGGAGGTCCGAGGAGCGAACTTCGTCGGCGACCATCTCGAGATCGCGTTCTCCAAGGAGCCCGAGCCCAGCTCCTCGCGGGACGCCCGGAACCCCCGGAGGGGGAGAGCGAATGTCTGATGGACGACCCGGAAGAAGCGGGAGGGCGGCCGCCCCGCCGAAGGACCAGGATCGGCGAGGCCAGCACGTGTGTCCCATCACGTTCTGCCCCATCGGCTTGGCCCTTTCGACGGTGGACCGGTCCAGTCCGGAGGTGGTGGATCATCTCCTGGTCGCGGCCCGCGAGTTCCTCCTCGCGGCGAAGACGCTGATCGAAACGCGGGTCGCCGACACCGGCGCGCAGACGAAGCTCGAGAGGATCGAGATCGCATGAACATGATCAACGTCGACCACTCCATTGTGCGCCAGTTGGCGGAATGGAACCCCGACGGC
>JBIOUU010000176.1:0-22969 GCA_044867345.1 Actinomycetota bacterium
CCGATGCGGGCCACCGCCTCGGCGTCCGCCCGGGCGCTCGGCCCGCAGCAGCCATGGTCCACGCCCTCTGCCAGATGCACGAGCTCCATGTGGGAGCCGAGCACCTCGTAGCCCTGCTCGGCGAGCAGGCACGCCGAGACCGACGAGTCCACCCCACCCGACATCGCGACCAGAACGGAACCAATCGAACCCATCGCCCGAGGCTAGCAGCCGGGTCAGGAAAGCGAAACGATCGAGCTCGCCTTCTCGAGACGCTCCAGCCAGGGACGGGCCGCCAACCGCTCGAACGTCTCACGCCCTTCCGCGAGCGCGGGCTCCGCTTCGTCCGCTCGCCCCTGCTGCACGAGCCACTCGCCGCGCTCCAGGAGCGTTACGGCCATCCAGAAAGGAACGCCCATCTCACGGAACATGCCGGTGGCGGTCTTGAAGCCCGAGGTGGGATCGTCACCCGCCGACACCGCCAGCCGGGCGCGGAACCTCCTTGCATGCGCCTCAATGAAAGGGGAAGACTCTCCCGCGGACAGGCCCTCGGCGAACTCGAGAACCTCACTCAAAGCCGGCGTGTCCCCGAGTGCACTGGCCGCTTCCGCTGCGAAGACGAACCCGGTCTTCACCATGAGGTGATTCGGGCCGTACGCGCGTGCTCCCTCGGTGAAGGCGAATCGAGCTGCGGCGAGGGCTTCCGGGTACCGTTGCTCGCCGATAAGGACCACGGCCTTCGCCGCCGCGAAGACCGATCGCTCCTGCAGATCCGCGGAGCCCTCGTACCGTTCGAGGAGCTCGATCCCGCGCCTGGCCTCGTCGAGCTCTCCTCGATGCACGTGGATCTCGGGTACCGCCAGCGGAAAACCGACGACATCCGCCAGCACCCATTGGTCTCGGGGGATCTCCGTCAGCGACGAGAGCACCTCGTCCCATCGCCCGGTCTGCATGAGCGGGTACGCGGACTCGGAGAGGAACACCCACTCCCAGAACCGATTGCCAACCTTTCGGGCGAGGGATCGGGCCCGCTCGTGGTATTCGATCGCCTCCTCGTACCGATCTCCCCTGGAGAACCCTTCGGCCAGATTGACGAAGGCACGCAGGGCCGCCGACGTAGCATCGTGCTCGAGCGCGACGTCGAGCGCGTGCTTCAGGAGACCCGCAGCCTCCTCGGGGTGCCCGCGCCATACCGCGATGAGCCCTTTCGTGTTGAGGGCCTGCGAGAGCACCTCGGGGAGCCGCAACTTCTCCGAAACGTCCAGTGCGACCTCGATCCATCGACCCGCGGCATCGAGATCGCCCTCGAAGAAATGCTGCCGGCCGAGCTCGGCGGCGAGCGTTGCGAGGTCCTCGTCCGGCTCCTCGGTCGAAAGGCCGGCAAAGGCCTTCTCCATCCTGTCGATCGCCTCGGCGAGCCGCCCCGCCGCCCGATCCACCTCCGCCAGCCGGGCCGATACGCGGGCGGCGGGCCGCGGTTGCCCTTCGGCCTCGTAGAGAACCATCGCGGCCTCCAGGTGGATGCGGGCCTCATCGAGCCCTCCCGCCGCCAGCGCCATCGTCCCCGCACGCTCGAGCAGCGACGCCTGCTCGTCGGGAGCCTCCGTGAGCCCGGCCGCGCGCTCGAAGTACGTCTTGGCCTCCTCGCTCGCGGCAAGCGACGCCGCACGCTCACCTGCCTTCACGAGCGCGTCGCGAGCCGCGGCCCGGATCTCATCGGCATCGCTCGCATCGGGCACCGCCATGTATGCCGCCAGGTAGTGCGAGGCCACCACCTCGATCACCTCGTCCTCTTCGCCACTCGCACGGAGGTGCTCGGTGACCGACAGATGCCGGGCCTTGCGCTCCTTCTTCGAAAGGGTCTCGTACGCGATCTTTCTGACGAGATCCTGGAGGAAGCCGTACTGACCGCGCTCGGGTGATCGCGGGTCGGCCTGAACCTGCAACACCTCCTTGCGTACGAGCGATGCGAGCAGCAGTTCGACATCCTGAGCCCGGCGACCCATCACCGCTGCTAATGCGGCCTTGGTGAATGTTCGTCCCAGCACCGAACCGTCCTGGATGAGCAAGCGTTCCTCGGCCAGCAGGCCGTCGAGGCGGGCCGCGATGAGAGCGTGAAGTGACTCCGGCACCTCGAGTGTCTCGATCGGACCGGTGAGCCGGTACACGCTGCCCTCCCTGGCAAGCAGGCTGCGGTCGAGCAACATCCGCACGGTCTCCACCGCGTACAGCGGGATGCCCTCGGCCCGTTCCAGGATCCTCGCTCGAAGCTCATCGGGCAGCCCCGGGACCAGGCTCGCCAACATCTGCTGCATAGCTCGGTCGTCGAGCGGCTCGAGGGAGATCGACGTGAAGTTCCGGGCACCCGCGCCCCAGCCGGGGAATCGGTCCATGAGCTCCGGGCGGGCCAGCGTCAACACGAAGATCCGATGGTTCCGGGACCAATCGAGCAGGTACTCGATGAAGTCGACGAGGGAAGGATCCGCCCAATGCAGGTCCTCGAAGACGAGCACGGTGACCCGCTGGTCGGCCAGCCGCTCGAAGAACAGCCGCCACGCGCTGAACAGCTCCTCGCGCTCCTGAGCGGCCCGCTCCTCCAAACCCAACAGATGAGCAAGACGCGGCTCGACCCAACGTTGCTCCTCCGGATCAGGAAGGTGCTCCTGAACGGACTTTCGCAGTTTGACCAACGCGGTTTCCGGATCCTCGTCCTCGAGGATGCGCGCGTGGCTCTTCACCATCTCGGCCAGCGCCCAGTACGTGACGCCCTCTCCGTACGCGAGACATCTCCCTCGATGCCAGTACGTGACGTCGACGAGGCCGTCGACGTACTTGAAGAACTCCCAGAGCAAGCGCGATTTCCCCAGGCCCGCGATGCCGAGCACGGACGCGAGGTGGGCCCTTCCCTCCTCGGCGCTGGAGTGGAAGAGTTCCTTGATGAGCCGGAGTTCCCTGTCGCGGCCGACGAACGGAGCCTCCAGGCCCGCCGATCGAAGCGCGCCACCACGAGCGCCGACCACGCGCATGGCGCGCCACAATTGAACAGGTTCACTCTTTCCTCGCAGCTCGAAGGGTCCGGCTTCCTCGTAGACGATGGAGCCCTCCGTGGCCCTCCAGGTGGATTCGCCGACCAGGACGGAGCCCGTTGGAGCCAGCGACTGGACGCGTGAGGCCGTGTTGACGAGGTCCCCGACCACCATGCCCTGGCCCTCCGCGCCGAGGTTGACGGCGGCTTCGCCGGTCAGGACTCCAGCACGCGCTCGAAGGTCCGGCGCTTCGATGTCGCGGCCGAGCGCAGTGACGGCGTCGGTGAGCTCGAGCGCCGCGCGCACTGCTCGTTCGGCGTCATCCTCCGTCGCAACCGGGGCGCCCCAGACGGCCATCACCGCGTCGCCGATGAATTTCTCCACTACTCCCCCGTATCGAGCGATCAGGGTGCGACACGTATCGAAGTACCTCGACAGGAGCTCGCGGACCTCCTCGGCGTCGCGGGACTCCGAGAGCGTCGTGAATCCGACGAGGTCGGCGAAGAGGACGGAAACGAGCCGTCGCTCGGCGGCAGCAGGCTGGCGCGTCGGACCGGTCGAGACGCGCTCCGGACGGGTAAGGGATGGATCCGTCAGCGACGTCCCGCACTCGCCGCAGAACTTCGCGTTGGGCGCGTTCCCCGCTCCGCAGGATGAGCAGGCGAGCACGAGCCCCGCGCCGCACTCGAGGCAGAACTTTCGGGCGGACTCGTTCTCGGTACCGCAACTCGAACAGATCATGGCTCAGCCTCAACGAGGCTCGCCGCCCCGAGGTCCCCAACACCACGGAGCCGCTCGAGCCAAGGCTTTGCCTTCAGCCGTTCGAAGATCGCGCGGGCTTCCTCGAAGAGCGGTTGCGCGTCATCGGTTCTCTGTTGCCGAATGAGCCATTCCGCATGCTCCAGCAGAGTAACCGCGAGCCAGAACGGCATGACGATCTCGCGAAAGAGGCCGGCAGCGGCCTTGAATCGTCGCTCCACTGCCTGGTCTTCTCCCCGTGCTGCCGAGAGACGACCTCCGTACCTGGCTCGCTGCGCCGCGTAGAAGGGCGTGAGTTCGGCGGGCGAAAGCGAATCGATACGGGTCAGCAGCTCCTCTGCCTTCGGCCACGATCGAAGCATGAACGCCGCCTCAAGTGCCTCGGTCAGGCCGTCCTTGACCAGTGGATGGACAACGCCGATATGAGCACCTGCCTCGAAGGCTCGCTCGGCGGCCGTCAACGCGCCCGCGACATCTCCCGCCGCTCGTTTAAGCATCGCCTGCGTGAGATCGTAGACGGCGCGCGTCTGGACGTCCTCCGACGTATCGGTCGCACCGGTCATCGACAGCGTCTTCTCCGCCTCGTGAAGCTCGTCCCGGTGGATGTAGAGCGGAATGATGGCGAAGAACTCCACGGGCACGATCTTCGGATCGAAGTCCGGCGCCTCGACGATCTCGGCCGCTACTGCGAGCGCCTCGTCCCAGCGTCCGGTATAGAAGAGAGGCGCCATCGTCCCGGCCGAAAGGGCCCATTCCCATGGGCGATCCCCCACCCGGCGGGCGAGCTCGATCGCCGGCTGGACGACCCTGATCTCGTCCTCGTGGCGGTCGAGGATCCCCATTGCATAGCCGATGTTGTTGTAGGCGCGAAGCGCTGCCGACGGGATATCGTGATCGAGCGCCATCTTGAGTGCGTGATTCAGGAACGCGAGCGCTTCTTCAACTCGGATCCGGGACAACGCGATGATGCCCTTCGTGTTGAGGGCCTGCGACAGCACCTCGGCAAGCCGGCGCTTCTCGGCGATCTCCAGGGCAACGTCGACCCGTTCGGCAGCAATGTCGCGATTGCCTGCGAAGTAGTGGAGGCGGGCAAGCGAGGCTGCGAGCCTTGCCAGGTCGTCGTCGGCTTCCCCCCCGTTGACGAGGACGTGAAAGGCTCGCTCCATCCTATCGATCCCCTTGTCGAGTCGGCCCGTCGCATGATCCACTTCGCCAAGCCGTGAGGAGACGCGTGCGGCGGCATGCATCTCCCCTTCGGTCTCGAGAAGCGCAATCGCTGCTTCGAAGTGATCCCGCGCCTCGTCGCTGCGCCCTGCTTCCCACGCGGCTCGGCCGGCACTCTCGTGCAGGGTCGCCAGCTGCATCGAGTCCTCGGTGAGCTCGATCGCCCGCTCGAAGTACCGCTGCGCACCCCGGCTGGCGGCAAGCGAGGCGGCCCGCTGGCCCGCACGCACAAGCAGTTCGCGCGCTTTCGAACGGATCTCAGGTGCATCGGCGGCATCCGGCACCACCTCGTACGCCTGGACCAAGTGCGCGGCCAGGACCTCGACGATCTCGTCCTCCTCACCGGCCCATCCCTGCTCGATGAAGGCAACCGCCGCCAAGTGCTTGGCCTTGCGCTCCTTCTTCGAGAGCATCTCGTACGCGACGCGCTTTACGAGGTCCTGTAGGAACCCGTATTGCCCTCGCTCCGGCGAACGAGGGTCGGCCTGGGAGGAGAGCACCTCCTTGCGGACGAGCGAGGCGAGTATTGGCTCTAGCTCCTCTTCCGACATACTGGAGACCATAGCGAGGCCCTGCTTAAAGAACGTCTTGCCGAGGACGGACCCATCCTGAACGATGCGCCGCTCATCCTGGGACAACCCATCGAGCCGGGCCGCGATCAGCGCGTGGAGAGTCTCCGGGACCTCCAGCGATTCGACCAGCCCGCTCGGTCGGTACGCGGCGCCCTCCTGGGCGAGCAGACCTCGATCGAGCAGCATCCGGACGGTCTCGACGGCGTATAGCGGTACGCCTCCCGCGCGCTCGAGGATCCGCTCCACCATGTCGGGCGGGAGGCCGGGGACCAGTCCCGACATGAGCTGGTGCATGGCCTCGGACGGGAGGGGCTCAAGGTACAGCGACGTGAAGTTGCGCCAGCCTGCGCCCCAATTCGGGCGATGGTCCATGAGCTCCGGCCGAGCCAGGGTGACCACGAAGATCGGAAAGCTCCTCGACCACTCAAGCAGGTACTCGATGAAATCCAGAAGCGACCCGTCGGCCCACTGCATGTCCTCGAAGACCAGGACGCAGGGGTGCTGCTCCGCCAGGCGCTCGAAGAAACGGCGCCATCCGGCGAACAGATCTTCGCGGTCGCGGGCGGCGTGGTCCTCGAGGCCAAGCAGCTGCGAGAGACGCGGCTCGATCCACATGCGCTCCTCGGGATCCTGGACATGCTCCTCTAGCGTTTCGCGCAGCTTGGCCATCGCCGAAATCGGTTCCTCGTCCTCGGCAATGCGGGCCCGCATCTTCACCATCTCGGCGAGGGCCCAGTACGTCACCCCATCGCCGTACGATGGACATCGGCCACGATGCCACCACGTCACGTCGACGAGGCCATCGAAGTACTTGTAGAACTCCCAGGTGATGCGCGACTTGCCGATCCCGGCGATTCCGACCACGGACACGAGGTGCGCCTTCTTCTCCTCGGCCGATGCGTGGAACAGCTCCTTCACCAGCCGGAGCTCGCGGTCACGTCCAACGAAGGGAGCTTCGAGCCCGTGAGGTTTCAAGGTGCCCCTGGCGCCGGCAATCACGCGGACCGCCCGCCACAATGGGACGAGGCTGGCTTTCCCTTTGAGCTCGTGTGAACCCGCGTCTTCGTAGACGATCGTTGCGTCGGTTGCCCTCTTGGTGGATTCGCCCACGCACACCGCCCCGGGTGGGGCCTCCGCCTGGATCCGCGACGCCGTGTTGACCAGGTCTCCAGCGACCATGCCCTGGCCTTCCGCGCCGATCGTGACCGCGGCCTCCCCGGTCAATACGCCGGCCCTCGCCCGGATCGTGGGTTCGCCGAGCTCCTCGCCCAACGCTGAGGCCGCGGCTGTTAGCTCGAGGGCGGCGCGGACCGCTCGCTCCGCATCGTCCTCCGTCGCGACGGGGGTCCCCCACACCGCCATGACGGCATCGCCGATGAACTTCTCGACGATCCCGCCGTAGCGCTCGATGAGCCTCCGGCAGGTGTCGAAGTACCGGGTGAGGAGCTCACGGACCTCCTCGGCGTCCCGGCGCTCCGACAGGCTCGTGAAGCCGACGAGGTCGGCGAAGAGGACCGAGACCAGGCGC
Source organism: Actinomycetota bacterium (assembly GCA_044867345.1). Classification (GTDB taxonomy): domain Bacteria; phylum Actinomycetota; class UBA4738; order UBA4738; family HRBIN12; genus AC-69. The sequence continues at coordinate 7,089 of JBIOUU010000176.1, forward strand.
CGCTCGGCGGCCGGCCCAGCAGAGGGCGATGTCGCCGTCGGGGTGGCTGCGGCTTGGGCTTGGCCGGCCAGGGGCGTTCCGCATTCGCCGCAGAACTTGTCCTCAGGAACGTTGGCGGCTCCACAGTTCGAGCACGAGATCGAGAGCGCCTGACCGCACTCGCGGCAGAACTTCCGGGTGTTGGCGTTATCGGTCCCGCAAGCTGCGCAGATCACCGATCGGCCACCGCCCGGGCCTCCGGCGCGGCCGCCGCTGTCCGCTCCATCCAGGGCCTCGCCTTGAGCCGCTCGAAAATCTCCTGGGCCTCAGACAGGAGCGGCCTAGACTCCTCCTCGCGTTCTTGGCCGATCAGCCACTCACCGTGCTCGAGCAGCGTCACCGCCATGTGGAAAGGAGCGGCGATCTCCCGGAATAGACCCACTGCGCCCTTGAAGAAGCGCTCGACATCCGTCGTCTGGCCCCCGGCGTCGGCGAGCCGACCTCGGAACCGCATATCGTGCGCCTGGAGGAACTGGGGTTGCTTCCCTCTCGGAATGGCCTCGATCACGCGGAGGAACTCGTCGACGGTAGCGAGATCCGATAGGTCGAACGCGGCCTCGATCCCGACGACGAACGCCTCCTTGGATTGCTCGGCCGCAGGTCCGATGTCGTCCAGGAACCGGAGCGCCTCTCGGGCCCCGTCGACCGCCTCTGCCGCGCGACCGCATGAGCGGGCGATCAGCGCGTGACCGACGGCGTGCGTCGCTCGTTCCTGCACGTCCGTCGACGCGTCGATCTTGGGGAAGATCGAGAAGGCAGAGTCCGCCTCTTCGATCTCCCCCCGGTTCACCCTGATGAGCGGGACGACCAGCAGGACGATCGATCCCGCGATTCTCGCCTCAACGATCTTCTCCGTCGGGATCTCTTCGGCCATCTCCAGGGCCTGATCCCACGATCCCGAGGCGAAATACGGGTATGCCTGCCCGAGCATCTGCCATTCGTTGGCGCGGTTGCCGAGCCGACGGCTGAGCGCGAGACCCTGTTCGACGTACTCACGCGCCTCCAGATATCGATCCGATTGGGCCGCGAGGTCGGCGATGTTGAAGTAAGACCGATGCGCCGCAGATGCGACGTCGTTCTCCACCGCGACGTCCAGCGCGTACTTGAGCAGAGCGTAGGCCTCCCGGCGCCGACCCCTGGCCGACAACACGAGCGCCTTCGTGTTCAGCGCATGCGAGAGCACCTCCGGAAGCCAGAGGCCCTCGGCGATGTCGAGCGCCACCTCGCTCCGCTCCTCAGCGAGCTCGATCCGCCCTGCGAAGAAGTCGAACCGCCCGAGTTGGGCCGCGAGCATGGCGAAGTCCTCGTCCTGGTTCTCCGCGGAGAGGATCTCGTACGACCGCTCCATGCGGTCGACCGCCTCGGCCAAGCGACCCCGCTGCCACATCGCTTCGCCCAGACGCGCCGACACCCGTGCCGCCGGATGTGTCAATCCCTCCTGTTCGAAAAGCTCGATCGCTCGTTCGAACCGCTCGATCGCGCCGTCGGTGTCGCCGGCAGCGCGGGCAGCGGTGGCGGCGCGCTCGGTCAGCTCAGCGCGAACGCTAGTCTCGTCGGCGAGCTCGGACGCCTGCTCGAAGTAGCGCTGGGCCTCGCGGTTCGCCGCGAGCGACGAGGCCCGCTCGCCCGCCCGCGCGAACATGTCCCGACACTTCGTCTTGATCTCTCCGGCGTCCTCGGCATAGGGAGCAGCCTTGTAGGCCTGGAGGTAGTGGTCAGCGAGGACTTCGACGATCTCCTCCTCCTCGCCTGTCCAGCCCTGGAGGATGAACGACACCGCCCCGAGATGCTTGGCCTTACGCTCCCTCTTCGAGAGAGTGTCGTACGTCACCTTCCTTACCAGGTCCTGGAGGAACCCGAACTGCCCGCGCTCGGGCGACCGCGGATCGGCCTGCAAGGACAGGACCTCCTTGCGCAGCAGGGACGTGAGGATCGGATCGACCTCCGCCTCCGGGATGCCCGATACCGCGGCCAGGCCCTCCTTGAAGAAGGTCTTGCCGAGCACGGCGCCGCCCTGGATCAGCCGCCGCTCCTCCGGGCTGAGTCCGTCCAGCCGTGCAGCGATCAGTGCGTGGAGGGTCTCGGGCACTTCGAGTGACACGATCGGACCGGTCGGGCGGTAGACGGTCCCCTCCTGCTGCAGCAAGCCTTGGTCGAGCAGCATCCGGACCGTCTCGACCGCGTACAGCGGAACGCCCTCGGCGCGGGCCAGGATCTGTTCGCCGAGCTCATCGGAGAGCCCGGGGACCAGGCCGGACATCAGCTCCCCCATCGCCTCGACGGAGAGCGGCTCGAGATACATCGAGGTGAAGGCCCGCTTGCCCGCGCCCCACGACGGTCGTTTCTCGGCGAGCTCGGGGCGGGCGAGGACCAGGACGAACAGCGGGTAGTTCCGCGACCACTCGAGGAGGTGCTCGATGAAGTCCAGGAGCCCGCTGTCGGCCCACTGCATGTCCTCAAAGGCGAGGACCGTCGGATCCTGCTGCGCCAATCGCTCGAAGAAGATGCGCCAGGCGGAGAAGAGGTTCTCCTGGTCGCCGGCCTGCCCATCCTCCAGACCCAACAGATGGGCCACCCGTGGCTCCACCCACCGCCGCTCATCCGGGTCCTCGATGTTCTGGGCGAGCGTGGCTCGCAGTCGTTCGAGCGCGATCTCCGGCGGGTCCTCCTCCGCGATGCCACACCGCATCTTCACCATGTCCGTAAGCGCCCAGTAAGCGACGCCCTCCCCGTAGGACAGGCACCGACCGCGGTGCCAGAACACCTCTTGGGCGAGCCCGTCGATGTACTTGAAGAACTCCCACGACAGGCGGGACTTCCCGATGCCTGCTATGCCCACGACCGAGACGAGGTGCGCCTTCCTCTCGTCGGCAGACGCGTGGAATAGCTCCTTGATCAGCCGGAGCTCGCGATCGCGCCCCACGAACGGCGCCTCGAGACCCGTCGACTTCATCGCCCCCCGGACGCCGGCGACAACGCGCAGGGCACGCCACAGCGGGATGGGCTGCGTCTTTCCCTTCAACGCATGGGTGCCGGCGTCCTCGTACACGACGGCTGAATCGGTGAGTCGCTTCGTCGCCTCGCCCACGAACACGGTGCCGAGATGCGCGGCCGCCTGGATCCGGGAGGCCGTGTTCACCACGTCTCCGGCGACCATCCCCTGCCCCTCGGCGCCAAGGGTCACCGCCGCCTCTCCGGTCAGAACGCCCGCGCGCGCAGCCAAGTCGGTGGCACCCGCCTCCTGACCGAGCGCCGCCACGGCGGTGGTCAGCTCGAGCGCCGCTCTGACTGCGCGCTCGGCGTCGTCTTCCTGTGCGATCGGCGTTCCCCACACCGCCATCACGGCGTCGCCGATGAACTTCTCGATGATCCCTCCGTAGCGGGCGACCAGGGTGCGGCACGTGTCGAAGTAACGGGTCAGCAGATCCCGGACCTCTTCCGGATCACGGGACTCGGATATCGTCGTGAACCCGACGAGGTCGGCGAAGAGGACGGATACGACGCGCCGCTCCGCCGCTGGGGACGAGGTGGGCGCCGCGAGGGCACCGGCCGCGGGAGCGGGCGCCCCGGCATCAGACAGCGCGGCACCGCACTCTCCGCAGAACTTCACCGTAGGTGGGTTGGGCGCGCCACAGGAGGGGCAACCTCGCGCCAGCGGGCTGCCGCACTCGCCGCAGAACTTGCGGTTCGGCTCGTTCTGGGTCCCGCACGCCGGGCAGACCATCGCACCCCCTGACAGGAGACCGCGGCCCTTCCGCCTGCGAAGCCTAGCTCCGGGCCAGGTTCTGGGGGAAGCGACGGCCGGCTGGCGGCAGGTATCCTCGGTTGACCATCCGACCGGGGGACAGAGTCCATGAACGTCGCCGTCTTGGTGAAGTACGTGCCGGAACCTCAGGGCGTCCCCAAGCTCGGCGATGACTTCCTGGTCCTTCGGGAAGGCGTCGAGGGTGCTCTGGACCCCGGGGACGAGTACGCAGTCGAGGCCGCGCTCCAGCTCGTGGAAGCACACGGCGGCGAGGTGGCCCTGGTCTCGATGGGCCCGGAGGTCGCGATGGCCGCCCTCCGACGGGGGCTGTCCATGGGGGCCGACCGGGGGGTCCTGGTCACGGACCCCGTGCTTCGGGGTGCCGACGTCCTCGTCACGGCGCGGGTCCTGGCCGCGGCCGTCCGCCGCGAGGACTACGACCTCGTGCTTGCCGGCGTCGAGTCCACCGACGGCTCCACCGGGACGCTGCCGATGGCCGTCGCCGAGCTGTTGGAGATCCCCTCCGCGACGTTCGCGCGGAAGGTCGAGGTGATGGACGGCTCGCTCCGGGCCGAACGGCAGACCGAAGCGGGCTACGACGTCGTGGAGTCGCCGCTCCCCGCGCTCGCCACCGTGACCGGCAGCGCTGCGGAGCCCCGCTATCCAACGTTGAAGGGGATCATGCAATCCAAGCAGAAGCCCGTGGAGCAGCTCTCCGTCGCGGACCTGGGGCTGTCGACGGACGACGTGGCCCCGTCCCAGCGGGTCGCCTCGGTACAGGCGGCCGCGGAGAAGGGGCCCGGCGAGGTCATCGAGGCCGGTGATGCGGCGGCGGCCCGCATCGCGGACATCCTGGCCGACGCGAAGGTCGTCTGAGCCGTGGCGAAGGTCTGGGTCTACGCCGAGGTCGGACCGGACGGACCGCATCCGGCCTCGCTCGAGCTCCTCACGAAGGCGAGGTCCATCGCCGACACCGTGGAGGCGGTCGCGCTCGGCCCGGGCGCCACCCAAGCCGCGGCGCCGCTGGGGGATCACGGGGCGCAGACGGTGTTCGCCTCCGACGACCCGCTCTACGCCGAGTACCTGGCCCAGCCGGCGGCCCACTCGCTGGTCGGCATGATCGAGGAGCACCGGCCGAACATGGTCCTGTTCGCCACGACGTACGACTCGAGGGACGTGGCCGGGCGGGTCCAGGCCAGGACGGGCTCGACCCTCATGAGCAACGCCACCGACATCCTCTCGCTCGACCGGGCCCAGACGCAGATCTTCGGCGGGGCGACGGTCGTCGACGTCGAGCTGTCCGGCCCAGATCCCAAGCTCGTGTTGGTGCGCCCCAAGTCGTTCCCCGCCGAGCCGGCCGGGGGAACCGCGGACGTCGTGGAGGTGAACGCCGAGATCCCGGACGATCGGAAGCGAGCCAGGCGGGCCGAGCGACACGAGGAGGCTGCCGCCGGGCCCAAGCTCGAGGAGGCGCGGGTCGTGATCGCAGGAGGTCGGGGCCTCCAGGACCCGGCCAACTTCGCCATCCTGCAGGAGCTGGCATCGGCCATCGGCAGCGCGGCCGTCGGGGCGACCCGGGCCGTGGTGGACGCGGGATGGGTCCCGTACAGCTACCAGGTCGGGCAGACGGGGAAGACCGTGAAGCCCGACGTCTACATCGCCGTGGGTATCAGCGGAGCCACCCAGCACCTGGTGGGGATGAAGGGATCGAAGCGGATCGTGGCCATCAACAAGGATCCCGATGCCCCCATCTTCAAGCTCGCCGACCTCGGGGTGGTGGGCGACGCGCTCGAGGTGGTGCCCAAGCTCATCGAGGAGATCAAGGCCCGAAAGCAATGACCGTCCACCCGTCGATCACCGCGAGGTTCGACGACCTCCGGCCGGGGCGGGAGCGCTCGTTCCGCCTGACCGGGCAGGTCGGGGTGGTCGAGGCCCGGGATCTCGACCAGGTCGGGCCGGCCCTCGACCGGGTGGAAGAGTCAGCCCGGCGCGGCCGATGGGCGGCAGGGTTCGTCGCGTACGAGGCCGCGCCGGGCCTGGACCCGGCGCTGGCGGTGAGGGGACGGGAGCCCGGCGACCCGTTCGCCGCCCTCCCGCTTCTCTGGTTCGCGATCTTCGAGGGTCGTGAGGACGTCACACCGTTCGAGCCCGTCCCCGACGACGGCTCATCCGTCGATGACGTTGTGTGGACGCCCTCGATCGACCGTGCCCGGTACGACGCGTCGGTGGCCACGATCCGCGAGCGGATCGCGGCGGGCGACACGTACCAGGTGAACTACACGTTCCGGATGCGCGCCCGGCTCAACGGGGACGAACGCGAACTCTACCGCGACCTCTGCATGGCGCAGCGCGGCGGCTACGCCGCCCACCTGTCGGCGGGGCGGTTCGGCGTGCTGTCCGCGTCCCCAGAGCTGTTCTTCCGGATCGACGGCGAGCGGATCACCACGCGTCCGATGAAGGGCACCGCTCCACGAGGCCGGTGGCCGGAGGAGGACGACGAGAACGCGGCCCGTCTGGCCTCTTCCACCAAGGACCGAGCGGAGAACGCAATGGTCGTCGACCTGTTGCGGAGCGACCTCGGCCGCATCTCCATGCCGGGCACGGTGCGGGCCAATCGGCTGTTCGAGACGGAGCGCTACGAGACGGTTTGGCAGCTCACCTCGACCGTTCGATCCCTGCTTCGCCCCGGCGTGTCCCTGGCCGACGCGTTCCGCGGGCTCTTCCCCAGCGGCTCGGTAACCGGGGCCCCCAAGGTCTCCACGATGCGGCTCATCGCCGGGCTCGAGGACGCTCCCCGAGGCCCGTACTGCGGCGCGATCGGCTACCTCGCCCCACCCGGGACCGGCGGGCCGAGGGCGAACTTCAACGTGGCCATCCGCACCGTCGTCCAGGACCGGCATACCGGCCTGGCCGAGTTCGGTGTCGGCGGCGGGATCACGTACGACTCCTCCGCCGCACGCGAGTTCGACGAGGCGGTGGCCAAGGCTCAGGTGCTGACGGCGCGCCGGCCCCGGTTCGAGCTGTTCGAGACCCTCCGCCACGAGCCCGCGTCGGGGTTCCGCCATCTGACCGAGCACGTCGCTCGCCTGGATGCCTCGGCCCGCTACTTCGGATTCGCCTTCGTTCGGGCCGACGCCGAGGCCGCCCTGGAGAAGGCCGTGGCCGAGCTGGGCGGGACCGAGGGGCGGGTCCGGCTCGCGCTGGCACGAGACGGGTCGGTTCGGATCGACCTCTTCGAACCACGCCGCATGCCCCGGGGCCCGGTCCGCGTGGCGATCCATCCGGATCCGGTGGATCCCTCGGACGTCTGGCTGTATCACAAGACCACGATGCGAGGTCCCTACGAACGCCGACGCGACGATCGCCCGGACGTGGACGACGTCGTGCTGGTGAACGACCGGGGCGAGGTGACGGAGTCCACCATCGCGAACGTGGCGGTCAAGCTCGCGGGGGAATGGTTCACGCCCCCGCTCGGATCGGGATTGCTACCGGGAACCTACCGAGCCGTGCTCCTCCGAGAGGGACGGGTCCGCGAACGCCCGATCCGGGTCGAGGAGCTCGGTGAGGCGGGGGGCCTGGCCCTCGTCAGCTCGGTCCGGGGGTGGCGTCCGGCGGCGCTGGTCCCGTGAGCGACTCCAAGCGCTACCCGACGGACCCCGGCGTGATCACGGTCCACCTTGGGCAGTTCACCCGGGAGCACGCGAACGCGATCGCCGGCCGGCTCGAGGAGGCCGGCATCGTGTGGTGGTACAAGGAGCCCGGCTCGATCAGCAGGATCTGGGAGTACGGCGTTCGCCTGTTCGTCGACCGTGACCGGCTGGCGGAGGCCCGCGCCATCGTCGCCACGGTCCTCGACGAAGGGTCGGCCTAGGGTTCGCCCCCGCCCGCGGAAGACGGCTCCCCGGGCCAGGTGTGCGGGCGCATCCGATCCTCGTCGAGCGGGCACGCGCACAGGGGGCACCGCGGCGGTTCCTCGTAGACCAGGACCACGCGCTCGCAGAAGGGACACTCGGCCTCACGCATGGCCGGTGGGTGCGTATCGGCTGGCATCCGGTCAGACCGCCGGTTGGGGGGGAGCGGTCACGCATTGATTGTCGGTTCGGCACTGGCCCGCCTTTACCAGGCGGTTATCGCCCGGCCGGGCCGGCCGTGGGGCCATCGGGTGACGGCTCCGACCGACCCGGCCGGACCGAGGTCAGGCTGCCTGCTTCCGCGACTTCCGCTTGCCGCGGGAGATGTACTCGTGGACCGGCTCGTGCTGCCAGCAGTGGTCGAACCGGTTGTACTTCGACAGTTTGGTGCTGCACGCGGGGGTGGCGCACACGCGCCCCTCCCCGTAGGTCCGGTTGGCCCTCGGGAGCTCGCGGACGCGGCCCCCGCGGTAGACCGATTCCTCTGACATCTTCACTCCCCCCACATGGACGGCCCGTGCTGCTGGGGTTTCAGGGTTTCCAGGTATTCGAACCGTCCCGGGCCGCGGTTCGTTCCCGGTGAGGGCGGATGAGACGTCGACGACGGCGGATCGGGGCCCTCAGTCCTCCGAGAGTCGCTGGACCAGGGCTTTCGTCCCCTGAGTCATCTGCACGACCCTGGGGGTGAACCCCAGGCCCTCCCAGAAGGCCATGGCCCCCTGGTTGGGGGCGAATGTCTTGAGCTCGACCCACTCCACCCCCAGCTCGCCCGCGAAGCGGGCGGCCTCCTGCACCAGGGCCCGGCCCACGCCCCGGCCCCGGTACCCCGTCCTGACCACGACACCGGAGAGCTCCAGGGCCCGCTCGTCGGAGAATCGCGACGGGATTCGGACCTCGCCGTAGGCCATCCCCACGATCTCGCCCTCGTCCTCGGCCACCAGGACCACGGCGTTCTCCGTCCTCATGGCTTCCTGATACTTCGCCCCCACCTCGTCGTAGAAGCCGGGGCGGGGCGTGAACACCCGCCAGTCGCTCTGCATCCGGTCCAGCTCCTGGAACAGGGCCACGAGGGCCGGGACGTCCTCGGGGGTAGCCTGCCTGACCTTCACGGTGGTCTCCTTCTACCTGCCGGTGAAACGCGGTTCGCGCTTCTCCAGGAAGGCCGCCACGCCCTCCCTCTGGTCTGCGGTGTCGAACAGACCCACGAACGCGTCGCGCTCGACGTCCAGGCCCCGTCGCGCGTCGCCCAGCGCGGCGGCGTTCAGCGCCTCCTTGGCCGCGGCGAGCGCCAGCGTCGGACCGTTCGCGTATCGCAGGGCAGCCTCGGTTGCCTCCTGTCGCGCCTGGCCCGAAGGGGTTACCCGGTCGACCAGCCCGATGGCCAGGGCGTCGTCCGCGCCAACGCGCCGGCCCGAGTAGATCAGATCGCGGGCACGAGCCTGGCCGACCAACCTGGGGAGGCGTTGGGTCCCCCCCGCGCCGGGGATGATGCCGAGGGCGATCTCGGGCTGCCCGAGCGTGGCGTCCTGTGCGGCGAAGCGGAAGTCGCAGGCCAGTGCGAGCTCGCATCCGCCGCCCAGGCAATAGCCCTCGATCGCTGCGATCGTGACCTTCGGCATCTCCTCCAGGAGGGTCAAGGCATCGCCGAGCGCCGATACGACCGACCGAACGTCATCCCGGCCCAGCCGTGCGACCTCCTTGAGGTCCGCGCCGGCGGCGAAAGTCTTCGGCCCGCCCCACACCACGACGGCGCGAACATCGGCTCGCCGTCCGGCCTCAACCACCGAGTCGCGGAGCTCATCCGAGACCTGCCGGCTGATGGCATTGGCCGGCGGGCGCTCCAGCCTGATGGTGGCTACCGGACCCTCGAGCTCCAATCGGACGAACTCAGCCATCTCGTCGCTCTCCCACGGCAGGACCCATCTTTCCAGACCCGGAGGGCATCCCATAGGCGCCGCCCGGGGAGCGCCGAGCCTCGCCCCTGCCATCGTGTTGCAGGTGCAACAGGATGCTAGAATCCCCAGCCGTGAGCGACGGTCCCGGCGGTGACGTGATCGGGGTCCTTCGGGCCCGCGGCCTTCGGATGACCCCCCAGCGCCGGGCCATCGTGGCCGAGATCATGCGGACCCGGGGCCACATCTCGCCGACCGCTCTGGCCCGCAAGGTGCAGGGCGAGATGCCGGGCGTGAACGCCTCCACGGTGTATCGGACCCTGTCGCTGCTGGAGGAGGTCGGGGTCCTCTCGCACGCCCACCTGGAGGGCGGGGCGGAATATCACCGGGCGGAAGAGGCAGGGCACGTCCATCTGACCTGCTCGAACTGCGGGGCCGAGGACGACCTCTCCCTGGAGGAGGCCGAGGCCCTGTCCAACCTGATCGAGCGGCACCGCGAGTTCCTGCCCGACCTGACGCACTTCGCTATCAGCGGCCTGTGCGCCGAGTGCCGCCGCCTGGCCGGCTGAGAGACCCCTCTGCTCGATCACCCGCCGAATAGCGCGGGGAGCAGCGTGCCCTTGCCCAGGATGAAGAGCGTCCCGATCACCAGGCTGAACGTCGCGGTGAGGATCGCGACCGAGACGTAGAGCGTCCAGTTTTCCGCCGCCCGCATGAAACCGAACGCCGTTCCCGCCGTGATGAGCGAGTTCGACGTGAGCAGCCCGACGAGGAACATCCCGAGCAGCACCTCCCCCACCACCGCCCCGCCTGCTCCGGCGGCCGTGAGGAAGATCAGGAGCTGCGTGGGCGTCTCGGCGCCAACCCCGTGGATCATCCCCACCAGGAACGCGGTGCGCCGCCCGTAGTTCATGAATGCGTCGGGCTCCGGATGCTTGTGGTGGTGATGGCCCGGACGTCCGTGATGCCCGTGATGCCACTCAGACACGGGGATGTCTTCCGCCACGGCCACGGCGACCGACTCACCCCCGCCCTGGTGCACGTGCACCGGCTCGGTCGCGTGGGTGTGCGGGCCATCGCGGCGGGCCTTCCGATACAGGGAGCGGACGCCGGTGAGGATCAGCATCCACCGGCTGCGCATCCGGAACTCCTTGCCGTGGCGAACGAGCGCCACGAACACGTACACCCCGAGGATCACGAGCGTGACTCCGACGATCCGTTCCATGACGTTGTCGATGCCGGAGGGCAGCCGGTCGCCGAGGATGATCGCCGCGGTCCCGATGAGGAAGACGACCAGCGCGTGACCGAGCGCGTACAGCGTGCCGAACAGCATCGAGTCCCTGCGACTGTCCTGAGAGCTCGTGATGTCGGTGATGGCCGCGATGTGGTCCCAGTCGATCCCGTGGCGGAACCCGAACAGGAAGGCCGAGGCGATCAGTCCGATCCCGAACGCCCCGGCACCCTCGGCGAGCACGAACGCTTCCCCCTTCCCTTCCGGTCCTCAGCCGGCCAGGAGGCTCCATGCAATCACATGCTGCATGCTCTGGCAAGTGCGGGCGGTTGCAAGATGCCTCGCGGGCCTCTCAGAACCGGGGCGTCTCGGTGTATTCGCCGAACACCTGCCGAAGGGCCCCGACGATCTCCCCCTCGGTGCACATGGCCCGGGCGCAATCCACCAGGAAGGGCATCAGGTTCTGGTCGGTCGTCGCGGCCGCCGAAAGCCGGTCCAGGGCCGTCCTGGCCCCGGCCCGATCACGACCCTCCCGAACGTCGCGGACCCGGCCGACCTGCTCCGCCTCCAGGCCCGGCGGGATCTCCAGGACCTCGACGAGGCCACCGTTGGGCTCGACGAACTCGTTCACCCCGACCTTCACCAGCCGGCCCTTCTCGTACCGCTCCTGCTCCCGATAGGCGGACTCCGCGATCTCCTGCTGGAAATACCCCCGGTCGATCCCGGCGAGGATCCCCTCGAGCATCGACCCCGAGCCCATCCGGTCGATCCGAGCGAACTCGTCCTCGGCGAGCTCCTCCATCCGGTTGGTCAGCGATTCGAGGAAATAGGAGCCCGCCAGCGGATCGATCGCGTTCGGCACGCCCGTCTCGTACGCGATGATCTGCTGGGTCCGAAGCGCGAGCTTCGCCGCCTCCTCGGTGGGGAGGGCCAGGACCTCGTCCAGCGCGTTCGTGTGGAGCGACTGCGTGCCGCCCAGGACCGCGGCCAATGCCTCGATGGCCGTCCGCACCACGTTGTTCATGGGCTGCTGCGCGGTGAGCGACACGCCGGCCGTCTGCGTATGGAACCGGAGGCGCATCGAGGCCTCGCCCTTCGCCCCATACCGCTCCTTCATCCACCGGGCCCAGATCCGCCGAGCCGCCCGGTACTTCGCGATCTCCTCGAAGAAGTCGATGTGTGCGTTGAAGAAGAAGGACAGTCCCTGCGCGAACCGGTCCACGTCCAGCCCGCGGGCCGTGCCGAGCTCCACGTAAGCGAACCCGTCGGCCAGCGTGTACGCCAGCTCCTGCCAGGCGTTCGCCCCGGCCTCGCGGATGTGATAGCCCGAGACGCTGATGGGGTGCCACTGCGGCACGCGCTCGGCGCAGAACTCGATGAGGTCGCCGATCAGCCGGAGGTGAGGGCGTGGGGGGAAGATCCACTCCTTCTGAGCGATGTACTCCTTCAGGATGTCGGTCTGGAGCGTCCCGTCGAGGCGATCCCACGGGACGCCCTGTTCCTCCGCGGCAGCCAGGAAGAACGCGAAGATCACGACCGCAGGGCCGCTGATGGTCATCGACGTCGTGATGTCGCCGAGCGGGATGCCCTCGAAGAGCTGCTCGAAGTCGGCAAGGGAGTCGGTGGCGACGCCACACCGGCCCACCTCTCCCTCCGAGCGTTCGTCGTCGGAGTCCCGCCCCATCAGCGTGGGCATGTCGAAGGCCACCGACAGTCCGCCCTGCCCCTGAGCCAGCAGGAACTTGTAGCGGGCGTTGGTCTCGGCCGGTGTGCCGTACCCGGCGAACTGCCGCATCGTCCACAGCCGGCCTCGGTACATCGTGGGGTAGACGCCCCGAACGAACGGGTAGCGGCCGGGATCTCCAAGGTCCCGCTCCGGGTCGAACTCCGCCAGGTCTTCCCCGGTGAACAGGGGCTGGAGCGGTTCGCCGGAGAGTGTCTCGAAGTCGGCGTCGCGCTCCTCCGAGGCCCGGTACGCCCGCTTCCACCCGTCGTCTTCGCCCGTCATGCCAGCCTTCCTACGATCCTCCGGCTCGCGACAGCCGTTCGATCAGGATATCGGCGGCCCGGTACGGATCCGTCGTCCGTCCCGCAACCTCGTCGGCGAGCGCCGGATCGTTCGCCAGCGCGTCGCGCACGCGCCCACGGAGGCGTTCGCCGGCCAGGCCCTCCACGTCCCGGAACAAGCGGTCGCGGCGCTTCTGCTCGAGCTGGCCCGTCTCCTCCAGGTGCGCGCGATGGCGGGCCATCGCCTCCCACAGCTCGTCGAGGCCCTCCGAACGCTGCGCCGAGACCCGCACCACCGGCGGCGTCCAGGTCTGCTGCGAGCCCATCCGGATCATCTGCTCCAGGTCGCGCACCGCGGTGCCCGTCCCCTCCTGGTCGGACTTGTTGACCACGAACACGTCGGCGATCTCCAGGATCCCGGCCTTGGCCACCTGCACGGCGTCGCCCCATCCCGGCGAGACCACCACGAGCGTGGTGTCGGTGGCGGCGGCCACGTCGACCTCGGCCTGTCCAACGCCGACCGTCTCCACCATCACCAGATCCTTGCCTGAAGCGTCGAGGATCCGTACCGCCTCGGGAGCGGCGATCGCCATCCCCCCGAGATGGCCGCGCGTGGCCATCGAGCGGATGAACACCCCGGGATCCGTCGCATGCTCCTGCATGCGCAGCCGGTCCCCGAGCAGTGCCCCGCCGGTGAACGGCGACGTCGGATCGATGGCCAGGACGGCGACGGACAGCTCGCGGTCCCGCGCAAGCCGAACGAGCTCTCCGGCGAGCGTGGACTTCCCTACCCCCGGTGAGCCGGTGAGCCCGATGGTTGACGCCCTGCCGGTGTGCCCGAACAGCCCCGAGGACAGCTCGGCAAGCCCCTCGGCCCCATCCTCGACCATGGAGATGGCTCGGGCCACGGCGCGGCGGTCTCCGGCAAGGACGGCCTCGACCAGGTCCACGGGGCAAGGGTACCCGGCACTCCGGCTTGAACCGCCGGTCGCCACGGGGAACCCTCGCGCCTCGCGGGGGGTCTATCGTCGGGACGAAGGGGGGAACGGCGGTGCGCCTCACCGGTCCGCGCGCGTTGATCCTGGTGGTCGCGGTGGGGGCGACGTCGTGCGGGATCGCGCCCCTCCGCCAGGACAGGCTGCCCGACCCCTCCAGGAAGGAAGCCCTCGCCGCGGCGTCTGCGATCTGCGCCCGGGCCGCCCAACGGTACGGCATCGAGCGGATGGCCCGGTACCTCGACGCGACGAGCGACCTGCCGAGGCCGGTCGCTCGCGCGTTCGTCCGCCAGGTGGCCGCGGTCTCGGACGGCTGGGAACCGTTTCGGACGGCCGGCGTTCGGGGATGCCTGGCGGGCCTTCGGTCCGCTTCGTCCTAGCGAACCTGCGGGCTGCTCGCCCACGGCACGGCGCCGGGGATGGCCGTCAGCGCGTCCCGGAGGGATCGGCAGTACAGCCGATGGCGCTCGAGGTCCGGGTCGTCGTGGGTCTCCACCCGGGTCCTGATCATGGCCAGGTTCACCTGCTCCCGCTGGAGCCGTTTCAGCAGCCGCGCCGCGCCCGCGCCGGCCCGGGCACGAACGTCGCGTCGGGACCGCCTGCGAGCGGCGGGATCGAGCAGGAGCCCGAGCTCGACGGCCGACAGCGTTCCGCGCTCGACCTCCGACCGAAGCGCGCTCTCGAGCCAGCCCCGCTCACGCCGCCGGGCCAGGGTCACCCCCACCACCGTCAGGGCGAGGAGGGGGACCCCCTTCACCGCGGCAGCCACCGGGATGAGCGCCCAGTCGCGGAGACCCTCCACGCGCGAGGGGAACAGGTCCAGCCATGGCGAATCCCAGAGGAAGTGCCCGGCGACGGCGGCCAGGAACAGGCCCCCGGCGACCAGGACCCTGCGGCGGCGCGGGACCTCGTCGGCCAGCGACACGAAGTAGGCGAGGCCCATCCCGGACAGGGCCGTGTACAGGACGTGGCCGTACAGGCCGCTCGACACGACCCGGACGTAGAACCCGGCCAGGACGGCGCCCGGCGAGCCTCCGAACACCGCGATGAAGTAGAAGACGTCCTCGACCACGGCGAACCCGAGGCCGCACACGGCGCCGTACACGAAGCCATCCATGACGTCATCCCACTCGTCCGTCGCGATCAGTACGAGCAGGACCAGGCCGATGGCCTTCAGCGTCTCCTCGACGAATGGCGCTGTGAACGCCGCCGTCCATCTCGCGGCAAACTCGGGGGTCCCGATCCGAGCCACGACGAGCCCCCACCCCTGGTTGCCGATGCCGGCGAGCGTCGTGGCGGCCACCGCCCCCCACACGACCGCTCCGAATACGAGCGAGAGCGGCTCGCGCTCGTACAGGTCGAGGAAGTAGACGGCCAGGAACACCGGGAGCGCGTAGATCGCGAGCAGGAACCACGACAAGGCCCACCCCGACGGCGAGATCTGCCGGAACGCGGACTGCGCGTCCACCACCACGATGCCGGTGCCGGCCACCACGGTCGCGTACGCCCAGAAGGCGGGGCGGCGGAATTGGAACAGCGACGTCTGCCGGCCCCATCCGCGCCGGAAGCCGGGCGAGGCCTCCGCGGGCCGCATCAGCGGATCATCGCCTCGTCGATCATGGTGTCGAGGTCACCCGTCACGTATTGCAGGAAGCCGGCCGGCGCCCAGCCATCGAAGACGACGCCTCCGCCTGACGACGAGACCACCGCGGTGACCTCACCCTCGATCTGGAACTGCACCCCGCGGAACACGCCGATGTAGGCGACGCGGACGCCCGAACGGTTACCCACCCCGACCACCTGAACGCTCTGCGACACCTCCAGGCGATCGGCCTGCGGCCGCAGGACCTGCTCGACGTAGTCGGCGGCGAGCTCCTCGGGAGTTCCGCTGAACGGGAAGACCACGACGTCGAGGTTCCCACTCCCCCGGGTGAGCCGAACGCTCGGCGGCTCGGCGGAGCGTTCGGCGACCTCCCAGCCCGAGAGCGGCGACACCCGCACGACCCCTGCCACCGTCACCGGCGGCCCGGCCGGCTGCGACAGGGCACCCGCCACGACATA
>JBIOUU010000177.1:0-17492 GCA_044867345.1 Actinomycetota bacterium
TCGCGCGCGATGGAGAGCTGCTCCGCCACCTGACGCTCGACCCGACCCGGGACTACCAGCCGCAGGGATGAGGCGAGTCGGCTACGATGCGCCGACACATCCGTCCACGATGCTCCGACACATCACAGAGTGGACCCCGGGGGGATTCGAACCCCTGACCTCATGGCTGCCAGCCATGCGGGGCTGAATGCGGTGCGTACCCGCGAAAATGAAAGTCACTTACCAGCGGAATAACGTTGTAATTCGCTGTGGGTGGGGTCCTCCTGACTTGCACTCGATAACCAGCCCGAGACAGAAGTCAGGCAGAGGCGAAGGCCAACCTCTGTTCGCCGAATTCCACCTCGACTTGCTCGCCGAGGCCCTTGCCGGTCAGATAGTCAGTCCATTTCCCGAAGAGAAACGTCGAGGATCCTGTCTCGCTGAGCATCGCCCCCGCTGAACTCCAGTATCCCTCGGGGCCCGGGCTGAGAAGCACGCTTTCAGCGGCCCTCCACGTCCTGGACGTGCCAGTGGAAGGGGAGACTCCGAACATCGTTGGGGTCTCCCCTTCCGATGATCATGCGGAACTGCATGGCCCGATCGAATGCCTCATGCGGGCTAGCTGCGTCCACGAATAGGGGGGATGGCACAGCGTAACTTCGGCCTTCCTTCATCCCTGGCCCGACGTCGAGGATGCCCAAACCTTCGTACAGCCCGTCTTCATTGGTGCTCACCACCGCCTCCCAGCGTCGTGGCCCCTCGGACGACTGCTCTCGTATTCTGCACCATAGTCGAGGTCCGTGCACTACGGAAATTGGAGGCTTCGAGAGAGCGTCCCCCGGTAATGTGCGAGCGTGCGTCTATGTCGCTGGATGACCGTGACGGACAGTCAACGGAGTCATTCCGCGGGATTTGTCAAATCCTACCCTGCGAGCCATCATGGGGGTCCGCGGCTCACGCCCTGAGGATGGGCGGCGGATCTGTTCAGCCCGCTGGTCCTAGGCCCGTGCGACTTCGCGGATTTCCTCGGGCGTCCGAGCGTCGGCGTAGCTCGGGAGGCACTCCCTCCAGTCCTTCCTCCCGCCGTCGTCAGTCGTCCTCGGACGCACGGCTCCGATGTCATGCCCTGTCTCAACGGTGTGCAAAGGGGCAGGCACTATCTTCGCAGGTAGTCGACCTCAGGGGACGCTATTCGAACCTCGCAGATCTCCTCGAGCAACTCCTGATCCCCGTCAAGTGATGGCCGCAGTCTGCCTGGTCGTACCTGACTCGCGTCCTCTAGAGGCCTTCGGGGACGGAATCAGCCGATCTCGCTGCCAGGCGCCCGGGGGTGTCCCGGTTGCCTTGAGAACGAGCTTCGCAGGGAGGTTCAGTTGCGGCTGTTCCTTCAGCTCGCGGCGCAGGAACGGCCACCGTGTTCGGGCCGCCTTTGCAGGAGCTTTCGTCTCGGGCATTTCCGACCTACGGACGAGCAATGCGGCGTCTCGGACTTCGGCGAGGTCGCCGGGGACGAAGCTCTCGACGAGTGGTCGATACAGACTGCCGAACCACGCCAACCAAACCGGGGGGTTCGGACGTCCCATCCAGACGTTCCGCACCATCAGCCCGGGGTTGGTCACGGTGTCCGGCCCGTACCAGCAGGTTCCCGCTGTTGTAACCGACGTTGCGATCGATGTCAGCGGACTCAGGCCCTGGGGCTGGATGAGGAAGATTTCCTGTACCGCCCTGTCGATTTCGTGGCCCGCCCTTCGTCTCATTGTGCGACCATCTGGTGATCACAAGGAGGAAGCGATGAAGTACATCATGCTGATCTATCAGGGCGATGCGCTCGAACGACAGGCGGCGCTCCCTGAGGAGGAGCAGAAGCAGGTCTACGCCGACTACCAAGGGATCAATCAGACGCCGGGCGTCACTCCCGGGCTGCCGATGGGCCTGCCCCAGAACGCCACCACGGTCCGCGTCGAGGGCGGCAAGACCCTGACGATGGACGGGCCGTTCGTCGGCATAAAGGAGGCCGTCGGCGGTTGGTTCATCCTCGAGGCCGACGACCTCGATGCGGCCATCGAGGTGGCCGCCCGCGTCCCAGCAGCGCGCTATGGTGGCGCCGTCGAGATTCGACCCTCAGAGGTGTATTGGTAGCGTCGCTCGATCGCATCTTCCGCGAGGAGTGGGACCGCGTCCTGGCCACCCTGATCGGCAGTGGACCCAAGGGGATTCGAACCCCTGACCTCATGGCTGCCAGCCATGCGCTCTACCAGCTGAGCTATGGGCCCAGACGGGGAGGAAGTCTACTCAGCCCGACCTTGCCGCGTCCGACTGCTGCCACGTGACCCGGGGAGCGTCCCGCCACAGCCGCTCCAGGTCGTAGTACTCCCGCTCCTCGTCGGCGAAGACGTGGACCACCACGTCCACGTAGTCGAGGAGCACCCACCGGTTCTCCGTCTCGCCCTCCCGGCGGACCGGGCGCACTCCACGCTCCCGGACGGCCTTCTCCACCTCGTCGACGATGGTCTTGACCTGCCGGTCGCTGGATCCGCTGGCGATCACGAAGAAGTCGGTGATGACGATGAGCTCGTGGACGTCCAGGATGGCGATGTCCGCGCCCTGCTTGGCGGCCGCGGCGCGCGCCGCCGCAACCGCCACCTCCTTGCTCTCCGGGATCCCGGCGGCGCTACCGGGCACTGCCTTCTTCCACCGTCATCCGTTCGTGTAGTCCTCTCCTACCAGGATCGTCACCTCTCCCAGCCCCGAGGGTACCGCGGACACGGACAACGCTCCCACCCCCAGGAGCCTTCGAACTTGCTCCGCCGCCTCTCGGGACTCCTCCGAGGCCGCCACTATGAGCGTCTCCCGATGGTCGAAGCTCGACGCGTTCTCGGAGACCACCACCCGGTAGCCCTGCGGGATGAGGCGCTCGGCGACCGACTCCCCAACGCCGGGGGCACCCGTCCCATTCAGCACGAGCACGCGCACCGGCGGCTGTCCGGCCATCCCGAACCGCTCCTGCATGAGCGCGGCCACTGCCTCATAGTCCGGCCGGAGGTATCCGGGCGTCACGTTGGCGGTGGGGAGCGCTTGCATAGTCGCACCTTTCGCCGCCGTGAGGAGCCGGGCGCCCGCGGCCGCATCGTCGGATCCGAGAAAGTCGCCCGGCGCCCACGAGGGACCCGCCTCGAACAACCCGATGAGTGTCTCCCGCCACGTCAGTGCCCGGGCCGGCCCGGGCTCCACAAGGCCGGCGGACACCTCGGCCCCGCTTGCCACCGACCCGAACAGCTGGATCCCCCCCATCCGGTCGACCACGGCGGCGAGGTGGTTCGGATCGGTTACGGCGAAGTGCGAGATCCACGCGCCGACGAGGTTGGAGATGGCCACGGTCGCTTCGGATCCGTCGAGGAGCGTGACGTCCTTGACCGTACCGTCGCCCTGGCCGGGGATCGTCATCACCACGTTCGGGGGGATGGCGAGCGCCGCCGGCGGCGAGGTCCCCGAGGACCCAACGACCGCGATCATGACCGCGTCCCTCGACCGGAGCTCGAGCAGGAGGAGCTTCGATGGTGTGGCCGAGCTTGCCGATGGAGGCGCCGCGCCCTGATCCTCTGCCGACAGGATGCCCCAGCCAATGATCCCTCCGATGACCAGGAGCGCCGTGACCACCGGTGCCAGCCATCCGGCCGCCATGGCCCGGAACGGCGCGTGCCGCCCTGGCGGGACGAACAGGTCGACCTCGCCTCGATGGTGCCCACGCCTCACCGGTACAACCTCGCCTTCTCGATGTAGCTCTCCACGCCCTCGGGCACGAGGTAGCGGATGGGCCGCCCCTCCCGGACCCGCTCGCGGATGTCCGTGGAGGAGATGGCCAGGGCCGGGATGTTCATGACGCTCACGTTCGGATGGCGGGTGGGCTCCTCCGCCTCGAACCGGGCCAGGTCGTAGCCGGGCCGGGTGGCCGCGATGAAGTGCGCGAGCTCCAGGATCTCGTCGGGGTCCTTCCACTGGAAGATCTCCAGCACCGCGTCGGCACCGGTCACGAAGAACAGGTCGACGTTCCCGCCGTGCTGATCCTTCAGCTCGCGAAGGGTATCGACCGTATACGTGGGACCCTCCCGGTCCACCTCCAGGCGCGACACGGAGAACCGCGGGTTGCTGGCGGTGGCGATCACCGTCATGAGGTATCGGTGTTCGGGCGAGGACACGTCGCGTTCCTCCTTCATCCACGGCTGTCCGGTCGGCACGAACACCACCTCGTCCAGGCCGAACTGAACGGCGGCCTCCTCAGCGGTCAGGAGGTGTCCGTGGTGGATCGGGTCGAACGTGCCGCCCATGACGCCCAGGCGTCGTTCCACGTCGCCAATCCTACGGCCGGCACCTGGCCTTCCTTCGTATTTCAGGCGGCCGACGTGAGCTTGCCGACCCAGGCCCGAAGGTCGTCCAGGTGCTCGTTGTAGTGCTCGGGGCCCGATTCCCGGAACCACTCTTCGGCTTCGGGGCTCACCTCCGGGAGCGCGCCGAACCCGAGGAGGGCCTGGTTCCTCGCCGCGTACAGCTCCGCCTTCACGGTCGCAAGGTCGAGGCGACGGCCTTCCTCCAGGAACCGCGCGTTCAACTCGTCGACGCTGGCGTCCTCGCCCTTCCCGTCGTAGGTCCCGGCGCGTACCCGCTCCAGCATGTTGAAGGCCTTCGCCCACCAGGCGCCCAAGTGAAAGAGCAGGTCCTTGATCGACCATCCCTCGGAGGTGAGCCCGGGCTCCAGCACCTGCTGGGGCGACAGGGCGTCCAGCAGCGAGCGGAGCTCCATCCACCCTTGATCCTCGGATCGAAGGAGGTCCTCTCGTCCAACCACGATCAGCCCTCCTTCTCCGGGAGGAACTCGAAGGCCCGCTCCCCGATCACGACCTCGTCGCCCCGCCGGGCTCCGAGGGCGGCAAGTTGTCGCTCTACCCCCTCCTTGGCCAGTCGTTTCTGGAGCTGCACCACCTTGCGGGGGTCCTCGAAGTCGGTCTCGGCGACCCACCGTTCCACAGCCCGCCCGACCACGCGGAAGCCGGAGCCTTCCTTACGCACCTCGAACGGAGGGCGAGCCGGACGGAGCACGACGAAGGGCTGCCGCTCCTCGGCGTTGTCCCTGGAGGCCGTCTCGACCAGCTCGGCCACCCGATCGGCCAGCCGGTCGATCCCCTCCCCCGTGAGTCCCGAGACCACGACCGCGTCCCGGGCGAGCCCGCTCGCCACCGATTCTGGCTCACCCACCACGTCCGCCTTGGTCCCCACCACGATCCAGGGCCGAGCCGCGAGCCCTGGATCGTGCGCCTCGAGCTCCTTCCGCACCGTCCGGAGATCGGCGGCCGGGTCGGGGCCCGACAGGTCCACCACGAGCACGAGCGCGCGAGCCCGGTCGAGATGGCGAAGGAACCGGTGGCCCAAGCCCTTTCCCTCATGCGCTCCCTCCACCAGGCCGGGGACGTCAGCCACGATGAACCGGCGCTCCCCCTCGGCCACCCCGAGGTTGGGGTGGAGCGTGGTGAACGGATAGGGAGCGACCTTTGGCCTGGCCCCCGTGAGCCTGCCGAGCAGCGTGGACTTCCCCGCGTTCGGCAGGCCCACCAGGCCGAGATCGGCGACGACCCGAAGCTCCAGGGACAGCCGCCGCTCCTCACCCGGCTCCCCCGCCTCAGCGGTGCGAGGCACGCGATTGCGACTGGACGCGAGCGACGCGTTGCCACGGCCTCCCCGGCCTCCGCGCGCCACCACGGACCGGGACCCCTCGCCGACGAGGTCGGCCATCAGTCCGGCGTCGTCGAAGACCATCGTCCCCTCCGGGACCTGGATCACGAGGTCCGCGCCGCTCGCACCGGTGCGCCGGCTCGCCCCGCCCGGCTTCCCGTCATCGGCACGACGGTGCGGCCGGTCGACCATGGCCGAGAGATCGCGGACGCCAGAGGAGGCCTCGAACACGACGTCCCCGCCTCGGCCACCGTCGCCACCTTCGGGTCCACCGCGCGGCTTGAACGGCTCGCGCAGCATCGCCGCCGAGCCGTGTCCTCCCCGCCCGGCGCGAACCGAGACCGTCACCTCGTCAACGAAGGCCATGGAGAGATTGTGGTCGAAAGGCGCTCGTACGAGGAAGATGGGTCGCGATGTCCGAGGTCGTCACGGTGTGGATGGTCGAGCTCTCACCGGGCCTGGCCGCCCAGGAGCGGAGAGGCACCCTGAGCCTGCAGCCGGACGCCATCGCCTTCGTCGCATCCGACGGCTCCGAAGACCTGCGCATCCCGCTCACCCGGGTTCGAAAGGCCCGGCGGCTTCGCGGCTCGCCGGTGCTCGTCGTGGCCCACGATGCCGGCGGGCGATCCGTTCGGACCGCCTTCTACTTCGCGCAGCCGCCGCCGCTCGAGGACTTTCGGGGGGAGGGAACCGAGCGACCCGCGCCGCTCGGCTTCCGCAAGAGCTCCAGGAGACGGGCCAGGCGACAGAACATCGGCTATCTCGGCACCTGGAACCGGCAGCTCAAGGCCGACATCGAGGAGTGGGAACACGCGATCCGGGATGCCGTACGTGATCGGAGCTGATGCGAGCTACCTGGGCTCGACGGAGGCCACCCGGCGGCCTCGGGAGGAGCGGTACCGGACGATCCCCGGGACCAGGGCGAACAGCGAGTCGTCCCCGCCCTTCCCCACGCCGGCGCCCGGATGGATCCTCGTCCCCCGCTGGCGCACGATGATGGAGCCGGCGTTCACTTCCTGACCGCCGAAGGCCTTCACCCCGAGCCGCTTGGACGCGGAGTCGCGCCCGTTCTTGGTCGATCCGCCGCCCTTCTTGTGTGCCATGGTGCGACCGAGCGTACCAGAGGCCTCGTTACTCCCCGGCTTCTTCCGCCGCCTCGTCCTGCCCTTCCGCCGTCCCCTTCGGAGCGGCCTTCTTGGCAGCGGCCTTGGCCGGCGCCTTGGCGGAGGGCTTTCTCGCCGCCGGCTTCTTCTCGCCGGCCATGCTCACGTCCGAGATCTCGAGGAGGGTCATCAGCTGACGGTGGCCCTGGCGCCGCGAGTACCCCGTCTTGTTCTTGTACTTCATCACCCGGACCTTGTCGCCCTTCTGCTCGCCGACCGGCTTGGCCGTGACCACGGCTCCCTCGGCCTGCTTGCCGAAGTGCGTCTTGCCGTCGTCGTCCACCACCAGCAGGGGATGGAACGTCACGGTGTCGCCCAGGCCGTGCATGTATTCGACCTCGATCACGTCGCCGGGCTTGACCCGGTGCTGCTTGCCACCCGTCTTGATGACGGCGTACATCGGCTTCCTCCTCAGGCTTCGTAGGTCACGATCAGGCCCCGCCCCTCGCACGTCGGGCAGGTCTCGGAGAACGATTCCAAGAGTCCACCAGAAACGCGCTTGCGAGTCACCTCGAGCAGCCCGAGGGGGCTGATGTCGAAGATCTGGGACCGCGTCTTGTCCTTGGCCATCTCCTCGCGCAGGGCGTCGACGACCTTCCGCTTGTTCTGCTCGAGGAGCATGTCGATGAAGTCGATGATGATCATCCCGCCGATGTCCCGGAGGCGAAGCTGCCGGGCCACCTCACGGGCCGCCTCGACGTTGGTGTTGACCACGGTCTCCTCGAGGTTCGTCTTGCCCACCGACTTGCCCGTGTTCACGTCGATGACGGTCATCGCCTCGGTCCGGTCGATGACGATGTAGCCGCCGGAGGGCAGCCACACCTTGCGGTCCAGGCCCTTGTGGATCTGCTCGACGACGTGGAACTCCTCGAAGACCGGCAGCTTGCCTTCGTGCAGCCGGACCTTCGGCAGGAGGTCGGGGGCGATCCCGGCCAGGTAGTCGGTGACCAGCTCGTACACCCGGGGGGAATCGGTGACGAGCTCGCGGAACTCCTCGTCGGTGAACAGGTCGCGCACGGACCGAACCGTGAGCTCGGGCTCCTCGTACAGCATCGCGGGCGCCTTGGCCCGCTTGGCCTTCTTCTCGATGGCCTTCCATTCCTCGAGGAGGCGAGCCAGGTCGGCCGCCAGTGCATCCTCGTCGGCGTCCTCGGCGGCAGTCCGGATGATGACGCCATGGCCCTCGGGCCGGATCGTACGGAGGATCTGCTTGAGGCGCCTGCGCTCCTCGTCGGGGAGGCGACGACTGATGCCCGTGATGTCGGAGTTCGGCACCAGCACCAGGTACCGGCCGGGCATGCTGATCTGGGCGGTGAGCCGGGCGCCCTTGCCGCCGATCGGATCCTTCGTCACCTGCACCAGGACGGACTGGCCACTCTTCAGGACGTGTTCGATCCGGGGGGCCGCGCCCTCCAGGTCCTCCGGCGAGTAGTTCACCTCGCCGGCATACAGCACGGCGTTCCTGCCCTTGCCGACGTCGATGAAGGCCGCCTCCATCCCGGGGAGCACGTTCTGGACCCTGCCCAGGTACACGTTGCCGACCATCGATCTCGCGCCCGCCCGCGTGACGTAGTGCTGGACGAGCTCACGGCCCTCCAGGATGGCGATCTGGTCGCGCTCGCCGTGCTCGGTGATCACCATCAGCTTGTCGGTGACCCTCGGCGCGGCGATCGTGGGCTCCCGACGCCTCCGGCCGACTGCCTGTCGCCCCCGGCGAAGGCGGGTGGGTCCGGCCACGACCGTGTCGGTCGGTTCGACCGCCTTGCGTCGCGCCCTTCGCCCCCGCGGCCTGGACGGCTCGGGCGCGGGCTCCGCCGCAGTGGCGGCGTCGGCCTTCGAATCCTTCGCCCGGGCCTTCGTGCCGGCCTTGGATCGAGCCGACCCGGCACGCCGAGTCCTTCTCCGGGCGGGTTCGACCGCAGGCTGTTCCCCGTCTTCACCCACGGAGCGCGCGTCGGCCGAATCGGCGACGTCGGACCCTTCCGCCCCCGGCGCCCCTTCGGTCGAGCCGGGGAGCGCGGCCTTGCGGCGGCGGCGACGCCGCCGGCGCTTCGCCGACGGGCTCTCGCCGGTCCTCGCGCCTTCCGACTCCTCGGTCCCTTCTGGCTCTGCAATCGAGTCCGCCTCACCCACCGGCGGCGACTCCGGCTGGGTGTCTCCGACAGGCGCGGCGGTCCCCGGTCGCCGCCGACCTCGCCCACCGCGGTGACGACGCCGACGTACGGCCGTCGTGCCCGCCTCCCCATCGGTCGAGGGGGTTCCGTCGACCGGTTCGGGGGCCTTGGCCTCCTCCGCGCCCGCCCCGGTGGTCTCCGACGAGGTCGCTTCGCCGGCGCGACCGGTGGTCCCGGCCTGTCCCCGTCCACGGTTGCTGCGGCGCCGCCGGCGTGGGCGGGGCCTCGCACCGACCTCGTCCTCTGATCCCGGCGTCACGTCGGGGGCCTGGAGCGACTCTGTGTGCTCCGTCATCTGTTCCGACTCCTTCCCACTCGCTCGAGTGCGCGGGAGTGCCGGAGGACAGGGATGGGTAGGGGTCGAGAACGCGGAATTTCCCGCCCCCGCTCGAGGGTGATGGCTCGGGTGGTCCGTGGAGCGCGACCACGCTCGGATGGCTGTGAGCCACTCGGCGCAGCGAAGCGCCGCTCGTCCTGCAACCTGTACGCCCTGTTCCGGCACCGGCCGCCCCGGCCGCGGCCCTGCGGGCGATCGCCCGGAGCCGGCGGGGTCTGGCCCGCGCCACCTCTGTCTCGCCCGGGGCCCGAAGCCCGCGGCCCCGGTCCGGCGAGGAAAACCTAGATAGAGGATAGCAACCCACCGGCCGGTTCCCGGTAGGCGGCAGATCGCCTGGTCGGTGGGCTAGGCCGATGTGGCTAGCTCGCTGTCGGCTCGACGTCGACCAGGAAAGGGGAAGCCGTCCGATTACCTGTCGGCCCCCCGTGGCCGACACTTCCCTCATGGGCCCGCACGACCACGGCGGTGGCGTCTCCACTCAGACGACTCCCACCCCCGGCCGTCGGGTGCGGGTCGTCGTGGTGGACGACAACGCCGGCTTCCGGGAGTCGCTGCTCGCCCTGCTCGACGCCGGCGACCTCGACGTGGTGGGCGAGGCCCGGTCCGGCCCCGAAGCGCTGGAGCTCGTGCCGGTGGTCGATCCCGACGTCGTCCTGATGGACGTGCGCATGCCGGACATGGACGGGATCCAGACCACCCGGCGGCTGAAGCAGCTGCATCCGTCCCTCGGCATCGTCGCGCTGTCCGGACACGAGGACCAGGACATCGTCCGAGAGATGCTCGTGGCCGGCGCGTCGGGGTACGTGCTGAAGGACTCCGATGGCGACGAGATCCTGAGCGCCGTCCTGCACGCCGCCCTGGGGGGCGGCGTCCTCTCGCCCGAGGTCACCCCCAGGGTCATCGGGGAGCTCACCGAGGCCCTCGAGCGGGAGCGCCGCCGTTCCAGGGAGCTCGAGGAGGCCCAAGCGGCGCTGGTCGAGCGGGCCGCGCGACGGCACGAGCTGGTGGCGCGGCTCTCTCACGAGCTCCGCACACCGGTCACGGTGATCCTGGGCATGGCCCAGACCCTGGCCAAGGCCGACGACACGTTCCCCCAACGCCAGGAGCTCCTGGACCGGATCGTCGAGCGCTCGGAGGCCCTCACCCGGCTGGTGGAACGGTTCGAGCTCGCGATCGACGCCGGGATGGCGGAGAAGGTGGACGTGGCGGCCCTGGCTCAGGAGGTGGCCTCGCCCCATCCCCGGGTCCGGGTCATGGCCACGGGTGGCCCGTTCGCCGCGACGCTCAGCCCCGTCGTTGGGCGGAGGATCCTCGGGGAGCTCGTGGCGAACGCGCTCGAGTTCTCACCACCCGACGCGGCGGTGACCGTCCAGGTAGCCCGGGGCCAGGCGGGGATCGAGGTCCGCGTCATGGATTCGGGACCCGGGATCGAGGCCGACGACCGCGAGCGGATCTTCGGCTTCCTCGAGCAGGTCGAGGATCTGAACGTGCGGGTCCATCAGGGTCTGGGCTTCGGCTTGTCGCTCGCCCGCGGGGCGGCCCGTTCGATGGGCGGTGACGTGGTCCTCGAATCCTCCGGGCCGGAGGGATCCACGTTCCGGTGGACCATCGCCATCGAGGAGTGAGGCGACGGGTCGTCCCAACGCACCGGGGGCTACACGAGGCGACGCATGTGGACGTTCAGCAGCAGCCCCACGGCCGCGCAGTTCGTCAGGAACGAGCTCCCGCCGTAGGAGACGAACGGGAGCGGGATCCCAGTGATCGGCATGATCCCGAGCGTCATCCCCACGTTCACGAACACCTGGATGGCGAGCATCGATGCGATGCCCGCCGCGAGATACGTTCCGAAGGGGTCCTTCGCTAACAGCGCGATCCTGACCGCTCGCCAGATGAGGAGGGCGAACAACATCAGCACGAAGATGGCCCCAACGAAGCCGAACTCCTCACCGATCACGGTGAAGATGAAGTCGGTGTGCTGCTCCGGCACGAAGTCCAGGTTCGTCTGCGTTCCCTGCAGGTAGCCTCGGCCGAGCAGCCCGCCCGAGCCGATCGCGATCTCCGCCTGGGTCCGGTTGTAGTCCGATCGCTGCGGGTCGTTCTGGGGGTCGAAGAACGCGGTTAGCCGGGCGATCTGATAGTCCTTCACCAGCCCGAGTTGGAGCGCTCCGAAGATCAGCACGATGGCCGTGAGCGCAAGCACTCCCAGGTGCCGGGCCCCGGCCCCCGCCACGACCAGGATCCCCACGAGGATGGCCACGAGCACGATCGACGTCCCGAGGTCGGGCTGGAGGAACACCAGGAGCCCCGGGACGGCGGCGATCGCGGTCGCTCGGTACAGGGCCTGCAGCGACAGGTCGCTCGACCGAAGCTGCGACAAGAAGGCGGCAAGCATGGCGACCACCGCCAGCTTGGCAAGCTCGGAGGGCGCGAGCTGGAATCCGAACAGCTGGAACCACCGCTGGGACCCGCGGATGGTCGTGCCGAGCGGCGTTCGGACCAGGACCAGCAGGGCGAGGCTCGCCACGTAGATGATGCCGGCGTAGACCTTGACGAACCGGTAGTCGAAGCTCGCGGCCACCAGGATGACCACCACGCCGAGCGTGACGAAGGTCAGCTGCTTCTTCAGGTAGAACCCCGGGTCGATCCGCTGGGCCACGAGCGATGCGTGGGTCGCGGAGTAGATCGTCACCAGGCCCACGATCCCCAGGGCGAGCACGGAGACCAGCAGGACGGGGTCGAGGTGCCGGAGCGGCCTGCGTTCCGACACGTACAGCTTGGTCGCGACGACGTCCATCAGTCCGTCACTCCGCCGTACGTGAACTGCGTGTTCGTCAGGCCGTAGAGGCCCTCGATGACCCGTCGCACGATGGGCGCCGCGGTGGTCGAGCCGTGTCCTCCCTGCTCGACCAGGGCCACCACGACGTATTGCTTGCCCTGCGCCTGGGTCATGGCGGCGAACCACGAGTAGTCCTGCTGGCCGAACACCTGGGCCGTGCCGGTTTTGCCGGCCACCTGGACCTGCGAAAAGGGGAACCCGACGAACGCCGAGGCCGCGGTTCCTTGCAGCGGGACCTGGGTCAGGGCCTGGCGGACGTACTCGATCTGCGCCTGGAGGAACGGGATCCGGTGGCACCGGGGATGCCACGAGTGCAGGACATGGCCGTCCGCCTCCTGAGCCCGCAGGAAGACGTGGGGCACGCAGGCCCGGCCGCCGTTCTGGATCGCGGAGTACCCCGCCGCGAGCTGGAGGGGGGTGACGAGCGTATCGCCCTGCCCAATGGACATGTTGATGAAGTCGCCGGGGAACCACTGGCCGTCGGGGAAGGACTTCGGGTATCGCTTGTGGACGGCCGCCTTCCATGCGGCATCCGGAACCCGGCCCTCCTGTTCGAACGGCAGGTCGACACTGGTGGGCTGGCCGAACCCGAACGCCTGCAGGTCGCGCTGGATCTGCTCGACCGGCGGATCGGTCGGTGGGTAGTACCGCCGCCAGTACTCGTACCCGATCGGATAGAAGACCGTGTCGCACGAGTCGTACAGGGACCGCGCCAGCGTGATCGACCCCAGGTTCGCCGTGGTCCAGTTGTGGAACACCTCGTGCAGGGGGTCCTCGGGCACGGCCCAGGAAGGGGGGCAGGGGTAGTAGTCCGTGGTCGACACGATCCCCCGTCGGAGCGCGGACAGAAGGACGAACGGCTTGTAGGTGGATCCCGGCGGGTACAGGCCCTGGATGGCCCGGTCGAGGAGCGGATAGCCCTTGGCCGCGCCGAACCGTCGCTCGTACTCGCCCGAGCTCATGCTGCGGACGAACACCGACGGATCGAAGGACGGGGCGGAGGCCAGCGCCTTGATCGCGCCGGTCGCCGGATCCATGACCACGACGGCGCCACCGTTGGCCTGGAAGTCGCGCCCCGTGCCCGAGTCGTAGATGCCGTGGGCGTACTGCAGGCCGAGATTCAGGCTCTCCTCGGCGATCCTTTGGGCCTCGGTGTCGATGGTGAGGACGACGTCCTGGCCCGGGACGGGCGGTTGTTCGCCGATCTGGCCCAGGTTCTGGCCGGCCGAGTTGACGCGGTACTTGACGACGCCTTCCGTCCCTCGCAGGAAGCGCTCGTACTCCGATTCCACACCGGTGACGCCGACCTCGTCACCCGGACGGTAGCCGGCGAAGACGGGGTCCTTCAGCTGGTCGGAGTTGATCTGCCCCAGATACCCGAGGACGTGGGCGGCGAGGCTCCCCTCCGGATAGACCCGGACCGGCTCCGCGACCACCGCGACACCGGGGAGCTCCTTTTGGTGCTCTGCGATGTAGAAGTCGATGCGCTTGCCGACGTCGGCCTCGACCGGGACCGGCTGGTACACGTAGTAGCGGCGATCCTCGACCCGCGCGGCGAGCTCCGCCGCCGGCACGTCGAGCAGCTTGGACAACTGGTAGAGCTCCTCCTCCAGGTGCGACCCGGCCGCTTGCTTGTTCACCGTCACCACCAGGCTCACCCGGTTCTTCACGAGGAGGTTGCCGTTGTCATCGAGGATCCGTCCTCGCTGCGCCGGGATGTCCACGAGGCGCACCGCGTTCTGCTTCGCCTGATCGCGGAACTGGCCCGCCGCCAGCACCTGCAGGAACCACAGCCGCGTGGTGAGCGCCGCGAACATGAACGCGACGAGCGCGGCGAACACCTTCAGTCGCAGCCCCGTCCGGCCCTCGGTCACCGTTCCGTCACCACCGCACCACCCGGTGTGACCGCGACGTCTCGGCCGCCCGTCGAAGGACGGGGTACACGAGGGGGGTCAGGATGGCGTTGTACACGGCCGAGAGCGAGGCCACCCTGAACAGGTACGGGGCGGTGCTGTTGAACTGTCCGAGCAGGAACGACACCAGCCCGTAGAACAGGACCCCGCAGAAGGTGCCTCCCGCCACGACGAAGACCGGGAGCACCGGCGATGGGCTGACGACGTATTGGCGGATCAACCCCACCGCGTATCCGAGCAGGGTGAGGGTGAGTGCGGTGATGCCTTTGGGCTGGTTCAGCAGGAAGTCCTGGGCCATCCCTCCGGCAAAGCCGGTGATCGCGCCCGACGACGGTCCCTCCAGCATGGCGAACACGATCGTCAGCAGATACATGAGCTCCGGACGGGCGCCGAGCAGGCGGACATCGGCGAACACCGTGGTCTGGAGCAGCAACGCCGTCACGATCACCGCGGTCAACGTGAGGAACCGGCGCACGAGCCAGGCTACCTCGACCCACCAGAAAGGACCACCAAGACGATGTCGAGGCTTGAGAAGTCCACCGCCGGTGCGACCGTGATGAACTTCTCCAGGGCGGCGACGTCGGGAACCACGTGCGAGACCGTTCCGATCAGGATGCCCGGCGGATACAAGCTCTGCGCCCCGCCCGGGATCCGGTACCCGGCCGTGACGACCTGCTCACCGGCCTGGACCTCGATGCTCGTGTCGACCAGCCCCATCTCCATGTCTCGGTCGCCCTGGCCGGTCAGCAGACCGGTGGTCCTGGAGATCGCCAACCGCCCAGCGACGGCGGAATCAGGATCCACGATGAGCTGCACGATCGAGGAGTCAGGCGCGACGCGGATGACATGGCCCACGAGGCGCTTGCCGCTCGCGACGACCGGCAGGTCGAGTTTGATCCCCTGGTTCGAACCCTTGTTGATGATGATCGTCCACTCGAAGTTCGAGACCCCGCTCGCGATCACCTGTGCCGCCGTGGTCCGCACGTTCGGACCGAGGCTCTGGGTCACCTCGAGCAGCCCTTCCAGCTCGTGAAGGCGCTGCTCGTCCGTGGCCCCCGTGGCCACCTGCGATTCGAGCTCGGCGACGTGGTCCTTCAACCGCTCGTTCTCTTCTCGGATGGCGGGAAGGCGGACCAGCGTGGAGAAGAAGTTGCCGATCGGGTGCGTGACCTTGGACGTGACCGCCTGCAGCGGGCTGATCACCGTGAGCGCGACCCGTCCCAAGCTGGCGAGCGGACCGTTGTCTCCCTCCCGGTAGTCGACCGTGATCGTGAGGAGTGACACCGAGACGAGCGCCACGACTACGAGCCTCGCGCTTCGCGCTCTGGTCGGGAGGGCCATCCCGCTACCCGCGGGACGGGCTCACCAGGACCCGCTGGAGCACCTCGAACTCCTCCAGGCACCGGCCGGATCCGATGGCCACAGAGGACAGTGGGTTCTCGGCGATGTGGACCGGCATCGCTGTCTCGTGCCGGAGTCGTTTGTCCAGGCCCCTGAGCAGGGCCCCGCCGCCGGTGAGCATGATGCCCTTGTGCATGATGTCGCCCGCGAGCTCGGGCGGCGTCCGGTCGAGCGTGGCCTTGATGGCATCGATGATCGCCGACACCGGCTCGTCGATGGCCTGGCGGATCTCGCTGTCGGAGATCTGGATGGTCTTGGGCAGGCCGCTCACGAGGTCGCGACCGGGGATCTCAGCGATCAGCTCCTCCTGCATCGGATACACCGACGCCACGGCGAGCTTGATCGCTTCGGACGTCCGCTCCCCGAGCAAGAGTGAGTACTCCTTCTTCACGTAGGTGATGATCGCCTCGTCGAGCTCGTCGCCGCCGATCCGACGGCTGGTGCTGGTGACGATGCCGCCGAGCGAGATGACCGCCACCTCGGTGGTCCCGCCACCGATGTCCACGATCATGTTGCCGCTCGGCTCGTGGATGGGGAGGCCCGCGCCGATGGCCGCGGCCATGGGCTCCTCGATGATGTACGCGCGGCGTGCGCCCGCCGCGATCGTCGCCTCTTCGACGGCCCGCTGCTCGACACCGGTACATCCGGAGGGAACGCACACGACGACCCGCGGCTTGGCCAGGAGGCGGCGCTTGTGGACCCGCTGGATGAAGTACCGGAGCATCTTCTCCGTGACGTCGAAGTCGGCGATGACTCCGTCCTTCAGCGGGCGCACGGCCTGGATGTGACTCGGGGTTCGGCCGATCATCCGCTTGGCCTCATTGCCGACCGCAACGATGGCCCCGGTGAGCGTGTTGACGGCGACGACGGAGGGCTCGTTCAACACGATGCCGTTCCGCCGAACGTAGACGAGCGTGTTCGCCGTCCCTAGGTCGACAGCCATGTCCTGCCCCAGGAACCCGAAAACGCCTTCGGCGCCAAGGCCTCGCCGGCGCTCCGGCGTGAGAAGTCTGCGCTGAACCCTCTCGGCCATAGGATTCGCGCCCTGTTCTACAGGAGGAACCCTGAGGTGGCAACCCGGGCACGGACCGGAAGCACCGAGCGGGGTGCGGTAACCCCCGACCTGGGAGTAGGGTCACAGGTGCCGATGAATCATCGCTCGCGCGGGGGAAGTGGCGCGATGGCGATAGCTATCCTGTTTCCAGGACAGGGATCCCAGTTCCCCGGCATGGCCGACCCGTGGATCGACCATCCGGCCGGCAACTCGGTGCTTCAAGAAGCATCGGAGGCCATGGACCGCGACGTGGTCGGCGGTTGCCGCGACGATCGAGCCCTCTCCACGACCGAGTTCGTGCAACCGGCCCTCCTCGCCTGTGACGTCGCGGCGAGCAGGGTCCTCGAGGCCGAAGGGGTGACGTTCGGGGCGGCCGCCGGCCACTCGCTCGGCGAGTTCGCCGCGCTGGTCGCCGCCGGCGTCCTCGACCTCGCCCCCGCATTGGAGGCGGTGGTGACGCGGGGACGGGCCATGCAGACGGCCGCAGAGCAGCGACCCGGAACGATGTCCGCGTTGATCGGGGTGGGATCGACCGAGGCCGCCGAGATCTGTGAGGTCGCCGGCCGGGGCGACGTCCTCGCCGTCGCCAACGAGAACGCTGCGAACCAGGTCGTCCTGTCGGGATCGGTGGCTGCCATCGAGCGGGCCGAGGAGGCGGCGAGGAGCCGCGGCGTGAAAGCGATCCGGCTGAAGGTCGCCGGGGCCTTTCACTCTCCGCTCATGCAACCGGCGGTGGAACCGATCCGGGCCGCGCTCGCGGGCCTCGAGTTCCGGGAGCCTCGGTTCCCCATCGTGGCCAACGTCTCCGGACGGTTCGTCGGCGATCCTGCTGCGCTGCGCGACGGGTTGTCCCGCCACGTGGTCTCCCCAGTGCGCTGGGAGCGCTCGATGCAGGCGCTCGGGCGGGGCCG
>JBIOUU010000178.1:0-2101 GCA_044867345.1 Actinomycetota bacterium
TCTGCTGCCAAGCCTGGGCCCTCATCTGACACCGACAGGACGACCTCCCCATCTCTCCCTTCCACGCTCACCCGAGCTGGCGTGCCCTCGGGCGTGTGGACGCGGACGTTGTCGAGGAGGTTGTCAACCACCTGCCGAAGCCTGCCTTCGTCTCCCACCATGCGGGCCGGGCCGGTCACCTCCAGATGGATCGGCCGGTCCGGGTCCACCGCTCGAGCGCTCTCCACAGCATCCGACGCGATCTTGCCCATGTCGACCGGCTCCCGCTCCAGCGGTCGCCCCTGGTCCAGCCGAGCCAGGAGGAGCAGGTCGTCCACCAGGACCCCCATCCGAGACGCTTCCGCCTCGATCCGCCGCATGGACTTGGCCAGGTCCTCGGGCCGAGACTGAGCCCCGCGCCGGAACAGCTCGGCGTACCCGCGGATCGAGGTCAGGGGGGTGCGCAGCTCGTGGGAGGCGTCGGCCACGAACCGGCGAAGCCGGCGCTCGGAGGCCCGCCGCTCCTCGAAGGCGGCCTCGATCTGGGCCAACATCGCGTTCAGGGCCAGCCCGAGACGGCCGATCTCGGTGCGATCATCCGCTGGTTCGACCCGCCGGGTCAGGTCCCCCGCGGCGATAGCTCCCGCCGTCTCCCCGATCCCCTCGAGTGGCCGCAGCCCTATCCGCACGAGCCATAGGGCGAGCGCCACGATGGCAAGGAGGACCGCGACGCTCACCACGACCTCCACCCCCAACAGCCGATGGAGGGTTGCCATCACGTCGCTGAGCGGGATGGCCACCACCAGCGTCCCCCCCGTGCGGCCCAGGCCGGTGGCCAACACCCGGTAGCTCGGCGAGCCCTGCCCGGCCGGCGTGGCGGTGAGCGTGAGCGGCGTCCGCCGATCCGAAGAAGCGGCGCCGGGAAGGTCGGAGGGGAGCAACGGGGCCGGATACGACTGATCGGTGAAGCCGAAGAACCTCGAAACGAGCGTGGTCCCCGAGCCGTCCCGGAGCTCCGCGTATGTCCCCGCGGGCAGGGAGAAGTCCGGTCCCAGCGGATGCCTCCCGAACCTGCTTTCGGCGGCGAACTCCTTGGCTGCTGTCTCCCGGGCCCCCAGCAACTGCTGGTCGACGCGATTCATCAACGACGACGACAGCAGGCGATAGGTCGCCACGTCCGCCACCAGCAGCCCGGCCGCCACCAGGACGACGGCGGCGATCAGCAGACGGGCCCGGAGGGACACGATTCACTCCGCTGGAAGGCGAAGGACGTACCCCACCCCGCGCACCGTGTGGATCAGCCGGGGCGTCCGGGAGTCAACTTTCTTCCGCAGGTAGCTGACGTAGGTTTCCACGATGGAGGAATCCCCGCCGAAGTCGTAGTTCCACACGTGATCGAGGATCTGGCTCTTCGACAGGACCCGTCGGGGATTGGATAGGAGGAACCGCAGGAGGTTGAACTCGGTCGCGGTCAGGCCGACGGGCTGACCTCCCCGCCAGACCTCATGGCTGTCTTCATCCATCTCGAGATCGGCGAAGCGAAGCCGCCCGGTCTGCCGGTCCGAGCCCGCCGTTCGCCGCAGCACCGCCCGGATGCGCGCGATCAGCTCCTCCAGGCTGAACGGCTTGGTCACGTAGTCATCGCCGCCGATGGTCAGGCCACGGACCTTGTCTTCCGTGGCGTCGCGGGCTGTGAGGAACAGGACCGGAAGGCGCCGCCCTCGATCCACGAGCTTGCGATGGACCTCGAATCCGTCCACGTCCGGAAGCATGACGTCCAGGACGATCAGCTGCGGCCGGAAGGACTCGGCCAGTGACAGCGCCTCCCGGCCAGTCCCCGCCGCCGCGGCTTCGAACCCCTCGTAGCGGAGGGCGGTGGCGACGAGGTCGGTGATGTATGCCTCGTCGTCCACCACGAGCACGCGGACCCGGTCCGCCGGGGCGGGCCCTGGGGTCACGGATAGATCGCTCGTTGACACTCGTTCTCCTAACCGGCCTGAGGCGGCACGATCGAACCCGGCCCGGGCTGGGCCGCTGCCAAGTCCTGAGCCCGCTGGAGGAACTCCTCCCGGCTGATCTCGCCGCGAGCGTAGCGCAGCCGTACCTCCTCCAGGGCGCCGTT
>JBIOUU010000179.1:0-2982 GCA_044867345.1 Actinomycetota bacterium
CCCCGAGGTCCCGGAGCGGTCGCGAGGTCGCTTCGTTCGGAACTCTCCGCCGAGCTCTTCGCTATTCGAGCCACGTGACACGAACGGCGACGCCGTCTAATCCACGTACGGTCCGTTGAACACGGGCACTTCTCCGTACGGCTGCCCGGCCATGAGCAGGTAGCGGGTCCCGGGGGCGGCATCGGTAACCGTGAACTCCTCTCCCGGGCCCAAAAGGACGAGCTGGGGAGGTCTTGCCGTTCGCTGGTTGCCCCCGAAGGCGCCCTCGCCCTCCAGGACGTAGGCGAAGCCCTGGAACTCGGGTGGCACCGGTGTCGTGACCCGTCCCCCCTTGGGGAGCTCGACGTCCAGGATCGATGCCGGCGTCCCCAGATGCACGGGAGAGCCCTCGCCGACCAGGACCCGAACGGTCGCATCGCCCTGTCGACGCACGGGGATCTGTTCCGGCTGCAGCACCTGCGCGCTCGGTTCGACGTCCTTGTCCTTGCGGGCCAGGTTCACCCAGAACAGGACGCCGCGGAACTCGGTGTCGCCTTTGCCCTCCTCGACCTCGTCCTGCCCGATCGATTCGGCGTGCCACGCACCCCGCCCCGTACGGAGCGCAAGGAGCGCTCCCTCTGAGAGGCGCGCCCTCTCGATGGCTCCGTCCGGCCCGGTGCTGTGTCCCGTGCTGGCCGAGCCCTCGATCACGTACCAGAGGTTGTCGAACCCCCGGTGGGGATGCTTGGTGTCGACGTTCTGCATGTCCGCCAAGCGCATCCGCCCCTCGTGCACGAGGATGAACGGATCGACCTGTCGGTACGGGATCGTCCGGGAAGGAAGCGCTTCCAGGACCGGAAAGCCCATCATCCGGATCGACGCCGCGTCCTCCACGACGATCGCGTCTCGCGCCTTCACCTCGACCGCTTGTCTCACGTCGCTCATCTCCCTCTTCCTCTCCACGTCGCGCGCAGATGGAGCTCGCCCCCAGACCCGCACGTCAGGGGTGGGCTCATGCAGCGCTGGCCTCCTCGCGAGGCTCCTCGTTCTTCGCCTGCTCGGGCTGGGGCTTGCGCATGGCTAGGACCGAGCCCGCGGCGGCCGCGGAGATCCCGAGGGCCCCAAGGGCCCATGCGGGTCCGGCAAGGGTCCAGCCGGCGAGGTGGTCGATCGAGATGTCGCCGGGGCCGGTGAACGCAAGCCCGAGAGCGGCCGCCACGATCAACAGGTTGAACTCGTAGCCACCACTCGAGTTGAAGAACCCGTTCCTCCAGTGGACGGTCGCGATCGCCACGAACATCACGCCGGCAACCGCGGCCGCACCGAGCGGAGTGAGCAGGCCGAGAGCGAGAAGCGCGCCGCCGCCGAACTCGGCGAGCCCGTTGACCGCGGCAAACACGCGAGCGGGTCTGAGGCCCATCGACTCGAGCCAGCTCCCGGTGCCGGCAAGGCCGTGGCCGCCGAACCACCCGAACAGCTTCTGGGCACCGTGGGCCCCCATGATCGCTCCGAGCACGACCCGTATGAGGAGAAAACCAGTGTCCACTCGGCCCTCCTTTCTCGCAGCCGACCCCCTGTGGGTCGCCTCACCACGAGGAACTTGCAGCCGCAAGCAACTATTCCCATTAGACTATGGCGCATGGCGAACGACGGGGGCAACAGGCGGCTCGACAGGGTCCAGTTTCGTGCCTGGCGCGCCTTCCTCTATGCCTACTCCGCGGTCGTCCCAACGCTGGACCGGGAATTGGTCCGCGCGCAGGGCCTGAGTCTCAACCAGTTCGAGGTCCTGACGTGGCTGCGCCGCGCCGGTGAG
Source organism: Actinomycetota bacterium (assembly GCA_044867345.1). Taxonomy (GTDB): domain Bacteria; phylum Actinomycetota; class UBA4738; order UBA4738; family HRBIN12; genus AC-69. The sequence continues at coordinate 1,793 of JBIOUU010000179.1, forward strand.
CGCGGCCTGCGGATGTCGGAACTGGCGTCACGAGTCGTCCTCTCGCCCAGCGGCGTGACCCGGGCGGTCGATCAGCTCGAGCGGAAGGGCCTCGTGGAGCGGTGCATCTTCGAAGGCGACAAGCGCGGGTATCTCGCAACGCTCACCCCTGCGGGCCGGGCCCTCCTGCGCGAAGCCACGGGCGTTCATGTGCAGGGGCTCCGGGATCACTTCCTCAAGCACCTGAGTCGCACCGAGCTCGAGCACCTGGCGACCGCACTGGAGGCGGTGCTCGCCGGTGAGGGCTCGCCGCTGCCCCCGTTGAGTGCTTCATGAAGCTGCGTCCCGTCCGTCGCTCGGCGTGCCCGAACCGAGGCTCCGGGATGCATCAGGCGGCGCAGCACGAGAGCATCTCGACATCGGTCGTGAAGCTCTGTGCCGTGAGCCTGATCCCCTCCGCCATGGTCAGGTACGGCGCCCACGTGTCGGCCAGATCCGCCACACTGAGGCCGGCCTTCACCGCGTAGACCCCCGCGAGGATCACGTCTCCGGCGTTCTCGGCCAGCACGTGCACCCCGAGGACCCTTCCGGTCTGCCGGTCGGCGACGATCTTGAACAAGCCTCGAGTCTCGAGATCGACCCGCGCTCGGGGGACGTGGCGCAACTCGACGACCCGGCACTCGCACTGGTACCCGGCCTGGACCGCCTGGTCGTCGGTGAGCCCCACCGCGGCGATGCTGGGCGTGGTGAACGTCACCCGCGGCAGCGCCGCGTAGTCCATCCTCCGGCTCGCCGGAGTCAGAGCGTTGGTCGCGGCGAGTGTCCCCTGTGCGGCGGCGACGTACACGAACTGCGGTGCCCCCGTCACGTCGCCCGCCGCGAAGATGTTCGGATTGGTGGTTCGAAGCGTCTCGTCGAGCACGAGCCCGCCGCGCTCGTCCGGTTCGACGCCCGCCTTCTCGAGGTCGAGCCCGTCGATCACCGGTCTGCGGCCGGTGGCCACGAGGATCTCGGCGCCGGTGAGCCGCAACGCACCGTTGTTCGTCTCGGCCACGACCGTCTTGGGCGGGCCTGCCTCCACGCGCGTCACCCTCGCCGAGGTCACGACCTGCACGCCCCGCTCCTCGAGGATCTGTGTCATGACCTCCGAGATCTCGGGCTCCTCCAGGGGTGCGATCCGATCCAGGGCCTCCACGATCGTGACCTTCGAT
>JBIOUU010000180.1:0-2258 GCA_044867345.1 Actinomycetota bacterium
CGGGGTGCGGAAGCATCAGGGGGAAGCCCAAGTGGCGGCTCGTTCCATCCGGGCGGCCGTAGGCGAGGGGAATGTCCGGACGGGTGAATTGCTTGAACCCTCGTTGATGCCTCGTGAAGCGGACCCCTGCCGATGGGACGCTGGAGCAGGGTCGAAGGACTGGCCGCTGGGAAGCGACAGGCGCCGGCTGAGCACGTCCCTCAGTCCGGGATAAGCACCGCCGTCCTCGGGGTATAGGGGGCACCCACCCCGGTCGAAGCTCGTGCGTGCGGAACGCGGTAACCCCGTCGAGGTCCGGGCAAGAGGTCCTGCCCGGTAGGCCGACCGTGAGGAGAGCCGAACTCCTCGGCGGGCATCGGATGACCGAGTAGCGAACGCCGGCAGCGGAAACGCGACGGGAAACCGGGACACGATGGCCGCCTCCTCCAGGCGGTCGTCCTGGATAACCGGCCGGATACCGGGCCCGTGCCCGGACGCGAAAGCGTGCTGACGCGGTCAGCCGAGCCTGGCACCAGATGGCCATGGGCGCGGCGTCCCCGGACGACCCCGCCCTGGCCGACTACCGGGCCTGGCGGCGACGGCGGAAGATGCCCCTGCCGACCAACAAGACCACCCATGGCCACGGCCCGGCACTGCACAACGCCTACCAGCCATCCGGGCTTGCTTGAGCCGGATGCGGTGAAAGCCGCAAGTCCGGTTCTTAGGAGGGCTCGGGCGCAACAATGCGCCCGGGGCCTATCCGACAACAGCAGCAGTCTCCGCTGACGTGCAGCGCGCTCCTGGTTTCGGCAGATCTCGCGTGCGTCTTGCGCGTCCTGCGGGCTGACCATGATGTCGTGCGCCCCCACGGTGCCCAGCCCGTCTCCAGCCCCGGCCCGCTGTTCGTTAACCGGGGCAGGCACTCGATGCCGGCGCCGCGCAAGATTGAGCAGAGCAGCTCGGCCTCGGGCTCGCCACCGGCGACCGCGACTGTGACCCAGTCGTCCACCTCGGCTACCCGAACGTGAACGCGTAAGCCTCGGCGCCAGGCTCGAGGAACATGATCTCCAACGTCCGCTCGCGCACGGCGTCGTGCTCACGAACTAGCTGGTAGAGGCGGCCGTCCTCGAGCAATCCGTTTCCGTCTTCGTCGACGTCCACGCCGTGTGACGTGCCCGGAGCCTCGCCGTCGAGGAGCACGCGGAACGGAATCGGCTCTCGCGCTCCGGGCGACAGTACGAGATGCGCGTCGCGCGCGTGGAACCGGTAGACGATGCTCCCCCCGGCCTGGTCGAGCACGACGCTCTCAGGCCCAACCGTCCACTCGCGGGTGAAGGCCCAGTGGTTCAGGGGCAGGCGGTCCGGTGACGCGGGCGGCTCGCCGCGCGCGTGGCCGAGGTACGTCTCGGGCGTGCCCAGGTGGTCCCAGTCGGCCTGCGCCTCGACACCGACGCCCTCGACGGAGACGAGTTCGCGCTCGATGTCGAGTAGCCGCTGGATCCGGTGCTCGGACTGCTCGTAACTCCCCTCGCCGAAGTGCTGGTCGCGGATGATGCCGTCGGCGTCCACGAAGTAGAGCGCCGGCCAGTAGTGATTGGCGAAGGCGGTCCAGACCTCGTAGTCGTTGTCGGCCGCGACGGGGTAGTCGATGTCCCGAGTCTCGACCGCCTGCCGCACGAGGCCGATGTCGTGCTCGAACCCGAACTCCGGCGTGTGGACGCCCACGACGATCAGCCCGTCGTCTCGGTACGCCCGCGACCACGCGCGGACGTACGGCTCCTGGCGCAGCCAGTTGATGCAGGTGAGCGTCCAGAAATTCACGAGCACGACGTGCCCGCGGAGCTCGGCGGAGCCGAGTGGGTCGGAGTTGACCCACCCGGTCGCCCCGTCGAGGGAGGGCATGTGCACACGTTCGAAGACGCTCATCTACCGAAGCCCCCGGAACGCCGCTCGGATCTCGGTGGAGAAGAGCTCGGGCTCTTCCCAGGCGGCGAAGTGGCCGCCCTTGTCGACCTCGTTGAAGTAGGTGACGTTCGGGTAGGAGTTCTCGACCCAGCTGCGCGGGGTCCGCCAGATCTCGCCGGGGAACGTGGTGAAGCCGACCGGAACCGAGACCTCCGGAGGAGCCTGGCCGGACGCGCGTGCTTGAGCCAGGGCTTGTCCGTCCTCCCAGTAGGATCGGGCCGCCGAGGCGCCGGTGCGCGTCAGCCAGTACAGCGTGATGTTGTCGACGATCGTGTCGCGGGTGAGATGGCCCGCGGGCTGGCCGTCGACGAAGG
>JBIOUU010000181.1:0-3769 GCA_044867345.1 Actinomycetota bacterium
CGGAGACGCTGGAGATCCTCGTCCGAGCGGTGCTCCACCATCTCCCTGAGCCGGGAGTCGGGGCCGAAGAAGTGCTCCCGGATGTAGGCGCCGGATTCGACGGCGAACTTCTGGAACTCCCCGTCCAGTGTCGTGTCCATCTTGTGGACGAGGATCCCGTCACGATCCCGGGCCAGGAGCTCGTCCCACTCCCGGCCCCACACCACCTTGATGACGTGCCAGCCGGCGCCGCGGAAGATCGATTCGAGCTCCTGGATGATCTTCCCATTGCCGCGAACCGGCCCGTCCAGGCGCTGGAGGTTGCAGTTGACCACGAAGATCAGGTTGTCGAGGGCCTCCCGGGCCGCGATCGAGAGCGCCGCCATGGACTCGGGTTCGTCCATCTCCCCGTCGCCCACGAACGCCCACACCCGTTGCCGGGTGGTGTCCTTGATCCCTCGGTTGTGGAGGTAGCGGTTGAAGCGCGCCTGGTAGATGGCGTTGAGCGGGGAGAGCCCCATCGAGACGGTGGGGAACTCCCAGAACTCGGGCATCAGGCGGGGGTGGGGGTACGAGGACAGACCCGGCTCGAGGGCCTCCCGCCTGAACCGGTCGAGCTTGGCTTCGTCCCACCGGCCCTCCAGGTAGGCCCGGGCATAGATCCCCGGAGCCCCATGGCCCTGGAAGTACACGTGGTCGCCGCCCCCGGGCGCGTTCCGCCCCCGGAAGAAGTGGTTGAACCCGACCTCGTACAGCGAGGCGGCCGAGGCGTACGTCGAGATGTGGCCGCCGATGCCTTCGTAATGCTTGTTGGCCCGGGCCACCATGACCGCCGCGTTCCACCGGACCAGCCGTCGGATCCGGCGCTCCATCTCCTCGTCCCCGGGGAAGTAGGGCTCCTCCTCCGGCGGGATCGTGTTGATGTAGTGCGTCGACACCATTGGCGGAACGCCGATCCGGCGAGACCTGGCGTGGGTCAGGATGCGGTGGAGGAGGAAGGCCGCCCTGGCCGGCGACTGGTCGATGATCTCGTCGAGTGACTGGATCCACTCGGCGGTCTCGTCGGGATCGATGTCGGGTAGCTGGTCCTTGAACGCGTCGAACTCTCGCACTGCTGCCTCCGGGCTTTGGTTCCTACAAGACTACGTCGGCCCGAGGCAGACGGAACCCAACCCCAGGTCAGGGCTTCGGAAGAGATCGCCCCCGCGCGTCTGACGTCCCGAGCGTGCTGGCGGTGTCTCGGAGCGCTCCGGCTCGCTCGAGCACCTGCTGGGATCGGCCCGACCCAGGGGCCAGCGCCCGCAGCCGGTCTGCGGCCAGCTCGAGAGCCGCCCGAGCGTCCTCAGGGTGCCCGGCGGCCGCCTGAGCCAGCGCCCGGCGCTCGGCACGGTCCGCCGCCTGCAGGAGGGCTGTACCCACGTGAGAGTCGTCGCCGCGAAGGCTCCGGTTGACCATCCATCCGCGGCTCACCAGGCCGAGCATCGCGCTCCCCACCACGATCGAGATGATTCCGCCCACCGCCGCTTCCCACCGCATCCAGAGGACGAGGCCGAGCCCGATCAGCCCGAGGCCCAGGACGGCTGCAATGGCGAGCCCTCGGATGGCGACCGCCTGTGGCTGCCGCATGAGATCAGGAGGGGGCGCGTTCAACGCGCTCTCGGCGAGAAGCCGATCGTAGCGAGCCGTCGAGCCACGAGTCCCGAGGAGGTAACGGTTGATCGTGACCCTCGCCGCGAACCCCGGAAGGTTCGCATCGGGAAGATTCGACATGAAGGGAAGATACCCGCCCGGGAGAGCGACCTTAGGGGACTGCCGCCCCAGCCCAAGCAGTCGGGGCGTCGGCGAAGAATGGCTCCAGGGCCAGATCGAACACGTCGGCGAAGCGACGGGCGACCAGGGGTGCCATCTCATCCACCGTGACCTCGTGTCCGGCCAGCTCGGAGAGCGACGTGACCCCTTCATCTGCCAGCCCGCAGGGCACGATGGCGTCGTACCAGGACAGGTCGGTGGTGCAGTTGAGGGCGAACCCGTGGAGGGTGACCCGTGCCCGCATCACCCGCACTCCGATGGCGCAGACCTTCCGCTCTTCCGCCCACACGCCCGAGTTCACGGGGTTGCGGCCCAGCCCACCGATGCCGGCGTCGGCACAGGCCCGGATGATGACCTCCTCGAGCGTCCGCACGTAGCCGACCACGTCCGGTTTGTGTCCGAGGTCGACGATCGGGTACCCGACGAGCTGCCCGGGCCCGTGGAAGGTGACGCTGCCGCCCCGGTCCACGCGGTGGAACTCCGCCCCCGCGGCCGCCATGGCCTCCTCGGGCCACACCACGTGGTTCGGGTCGGACCGGCGGCCCGCGGTGTAGACGGGGGGATGCTCCAGGAGGATCAACGCGTCGGGGACCTCGTCCCGCAGCCGCCGGGCGGCCAGGTCGTGCATGAGGTCGTTTGCGGCCGTGTACGGAACCGGGCCGGGCGGGCGGATCAGCCAGGCCTTCTCAGCTTTCACGGGCGGGAAGCCCCAGCTCCGGTCCGAAGTCCCACGCCTCCAGGTTCTGCTTGACGCGGCCGAGGAACTTCGCGGCCGTGGCCCCGTCGATGATCCGGTGGTCCCACGACATCGAGATGTAGACCATGTGCCGAACGGCGATGGCGTCGCCCTCGACCACCGGCCGCTTCTCCACGGCGTCGAACGCCAGGATGGCGCACTGGGGCGGGTTGATGATGGGCACGCTGATGATCGAACCGAACGGCCCCGGGTTGGTGATGGTGAACGTTCCGCCCTGGACGTCGTCCGGCACTAGCTTCTTCGAGCGGGCCCGGGTGGCGATGTCCTGGACGGCCCGGGCCAGGCCGACCAGGTTCATCGACTCCGCGCCCTTCACCACGGGCACGATCAGCCCTTCGTCCAGGGCCACCGCGATCCCCAGGTTCACGTACCGCTTCAGGATGAGGTGGTCGTCGCGAAGCTCGGAATTCACGTCGGGGAACTCCAGAAGAGCCTCGCACACGGCCCGCGCCACGAACGGCATGTAGGTCAGCCCGATGCCTTCCCGCTGTCGGAACGAGTCCTTGGCGGCCTCGCGTGTGCGGGCGATGCCTTCCATGTTGACCTCGACCAGGTTCCACGCCCGGGCCGTGGTCTGCATCGAAGCGACCATGTTGCGGGCGATGGCCTGGCGCATCCGGGTGAGCGGGATGGCCTCCTCGCGGGCTCCCGCGGCTGCCGCTCTCGGAGCCGGGGCCGCAGCCGGGGCCGGGACCTCTCGCTCGGGAGCGGGAGCCTCTCGCGCGGGCGCTGCGGGAGCTTCGGCCGGAGCGGCTTTTGACGCCGCGGCGGAGGCGGCCGCTGGCCCCGATTCGACGTAGGCGAGGACATCCTTCTTGGTGATCCTTCCCCCGGTGCCGGTGCCCTGGACCTGGGACAGGTCCACCTGATTCTCCTCGGCCAGCCTTCGGACCAGAGGCGACAGGATCTGAGATCGAGGCCCGCGTTCTGGTGGGGCTTCGGCTCGAGGCGGGGGAGCCGCTTCGGCCCGAGGAGCCGGGGCCGCCTCGGCGGCAGGCCGGGTGGGCCCAGGGGCCTCGGGTCGACGGGCCTCTGGCTCGGTCTCCTCTGCCGGGCCCGGCGGTTCTGCCGGTCCGGGGGCCTGTGGAGGTTCCGCCTCCCGCTCCGGCTCTCGCTGCTCGGTCTCCTCCTCGGCCCGTTCCGCCTCCTCCCGCTCCTCCTCGGCTCTGCCGACCTCCCGGGTTCGGGCGGCCTGTTCTTCGGCCGGCTGCTCCTTCGGCGCCG
>JBIOUU010000182.1:0-2578 GCA_044867345.1 Actinomycetota bacterium
TGCTGCGCCGCGAAGGGGACCACGGTCGTGGTGCCGCCGAAGGCGGCGGACACGGTGCCCGAGTGGAAATCGTCGGCGCACACGACCCCGGCCGAGGAGAGCTGATCGATGTGGACGTGGCTGTCGATGCCGCCGGGGAGGACGTAGAGGCCGCGGGCGTCGAGCTCGCGGCGCCCGGGCGGGAGCCCCTCGCCGAGCGCCGTGATCCGCCCGCCGTCGACGCCGACGTCGCACCGGAGCGTCTCGGTCGCGGTGACGACGCTGCCGTCCCGCACGACGAGGTCGTGGGCCATGGCGCAGGAATTATAGCCTGGGCGGCCCGGCCCGGTGGGTCTCGGCCGCGCCGGTCAACCCTTGATCGCGCCCGCCGTCATCCCCTTGACGAACCACTCGGACAGGAAGAGATAGAGCGCGAGCACGGGCAGGGTCGCGATCATGAGCCCGGTCGCGAGCATGCCGATGTCGAAGTACTGGTCGCTCACCAGGAACTGGATCGCGAGGGGGAGCGTGCGGCTCTGCTGGCGGGTGATGAAGACGACGGCGTAGAGGAACTCGTTCCAGAAATAGATGAAGTTCAGGATCACGGTGGTGGCGACGGCCGGGAGCGCCATCGGCAGCATGACGCGCCAGAAGAGGCTCCAGTCGCCGCAGCCGTCGATCCGGGCCGCCTCCTCGAGCTCGGTGGGAATCTGGGCGAAGAAGGCGCGGAGAAGGTAGATGGTGAGGGGCAGCTCGGTCGCGACGTAGACGAGAACGAGCCCGGTGAGCGTGTTGAAGAGCTTGTACTGGACCAGGATCTGGAACAGGGCCAGCAGCATGATCTGGGGCGGGAACATGATGGAGAGGAACACCAGCAGGAAGAGGGGCTCCCGGCCCGGGAACGCGTAGCGGCGCCGGGCGAACGCGAAGGCGGCCATCGCTCCGAGCACGGTCACGAGCACGACGGCCGCAACGGTCACGATCGCACTGTTGCGGAAGTACGTCGCGTAACCGAACTCGGTCCAGGCGCGGTGATACTTGGCCCAGTGGGCGGGGATCGGTAGACCGTAGTGGCTCCGGTAGATCTCGTCCGTCGTGCGGAGGGACATCATCGCCGTCCAGACGTACGGGCCCGCGGAGAAGACCGTGTAGCCGAGCACGGGGACGAGGAGGAGCCAGCGCCCGATCCGCCCGCGCACGCTCAGAACTCCAGAGCCTCGCGCCGCTGGAGCAGCCGCGTGAAGACGTACGAAAGCCCGAAGATGATCACGAACCAGAGCACGGCCACCGCGGAGGGGTAACCGAGGTCGAGAGTCTTCCACTCGAACGCCCGCTTGACGACGTACGTCGCGACCGTTTCGGTGCCCCACATCGGGCCGCCCCGCGTCATGACCCAGACCAGCGCGAACTGCTTCATCTTCCCGATGAAGTCGAGGATCGCGAGGTTGACCAGCGTCGGGCGGAGGAGCGGAACGAGGACGTGGAGGACGCGGCGGGCGGCGCCTGCCCCGTCGACGCGGGCGGCGTCCAGGTAGTCGGGGGGGATCGCGTGGATCGCCGCCAGGAGGACCACCATGTTGAAGCCCGCGAACATCCACGTCGTGACGAGGATCAGGGCGGGGAGCGCCGTCGAGGGGCTGGCGAGCCAGGCCTGGGCGTAGCCGCCGAGGCCGACCGCACGGAGGATCAGGTTCGCCATGCCCCAGTCGTAGTTGTAGACCCAGAGCCAGATCACGCCGACGACCGGATAGGACATGAGGACCGGCGTGAACCACACGGTGCGGAAGACCTTGGCGAACGGCACCCGCGCGTGGAGGGCCAGCGCGAGCCCGAGCGCCAGCGGGATGTCGATGACGGGCGCCACGAGCCCCCAGGTGAGCGAGTTCGCCGCCGCTCTCCAGAAGACCTCGTCGCTCGTGAGGATCTCCCGGAAGTGGTCGAGCCCAACGAACTCGTACAGCATCCCGAGATCCATGCGGAGGGTGTGGACACTGTTGTAGAACGTCACGAGGACCGGGTAGATGGCGAACGCGAAGTAGAGGAGAAGCGTCGGGCCGAGGAAGATGGCCAGGGCGCCCCACGGGCGGCGGGGCCCCGCCCGTCGGGCCGTCGCGCGCGGCACGACGCGCGGGAACGCCTCGACGCGGCTCGGGGAGTCAGCGCTCACGGAGAGATGGCGCGCCCCGACGGAGCTCCGCCCGGGCGCGCCGGGCCGTTCCCTACTTCCCCTTGAGCCGCGCGTCTTCCAGCTTGGCGAGGGCCTCGTCCGGGCCGATGAGCCGGTTCGGCAAACCCTGGTTCACCGTGGCGACGTAGACCTCCCACACACCCGGCTTCATGCGGAGCTTGACCTGCTGGGCCGTCAGGTCGACCCACTTGGTCGTCCGGTTCACCTTGGCGAACTCGTCGAAGTACCACTTGACCGGGCTGTCGATCCGCCCGGGGTCGGTCTTGATGCCCGTCTGGATTCCCGTCTTGGCCATCCACATGTTGCCAACCTCGACGTCGGCGAACGCGTTGGCCACCTCGATCGCCAGGGGGAGATTGGGGCTCTTCGCCGCGACCGCGAGGGAGCCGGCCACGCCCAGCATCTTTTCGC
>JBIOUU010000183.1:0-29223 GCA_044867345.1 Actinomycetota bacterium
ATGTGGTGCGGGTATCTCGAGGCGGGAGCCCTGGGCGCCCTGGCCACCGCGCTCCCCTTCATCGTCCCCTCGTTCGCCCTCGTGCTCGCAGTTGCCTTTTTCTACGTGCGCTATCAGGGGCTCGAGGTGGTACAAGCTCTCTTCTACGGCATCGCGCCCGCGGTCATGGCGGTGATCGCGGTCGCGGCGGTCAAGCTGGCGCGGCTAACGGATGAACGGGACATCCGGCTCTGGGTGATCTCCGCGATCACCCTTGCCGTCACCGCGCTCACCGGGACAGAGGTCGCAGTCGTGTTCGTGGCGGCCGGGCTCGTGATCATGGTTTGGGAGGCGCCGCCTTTTCGACGGAAGGCAGCGAACATCCCCCTGGTCGTGCCTCTCCGGCTCGCGAACGCAGGAGTGCCGCTAGGCGTTGCGGACTCAGCGAGGCTCGTTCTCCTCGGCCTCTTCTTCCTCAAGGCAGGGGCGTTCATCTTCGGGAGCGGGCTCGCGATCGTGCCATTCCTCCGCGAAGGCGTGGTCGAGCAGCACCATTGGCTCACGGAGCGCCAGTTCCTCGACGCTGTCGCCATGGGGCTGATCACCCCGGGTCCCGTCGTGATCACGGCAGCCTTCATCGGCTACCTCGTCGATGGCCTTGTTGGAGCGCTTGTCGCGACGGTCGCGATCTTTGTGCCGATCTACCTCGGCGTCGTGATTCCGGGTCGCTGGTTCGTACGGCACCGGGCGCACCCGGCCCTTCGAGGTTTCGTCAAGGGTGCAACGGCTGCCGCCGCCGGTGCGATCGGAGGCGCGACGATCGTGCTCGCACGAGGGGCGGTCGTGGACTGGAAGACCGGCCTCATCGCGGCCGTGGCTCTCGCCTTCGTCTTGCGCTTCAAGAACCGTGAACCGATCCTCGTCTTGCTTTCGGCAGCGGCAGGGCTGCTTCTTCACCGATAGTGCTCGACTCTAGGGAGCGCCGCCTCTCCGAAGTGCCTCGGCCCGAGTTTCCTCCGTCAATCGCTTCAGGGCATCCGAGAACGCCGCCTCCAGGGGCTCGGGGTTCGCGATCCGCCTGGCCGGCTCCGGGAGCCGCGCAAGGTCCGCCTCGAACAGGCGCCGTGCGGTGTCCAGGGTCCGCGGTGGTCCGGCTCGCTCGCCGCCCAGCATGACCGGCACGAGCAAGGGCTCCGTGGCGGGGGGCGCGGGCTCGTCCCGAAGCGCGATGATGTCGCCTCCTTCGCCGCGGAACACCTGCTTTCGCCCCGGTTCCGTGGACTTCTCCGCCGAGAGCTTGAGCACCGGCCGGCCGTCGTACTCGACCAGCTTGTACACCGAGTCCAGGTACGGCGCGTCCGCGGACACGCCGACCCTCGTCCCCACCCCGAACGCGTCGATGGGAGCCCCCGCACTGACCAATCGATCCACGTCGGCCTCGTCCAGGCCGCCGCTGACGAAGATCCGGACATGGGTGAGGCCGGCGCCATCCAGGATGGTGCGCGCCTCGCGAGACAAGGCGTCGAGGTCGCCGCTGTCCAACCGCACCGCGAGCGGTTCGGTCAGGCCGAGCTCCCCGATCACCTCGATCGCGTTTCGCACCCCGTTCGCCGTGTCGTAGGTGTCCACGAGGAAGGTCGTGCGGGAGGGGAAGTCCTGCGCGAAAGCCCGGAACGCGTCGGTCTCGGTTGGAAAGGCCTCGACGTACGAATGGGCCATGGTCCCGGCGGCCCGCAGGCCGTACCGCCGCGCCGCCTCGACGTTGCTGGTCGCGGCGAATCCCACCATCGCGGTGGTGCGGGCCACGGCCACGGCGGCGTCGATCCCCTGCGTCCTGCGGAAGGCGAAGTCCACGACGTCCCGGTCGCGACCGGCGATCCGGCACCGCGCGGCCTTGGAGGCGATCGTGGTCTGGAAGGTGATCTGGTTCAGCAGGAAGGTCTCGACGAGCTGGGCCACGGGGATCGGCGCGGTCACCTCGAGCAACGGCTCGTCGGCGAAGACGATCCGCCCCTCCGGCACCGCCCACACGTCGCCCTCGAACCGAAGCGAGCGGAACCGCTCGATGGTCTCCTCGTCGTAGCCGGGCTCGGTCGCGAGGTACCGCAGGTCGTCATCGTCGAAGCCGAAGCCCTCCAGGAAGGCAAGGCACGGCTCCAGCCCCGCCGACACCAGGAAGCCACGGTTCGGCGGGAGATGGCGGACGAACAGGCTGAAGGTCGCCTCCTGATCCATCCCCCGGCGAAGATAGCTCGCCGCCATGTTGAGCTCATAGAGGTCGGTGAGCAGCGCCCCGCCCATGGTGGCTACAGGCTACGCGAACCGCCGGGCCGCCCGGAGCTCGTCGCGGGTCCCGGTCGTAGGCTGAGGACATGGTCAGCCGCGCCCGATTCGATGAGCTCGTTGCCGAGGCCATGGACTCGCTGCCCGATTGGGTGCTGCACCGCCTGGAGAACGTGGAGATCCTGGTGGAGGACCTTCCGCCTGGGCGCGAACCGAACCTCCTCGGCCTGTATCACGGCATCCCCCTCACCAAGCGCGGCGGGGGGTACGCGGGGGTGCTCCCCGACACGATCACCCTGTACCGCAGCACGATCGAGCGCGCGGCCCGCGACGAGGACCACCTGCGAGGGATCATCGCCCACACCGTGGAGCACGAAGTGGCCCACTTCTTCGGGATCTCGGACGAGCGGCTGCGCGACATGGACGCCTACTGATGGCCGTGGGACGGGACGAGCAGATGATGACGATCGCGCTCGAGGAGGCTCGAGCCGCCACGTCCTGGGGCGACGTGCCGATCGGGGCGGTGGTCGCCAGGGACGGCGAGCTCGTGGCCCGTGCGGGCAACGCGCGCGAGCGCGACGGCGATCCGACGGCCCACGCCGAGATCCTCGCGCTTCGGGCAGCCGCCGCGCGGGTGTCGACCTGGCACCTGGAGGGGTGCACCCTCTATGTGACCCTGGAGCCGTGCGCGATGTGCGCCGGCGCGCTCGTGCTCGCCCGCGTGGACCGGTTGGTGTTCGGGGCGAAGGACGACAAGGCGGGGTTCGCCGGCTCGCTCGGCGACCTCGTGCGGGACCCCCGGTTGAACCACGCGGTCGAGGTCGAGTCGGGCGTCCTGGCCGAGGAGTGCGGCGAGCTCCTCCGGGCGTTCTTCCTGGAACGCCGGTAGGACCTCAGCGACTGGCCAATCGCCTCCGCATCTCCTCGCGGATCTGCTCGGCGACCTCCGGCATCGTCCGCTGCATGGAGCTGAAGTCCCGCGCGTGCATGACGATGCATCGAAGCGGCACGGTGGCGACCACCGTCGCGGTGCGCCGCTCCGTCTCGAGCAGCGCGATCTCGCCGAAGAAGTCGCCCGGGCCGAGCGCATCGACCGGGTTCCCGTCGACGGTGACCTCGGCCGCTCCTTCCTCGATCACGAAGAACTCGTGCGCGAACTCCCCCTGATCGACCAGGTGCCTGCCCGGTTCGACGTCGACCTCGTCGGCCCACGTCGAAACCTGCTCCCGCTGGTGCTTCGACAGGCCCTGGAACAGCGGGATCGCCTTCAGCCGGTCGGCGTCCATTCCTTCCCTCCCCGTATCTCCGACGACGTGGTGGTCACAGGCCCGGTGGGAACGTGTAGCTCGAGGGGATGGGGTCGGGGAGCTGCGCCTGCGTCCCGTACGTGACGACGATCTCCTCGTGGGCGAACAGCTTGAGCCATGTCGGGTTCCCCGTCGCCTGCTGGCCGTCAACGTACACCCGCAGGGTCCGGTCGCCCTGGTTGCAGTAGCCGCCGACGCACGTCGGCGTGAACCGAACACCCCACACGTCGAAGAATTCACCGAGCGTGAACGACCGCACGGTCGGCGACTCCACGTGGATGATGCCGCTCGTGTCGTGGGTGTGGAGGGGGGAGAACACCACCTGCGGGCTGGTGATGATTCCGATCTGTGCCGGAACGACCTCCTTCGTCCCGTTCACGTACAGGTCGAGGTGCTGGTGGATGTGGAGGGTGGTGCCTTCCGCGGATAGAGCGGGCAGGCCGAGCGTGGAGAGCCGAGACTTCAGCTCGTCGGTGTTGTCCGGCCACGGAGCCGGGCCGGACAGGATGCCGGGCAGGGTCGCCGCATCGACCGACGGGGTGCCGGAGACGTAGACCGGGCCGGTCTTCGGGGAGCTGGATCGGGTGAGGAACAGGACGCCTGCCGCTGCCCCGAGCACCGCCAGGACGATCACGACCCGAGTCGTCAGGCGGCCGAGGCGTTGCCTTCGCTCCATCTTCCGCTGGAGGGCATGGCGCTGCTGTCGAGCCTGGTCCCTCCGCTCGGCCTTGGAGGATGGCCCGCTCGCGGCCGGGACCGAGCCTGCGGACTTCGGCTTGGGGGCAGTGCGCGTGGATCGCTTTCGTTTCGCCACGGGTCGGACACATCCAACCATCCGAGCCCGGGAATTGTCTCCCCGACGGTTGCTAGACTCCCGGCGGAGGCGTGCCGGAGTGGACGAACGGGACCGCCTCGAAAGCGGTTAGGGGCCTAATCCGCCTCTCGCGTGTTCGAATCACGCCGCCTCCGCCATAGGCCGCATCCTCTTGGTGCCGGTTCATCCTGCCTCGGTCGTCACGGTTAGCTGGTCCCCGCCGGTGATCGACACGCGCCCAGGCCCGAGCACGCGCCCGTCTAGCTTTGCCCCCGGTCCCGACGGTGCGATCCGCATCGAGGTCAAGCCGCTCGCGACCCGCACGTGGATCAGCCCCGGTTCCGGAAATGTCTGCGGCCGCAGCCCACCGTAGTAGTAGGCGAGGATGTCCGACGCGGAGTAGCCGCGCAGCGCCTTCCCATACGCACCCCACTGCACCATGCCGACACCGTGCCCCCATCCGCGCCCGGTCACCACCGCGGCGTAACGATCCGAAGAGACCGTGAGCCACTCGGACGGGATCGTTACCGGCAGCGAGGCCTGCGGGTACCGACCCGGCTCGAGGCACGGCGCCCAGGTGTTCACGGCATCTCGGAAGGTGCCGAGGTCCATCGACCGGGACGCCCCGCTTCCCGAGACATCGATCCTCGTCCCGGCCAGCCGCACGCTCGAGATCATCCGTCCGCCGGGCCATTCGCCGGCCGCGTGAAGGAACCTCGCGAGGTCCGCGAGCGGGAGTCGCACCTCCCACCGCGATGTCGGTGAGGCCCCGTCGTCGCGTTCCACGACCGGGCGCAGGTATGGCAGCGGAGCACTGCCGAAGACCTGGTCGTTCCCATAGGTGTGCCCGTTCGAGGTCGAGAAGTACACGGTGTCGGCGGGTCTGCCCTGGTACAGGAGGACCTCGCCGACCGTCGCTCGAACCGCGCGGTACCAGCGTCGGATGTCGGCTTCGGGTGGAACCGGGATGCCACCGTAAACCTGGCACGAGGTGGTGGAGCAGATCGGCGTCATCAGCGTCTGGCCCTGCGAGCCGCTCCATCCCGTGGTCGCCAGGGCATAGCTTCGGGCCGCGATCGCCTGCGCCTCGAGCGCCGCTTGCGGCCAGGACGGCGGGACCTCGGCGATGCCCTGGAGGTACCGCTCGAATGGGAGGGTAACCGTGAGGCCGAGGGTGCCGTCGTCCGAACGCTTCACCGACAACGTCCCCGGATAGCGAGCGAGGAGCGAGGAGCGCTCGGGGCGGATGCATCTCGACGGCGTTTTCGGGTAGCGCCCCCGCACCAGCAGCGAACCTCCGTCGGGCGATCGGATGCGTGCCGACTCCGGGTTCTCGCCGGGGCCCTCGGACACGAACGGGGAAGGCGATGGCGAGCTCGCCGTCGACCCCGAGGGCCCCTCTGGTGACGTCGGCCGACCTCCCGACGACGCCGGCGAGCAGGCCCCGAGGCCGACGAGCAGCACCGCCAGGGTCAAGGGCCAGACCCGACGCGGGGGGAGGCACCCTGCCACTCCGCGCACGCTATCAGCCGGCGCGGTTTCCCCCCTCAGGGGCCATCTTCGCCGGCGGGAGCAGGCGACCCTTCGAGGTGGAGGCAATGAGGGGCGGCCGTTGCGGCCGCCCCTCGATCGACGTCCAGTCTCCTAGCTCGCGTTCGCGCAGACTGCGAAGATCGTGATGGTGTGTGAGGCGGCGTCGTTGTTCTGCAGGTGCACCAGCCAGACGGACTGTGAGGGCGAGCCGACCGTTCCCGGGGCCGATTCGCGTAGCACCGTCTGGAAGTCCTGCGATCCTTCACCGGACACCTGCGCGCCGCCACCCCAGACCACCTTTCCGAGCGGACAGTTCGCGGTGTCCCGGACGAAGCCTCCCGCTGCCACTACGACATCCTTCGTCACTACTTCGTAGCCGGAGACACCAGCAGGACCCGTGGGCCCCGTGGCGCCCGTGCCACCCGTCGCTCCGGTCGGACCGGTGGGACCGGTGGGGCCGGTTGGACCCGTCGGGCCGGCGGCTCCGGTTGCGCCGGTGGCGCCCGTGGGCCCAGTGGGGCCTGTTGGACCGGTGGCGCCCGTCACACCGGTCTGATTCCAGGTCAGGAGGACTTCGCTGGGACGGCATTTCGTGACTTTCGCCGTATCGATGACGCGAAGCTGACCCTGGTTCTTCTTGTAGCAGCCGGTGATCGTCCCGCCAGCTGACGGGATGCTCGCCTGGGCGAACGCCACAATCAGAAACACGAGCGCAAGAGCCGAGCCGAGAGTTGCAACAGCCGCTCTCGATCGGCGGGTCGAACGAAGTCTGGCACCAATCCCGCTGTGCATTTGGGGGGCCTCCTTGCATCGTGGTCACCGAGTGTGCGGCCCTGGAGTCGGACCGAAGTGGATCCTCGGGTGGCGCTCGACTTCGTTCGGTTGGCCGACCCCAGACCGGGTTCGGGTTGCGATTCGGACTTGCCAGTGTGGGCCCCGGCATTCTCGAGTGACCCATTCCAGGCGATGCGACGACGACTTCCGAATGTGGGTTCGAGATTGCTTCCATCGCATCGCGGCCGATCGGAGACATGTCCGGATGACGAGGGTATGCGCCGACTTTGCGCGCGGACCATCCCTCTCGTCACCGATTCTTCGTCGGCAAAGCGCCGGGGCCTTCCGGACTACAACGCTTGGGGTGCTTGGTGAGTGAATCAAGCGCAGTGCTCGGCCTGATATTCGATGACGTTGCGCCAAGCATCCTTCCTTCATTCGATCGTCCGCCACATCATGTAGGCCGGTCCCGGTTCTGGCCGAGCGTCACGACTCCCGCTGCGGACTTGAACTTCAGTCGCGTGGGGGAGTAAGAAGAAGGTTGCGAGAGGAACAGAGCCCATGGCGGCTCTTCGATTCCCGTCGTCCCTTCCCCGCCGAGTCCGCGCGAGTAGGCGCGCCCCGTTGCGGCCGGCTCTTGGACTCGCCCGCATCCGCCTAGCGGCGAGGCCCCCCCCGCGTGCCCGACCCGCGAGATAACCGCGACGGCCACTGACAGGAAAGGAGGTGGGAGGAGATGCCGGTACCGGGCATCAACGCTCGCCAGATCGAGGTGTTCAACAAGGAGTACAAGGCGTCTCCGCAGAGCTTCGCTCTCGGCCTGGAGGCCAGGACGATCTGGGAGGGCCGCGGCCTCGGGAACCTCGGCAGGGTGGGGCCCTGGAAGCTCGGGAAACAGTCGATGAGTAAGCCCGCCCGGGACTTCTCCGTCCAGCTGGGGTCCTGGCAGGAGGTGGGCGACGCGCTCGGCGTGGAGGGCGCTGACGACCGGATCGAGCCCATCGAGACCGCTCTCGTCGCCCTCGCCTCGTGCGTGACCGAGGCCATCACATTGACCTGCGCGCGGACGGGGGTCGACCTCAAGGGTCTGGAGGTGAAGACCAGCGTCGACGTGGACCCGGGGCCGATCACGGGGGCCAAGGATCCCTCCGACTGGGATCAGACGCTCAAGGCGGTCAAGGTCGATGTGACCGCCAAGGGTGACCTTTCGGAACGGGACCAGGAGATGATTGAGGAGGGTGCGACGCGCTCGCCCGTCCATCATCTGTTCAGCAGAGCGGTCCAGCTGAAGTCGAACTTCCGGTACCAGAAGGCCTAACGGTCCGGAAGGGCGTTCACGCGGACCCCCGCCGAGTCTGGGGCCATGGAAAGGCCCGACGGCGGGGGTCTTCGCGTTCGGCTACCCGCCGTGGTGCCTGTTCGCGTTCGAGGCGGAGAGGTCCGCCCGGCACGCCCGGCACAGTCCGATCTCCTCCTCGGGATCGACGCTTCCGGTCAGGCAGCGCCAGCAGCGCTCCATGGCGTGGGCTTCCCAGTAGGCTCCTTGTCCGACCCGGAGTGGATCGTCGGAGGCGTCGGGCGGCGCTTCCGAGAGCTCGGCCCGGCAGAGCGGACACAGAAGCCGGCCGCCGGCGTCGAGAAGGGCCTCGTTCGTCCCGCAGCGCCAGCAGCAAGCGTCCAGCCAGTCCCCACCCGTTGCACTCGCCGCGCCGCTCACGTCCTGTTCTTCGGGCGGGACCCACCGACGACTGAGGTTCCGATGACCCATGAGCTCCTCGTCGCCTCCACGGCCTAGAATCACACACGTGTGATTCTGAGGAAAGACCTAGCGTCCTTCAAGTACCGAACGCGCGGTCAGGTTCGACGAGGATTGCGGGGGATGAGGAGGTCTAGACCAGGATGGGCTTCAACCTCGAGGGCGGGTGGCTGCGAAGCGTCAATGGCATCGACGTAACCCGCCGCCCCGTGCGGTACTTCGGCGCTGCATGGCCACGCGGACATCCGATCGGATACCTCTTCCATTACACGGCCGGGTGCGGGTCCGACATCTCGGACGTCCTGGACGATCGCGGCATCAGCGTCCACTTCTCGGTTGATCGCGAGGGCCGCGCTTATGAGTACGTACCGGTTACTAACGTCGCGTTTCATGCCTTCGAGGCGTCCCTTGTGTACTGGGGCGTCGAGCACAATGCCCGCCCTGGAACGTGTGACCTCACGGACCGGCAGCTCGCCGCGAGCGCCAGGCTGACGGCTGGGCTGGTGGAACTGACGAAGCGCGTGTGGGGGTTCGACATCCCACTGCGCAAGACCGAGGGACCCGAACTCGTGCCCGGGTTCAAGGATCACGCCGATGGAACCACATCGACGTGGAACGACAACGGTCATACCGACCGGCTCTACATGTGGACGTGGGATCGCTACCTGTCCGAGGTCCGGGCCGTCTTGGATGGAAAGGAGGATGAGGTGTCGCTCACGCCGGAGCAAGAGGACGCTATCAAGTTCGCGTTCGGTGAGTTGAAGTTCTTAGAGGGCGGGCCGTCGCCAGCGGAACCAGGGCCCGGCCGCCGAGGGTGGCGGTTCGCCAAGAGAATCTCGGAGGTGATTGGCGAGCCCGTACCTACCGAAATCATGCCGATGACCGAGGAGAGCGAGAAGTAATGCGCGGCCTGAGGCTGAGCCTGGGCAGATGCCCCTAGCCCGAACCTCCGACTTGACGCAGGAAACACCGCGGCATCACATCGGACAGTGGCCCAGCCGGAGCTCCGTCTCGCAACGGTGATCCCAGGCGCCGTTTCGCTTGGCGCCTACGAGGCCGGAGCCCTCACGGCTCTACTCGGGCTCATCCGCGCTTCCCAGGGCCGCATAGTGCTCGACACGATCGTCGGTGCATCCGCTGGCTCGATCACCGGGCTGATCCTCGCGCACTCGCTGCTTACCGGCGGCGGGGATGATGACCTCGAGGAGCTATGGGTTGACCAAACCACGATCGCGAACCTCCTCGCCGGTAGGACTCGCCCCGGTCGCCCGAGAGCTCCGCTGTCGACGGCACTGCTCGAGCGGTGGGCTCGGAAGAAGCTGTTGACGGGCACCATCTCTCGGAACCATGAGTCGATCGCCCTGGTGATCTCGATCGCGAACCTCAAGGGTCTCCGGTACGGGGTCGCTCAGCCGGAGTCCGCGAGGGCCATCCGGGCGGACACCTACCGGGACGCCCAGGCCTTCATGCTCGGGCCGGACAGCGACCTCCAACCAGTCATCAATGCGGCGCTCGCCTCGGCCGCCAACGCGTTGGCCTTCGCGCCGGTGCGGATCTCCCGCCGCCGGGCGGATTACCCGTCAAACGTCGAATTCCCGGGTGAAGCCGCCGACTTCTGGTACACGGATGGCGGCACGGTCTACAACGTTCCCCTGGGGTTTGCCCTTGATGCCGTGTTCGATCCCGAGGACCTGGGGCTCACCCTCCGGCGGTTCAAGGAGGCGCGCTCGTTCGTGCTCCTGACCCCGCACCCCACGGCGCCGCCGCCGCGGTGGCCGGCCCATGGCGATCCCACCTTCCGCTTGACCGCCGCCAGGGCCTTCGAGCTCGCACGGCAGCAGTCGATGTACGACGACCTCAGGCGGGCGGAGAAGACGAACTCCCGTATCCTCGCGCGGTTCCGGTTCCAGGCGGGGCTGCAGTCGTTGCTGCCGGGGGACGAGCCGCTCCGTCGCGTTGTGGAGGACCTAGCCACATGGGCCTGGTCGAGGAAGCGCGAGATTCGGGGGTTGCTCGGCGGCGATCAAGGCGCCGGGACGATCGAGGAGGAGCTTGCCCGGCGCGGCGAGGCGACGGGGGTGCTGTCCCAGCTCGACTTCGTCCTCGACGAGTTGACGGGAACGGGTGGGAAAGACGAGGCCCGCATTGAGGTTGTGAGCCCGGAGCTGGAGGCCGGGGAGACACCAGTTACAGACCTGCTCGCCGGCGAGCCGCTCCTCCACTTCTTTGGCTTCCTCTTGAAACAAGCCCGCGAATCGGACTTCGGCCTGGGGTACCGCAACTTCCGCACCTGGTGGGAGGCGTTCCGGCCTGATTGGGACGTCCCCATCCCGCCCCACCGGCTCGAAAGCATGGCACCGGCTGGCCGGCTGTCGATGCGCGATGTCAGGCCAGCGGTCGCTCGGTGGTGGCTAACGTTCCGACTTGGGGTGAGGTATGTACGCGAGTTGGTCCAGGGATGAACGAATGCGTGGACCTGCTGATAAGCGCTCCGACCGGGAGTCCACCGGATCACGAAGCAGAGACTGTTCCTTCCGCACCGAAAGGAACACTCGTACGCTCTTTGGTCGATAGCTCTACCGGGTCGTCGGTCTACGAATATGGAACTACTTCGCCCGTGTCAGGACGGCAATGTCGCCGAGTTCAACTCCTACCCCGACATCGCAGGCATGATGATGCAGTTAGGGTTCATGCCCCAGATGTAGGAAGCCAAACCGACGGCGGTCTGACCCGCCACTCGCAGTGGTGCCCCGTCACCGACGTCGAGCTGCTTCCCGGCCGAGAGAAAAGCTCAGCGACGAGCCGTTGCGATCGCGCGCTGCTCTTGAGTGCTGCATTGGCGTGGAAGCAGCAGTCTCTAGGGGGGCATGACCTTGTTGGCCAGGCGCCGATAGGGACAGACCGGGCTCGAAGAGAGGACGATTATCATCGATCGCGCCGTGAGCGACGAGGACCGATCGAACGGGCCGCTCGAGATGGGCGTGGGCCGTATCGAGGCGTTCAGCGACGCCGTGATGGCGGTGATCATCACAATCATGGCATTCGAGCTCCGCGCGCCACAGGGCGCGACCTTGACCGCGGTGCGCGCGCAGCTCCCGGGCCTGCTCGTCTATGTGCTCAGTTTCGCCTTCATCGGGATCTACTGGAACAACCACCATCATCTGCTCCGCGCCGCCGATCGCATCAGCGGGGCGGTGATGTGGGCGAACCTGTTCCTGTTGTTCTGGCTGTCCCTGATCCCAGTACTGACGGAGTGGCTCCGCGATGAGTACCGCCACCCGCTGCCGGCCGCGGCGTACGGCATGGTCGCCCTGGCCGCCGCGATCGCCTACACCGTGCTGGTGCGAGCGCTGATCCGGGCGAACGGCCGGGACTCGGCGGTGGCCACGGCCATCGCCTCGGACGCGAAAGGGTACGCGTCGCTCGGCCTGTACGCGGCGGGGGTGGGACTTGCGTTCGTGAGCCCGTGGATCTCGTACGCGATCTACGCGGCCGTTTCGGTGATGTGGTTCATCCCCGACCGACGATTCACCCGGAAGTGAGACCCGGTCATGCCCTCCCGACATCGCCCAAGTAGGACTCGAAAATCAGAAGGGGCAGGATGGCAGCCTACGTCGTCTACTACTGGCTGTCGGCGGGCAGGCTTGTTCTCGCGTGACGTGTGGCAGCACGGTCATCGAGACGGAAGCCAGCCACGACGGTCCGCGTATGTAGTCGAGATCCTCCTCCGCGTTGGCGATTCGCGGACTCGAAACGCCCCTGGCTGCCTGACCCGCGTCTGTGGGCTCGCTCCCTAGGTCCCCCGAAGCGATAGGACGATGTCGCTGTCGACGAAGGGCGCATGGACTTCGCCTCTGCGCCGATCCACCACGATCGTCGCCGTACGGGGCGCGCCCGGCCGCAACATCTCGCGGTCGTCGATCACGCCTTGGATGCGAAGGTTGGTCGCATCGCCCTCGACCGAGGTCACCCGGAACGTCCGGGACAGCTCAGGGAACACGATCGAACTCATCTCGTCCGGGGCGCCGGCATAGATCGTATTGGTGATCGTGCCGGTGCCCGTCAAGAGGTCGACGCGCCCATCCAGCACGAGGGAGGCGTACGCGGGAAGCGGTTTCCGCGGGACCCCCGTCACCGCCCGAAACGTCACCGTCTCGCCCCTCACGCTCGAGGAGACCAGCTTCATCTTGGCGAGCACGCCACCACCGACGGCGACGGCGGCCGCGGCCGACCCGGCGCTCGCGAACTTCAAGAAATCCCTTCGACTGAGATCGCTCATCCGGTGTCACCTCCCTAGGGGTGTGGGTTCCCGACGTAGGGGAAGCTGCCCAGCAGATCCGTGTGAACGCCGACGCCGTCTCCGGTCACCTGCCCGTTGGTCACGAGGTTGAGCTCGATGTCGATGACGTCGTCCGTCAGCTTCCGGCCATTCAGGAAGCCGCCCGAGCTCGAGGAATCGTAGGCCAGGATGTCGGGGAGCAGGATGTCCGCGATGCCGTCGGCCTGCGCCGTCGTGTACCCGAACGAGGTGAGCACCGCGACGACTTCGTCGGTGAACCTGGCCCGGTCCTGGGTAGGCTCGGCCCGGTTGAACATCAGCTTCTCCTTGCCGTGCATGAACACCGTGTTGATCGCGGGACGTCCCATCCGGTCGATCTGGAGCATGCTGCCGTCGATCTGCGGGAGCAGCACCCGCCCCCAGATCCCGATCTGCGGGTTGGAACCGAGCGCCGAATTGGGCACCTCGAGCGCGATGCTGAACACGTTCTTGAGGGCGAAGAAGTCGCTGCCGGTGAACTTGAAGTCGTTTAGGAACCCGAGCAGGTCGAAGAAGAATGGGTCGCTACGGATCCCGGCGAAGAAGATGTACGGCCCTTGCGTCGTGACCTGCGGCGTGGCCTCGAAGGATACGGGCGCCCCGTCGATGATCACGGTGCCGGTACCGCTCCTCCCCACGGCCTGCGACCCGGAGGCGAGCCGAACCGTGGCCGTCTGATTGCCGCCACCGCTGGCCGAGAACGTGATCCGGAAGGCCACGTTCGCGAGCGCGTCGCCGTCGGTGTCGACCTTGAGCTCGTAGACGGCGTCGGGGTTGAACTCCGACGCGAGCGTGAGCGGGTTGACGTTCATGATCAAGATGGACCTCGTCGCGTCCCCCGGCTTCTGGAACGCGTAGATGTCCGTGATGTCGACCCGGGGGTCCCCGCCGGGGGGCATGAGGCCCGGAGCATCAAGGTGATCTGCCATCTCGTCACCTCCTCACGGGACGGAACGAAGAAGCCGCGGGCGCGGGCGTAGGATGGTCAAGGGCCAACCCGAGAGCGTCCCTGCCATGACATCCCCCCTCGTAGGCCGAAGCCGACCGATCGTACTCTTGCTGAGCAAGACGTCGAGTGATTCGTTGTTCGAGCCCGGCCGGATTGCTCGGGACGGCTCGAGCCGGAGAACGACAAGCACAGGAGCACCCGGCCGCCGGACGGTTCGCGGTAGGCGAATGTATCGGCCGGCGTGCAACCCAGGCGCATGGCACCGCCCCCCGCGAGCTGGAGCCCGGTGGCGGTGAGGTCGGGCGCCATGCGCTCCGAGGGCGGGTGAGGCATCTCGTGAGAGCGGTACGAGGTGATGGCCGCCGCGATCTCGGGCGATTGCGCAGTCGATGGCCCGAGCGAGACCACCGTCAGCGTGACCGCGACGACTGCGGCGGCTGCCGCCGAGGGCGGCGCCTGGGGGCGGCCTCCCGAGCGCGCTCGGCGGGATCGCTAGTCAAGGTGAAGATTGCCGAGAGCCTCGGCTAGGCCCGGTGACGACGGTTGCAGGCGCTCGCGCGCACAGATTCTCGAGCACAATTGGGTCGGGCGTGAGTAGGGCACCCCTGCGTTAGGTTCCCGGAAGAGCGGAACGTGCGATTCGAGGAGGTGCCGAGCGGCCCAGCCTTGATCGGCGTCATGCCTCAGGTTCCGTGCCTTGACCGCGTCGCGAACACGAGAGTAGGATTCGTCCAATAGTTAAAGACCCTTACTATTCGTGTCTCGACAGACTGGAGGATGGTCATGTCGGGAATCGGTGATACCAGCGCGATAAGGACTGCTCGTCGTGCGACTCCGGCCATCGTGTCGACCCTTGCTTTGGTCATCGTCCTCTTCCAACCGGCTACCAGTGGGGCGGTCCTTGGCTCCGCATTCGTCAGGGTCAACCAGGTGGGGTATCCCGCGGCCACGTCGAAGCGCGCCTACTTGATGTCCAGCGTCGTCGAGACCGGTGCCACGTTCGCAGTCACGAGTAGCAGTGGCACGACCGTGCTCTCCGGGCCGATCGGGGCGAACCTCGGATCCTGGAGCAGCGGCTTCCCCAACGTGTACGCGATCGACTTCGACGCTGTCACAACCACCGGCACCTACAGCATCTCGGTGACGGGACCCGTCCCGGCCACCTCCCCGACCTTCAGGATCGACGCCGCAGCGAACGTGTACGCAGGCTCCCTCGCCAACGCGCTTTCGTTCTACCAGACCGAGCGCGACGGGCCGAACTTCATCCCCTCGGCGCTGCGTACCGCGGCCGCGCATCTGAACGACCAGAACGCGATGACATACCAGCGCCCCCACGTGAACTCGGCCGGCCGATTCTCGGGTGACCTCGAGCCGCTCGGGACCACGATCGACGCATCCGGCGGCTGGTGGGACGCCGGCGACTACATCAAGGGCGTCGAGACGCTGAACTACACGACCGACCTGATGCTGGCGGGTGTCCGGGACTTCCCGGCCCAGATGGGCTCAGTGTCTTCGACGTCGGATTTCACGGGCGAGGCGAAGTTCGGCGCGGACTGGCTGCTTCGGATGTGGGACGACACCACCGGGACCCTCTACTACCAGGTAGGGATCGGAACGGGCAATGCCAAGACGGTGGGCGATCACGACATCTGGCGGCTGCCCCAGGCCGACGACACCTTGGGGGGCGCCGATCCCCTGTTCCGGTACATCCGCAACCGTCCGGTGTTCCGGGCGGGCCCTCGCGGCTCGCTCGTCAGCCCCAATCTGGCCGGGCGCGATGCGGCCGCCTTCGCCATGTGCTTCCAGGTCTTCAAGAAGAGCGACGGCGATTTCGCCAACCGCTGTCTGCGTGCCGCGGCGCACGTCTTCGACCTGGCCGACACCGCTCCCACGGGGGACCTGACCACGTATCTCCCGTTCAGCTTCTACCCGGAGACGGAGTGGCGGAGCGACCTGGAGCTTGGGGCGGTGGAGCTGTACCTCGCGCTGGCGGGCGCGAAGAAGCTGCCCGCGGGATTGCCGCACACGGATCCCTTGTTCTATCTGCAGCAGGCGGCCCATTGGGCGAACGCGTACATCACCAGCCCGGATGACGCTGCGGACACGTTGAACCTGTACGACGTGTCGGGGCTCGCCCACTACGACCTCTACCGCGCGATCGCCCAGGCCGGGAACCCCTCGGGCCTGGAGGTCACCCAGACACAGCTCCTGGCGGACATGAAGAAAGCCCTGGACGGTGCGGTGGCCCAGGCGGCGACGGACCCGTTCGGCTTCGGCTTTCCCTGGGCCACCTGGGACACGACCTCCCACGGTGCGGGCCTCGCGGTCATGGCGAGCGAATACGACCAGCTCACCGGGACGAACACGTATGCGCACTTCGCCGCGAGATGGCTGGGCAACATCTTGGGTGCCAACGCCTGGGGCTCGTCGTTCATCATCGGCGACGGGACAACGTTTCCGCACTGCCCGCACCATCAAGTGGCCAACCTAGTCGGATCCCTCGACGGAACGCCTCCACTGTTGAGGGGCGCCGCGGTCGAGGGTCCGAACGGCACCCTGTTCAGCGGGTTCCTGACGGGGATGAACAACTGTCCAGCGGATGACAGCGATCCGTTCTCGCAGTTCAATGGCAAGACCGCCAGGTTCAAGGACGACATCGAGTCGTTCTCCACGGTCGAGCCGGCCGTCGATCTCACGGCGACGTCGCCGCTGGCGTTCGCCTGGCAGACCGTTCCCGTCCCTGCCGGCGGGCCGCCCCCGCCGCCGTCACCTCAGACGGTCGTGACGATCCAGTTCGACGACGGGAATGCCGACCAGTACCAGTCCCTGAACATGCTGAACGCCAACGGGATGCACGCCACGTTCTACATCAATAGCGGTTTCGTGGGCGACTCGAGTCATATGACCTGGACGCAGCTCCAGGACCTCAGCTCGGCGGGGAACGAGATCGCCGGGCACACGATCCATCACGTGGGCCTGAAATCGATGAAGACGGCCGACGCCCGGCAGGAGGTCTGCACCGACAGGAACACGCTGCTCGCACAGGGATTTGCGGTGACGTCGTTCGCCTACCCGTTCGGATCCTTCGACAGCGGCACCGAGCTGGTCGTCCACGACTGCGGCTACAACAGCGGCCGGGGGGTGTCGGGGGTGGACGGTACGAAGGTCTTTGCCGAGACCATCCCCCCGCTTGACCCGTACGCGACGCGAACACCGCCGAACGTCAAGAGTGGAACGACGCTCGACACGATCGAGGGTTTCGTGACGGCCGCCGAACAGCACGGGGGCGGTTGGGTGCAACTCGTGTTCCACCACATCTGCGACCATTGCGACGCCTATTCGGTTACGGCGGCGGACTTCCAGGCGCTCCTGGATTGGCTGCAGCCACGCGCGGCGAACGGGACCGTCGTGGAGACGACGGCGCAAGTGATCGGGGGACCCGTCAATCCGCCGGTGGCTCCGTAGGGCGGAGTCCACGCGGGACTGTGGTGTATCGCTAGCGTCCGGCCCGGCTCGGCCCCGTTCGCCGGCCCTTCCCGCTCTCGTAGACTGGGCCGCGGTGGCCTGCCCGAGCGGACGAAGGGGCACGCCTGGAGAGCGTGTAGGGGGCAACCCCTCGCGGGTTCGAATCCCGCGGCCACCGCCCGTCGACCGAACGAGGCCGTGCTGTCAGGCGGTCCGCCATCCCGGACACCGTTGCGGCGCAATCGGTCCAGGGAGCCGGTCGATGTCCTGGAGGGCCTGGCGCACGTCGTCGAACGTCTCCCACGGCAGGAACGGCACCCCGTCACCTCGACAGATCCTGACCAGATCCTTCTTGGCGAACACGATGTCGGAGTACAGGGCGCCGTACCGGTCCGATTGGCCCTCGCCCACGAACGCGACGGGACCGAACCGTTCCCGAGCCCGGATAGCCGCGAGCATCTTGCAGGTCCCGCACCCGCGGCACTCCGGATGGCCGTTTGGATGGGCCAGCCGTGGCCTTCCGTCGTCGACGACGAGGTCGTTCGTGAGGACCTCGAGCCGCCCCAGGCCCGCCGCTTCCAGCATCGGCCGGACATAGAACCCGAACCCGTCCGAGACCACGGTGACCGCCAGTGCGTTCTCCTCGGCCCAGCCCACGAACGGACGGAAAGTGGGATCCAGACGGCACCGATCGAGGGCGAAGGCCAGCATCTCGTCCCTCTCGC
The DNA here is from genome assembly GCA_044867345.1 of Actinomycetota bacterium. Lineage (GTDB taxonomy): Bacteria > Actinomycetota > UBA4738 > UBA4738 > HRBIN12 > AC-69. The sequence continues at coordinate 17,904 of JBIOUU010000183.1, forward strand.
CGGCGAGCATGGCCGATTGATGTCGGCCCGCCTCGCGCAGGCCCATCTCGCCCCGGTCGACCAGCTCGTCGTAGAGAGCCCAGCCCGGATCGCCGAACTCCTGGAGCAGGACCTCGGACACGTCCTGGAGACAGGCCGTCCCGTCGAAGTCAACGAGGACGGCTCGGACCTGGAGCATGGCGCCAGGGTAGCGTCCGGCGGGCCGCCGGCCCGTCGAGCGGTGTCGGACCGGGTCGTATACTCGGCCACGGTGACCGTGCTAGGCGGGGAGCCAGCGGTGCCCTGTACCCGCAATCCGCTTCAGCGGGGCTGAATCCCCGCCCGCGGCCCGATGGGTCCGAGGCAGCTCCCGGTGCGGAGCGTCGATGGTCGGGTCCCACGCGACGCCAACCTGCGAACCCGGTCAGATCCGGAAGGAAGCAGCCGCAAGCGGGCCGTGGCGGGTGCCGTGGGGTCACCTGGCCGGAGCCACCGACCGGTGATGCGCACGGGTCCGCCTGGGTCAACGGCGGGTGCACGGTCACCTATGATTCCCGCGCGCCCTTCCCGGCGACGGGATTGGGCGAGCGAGGGGAGCACGTTGGCCGAGGAAACGCAGTACCAGTCCCTCTACCGCAGGTACCGTCCCCAGGGGCCGCGTGAGGTGCTGGGTCAGGAGCACGTGGTCCGAGGCCTGATGGGCGCGGTCCGCGAGGGGCGCTTGGCCCACGCGTTCCTGTTCACCGGCCCTCGGGGCACCGGCAAGACCTCCACTGCCCGGATCCTGGCCAAGATGGTGAACTGCGAGCAGGGGCCGACGGCGGAGCCGTGCGGCACCTGCTCGCAGTGCGTCGCGATCCGGGAGGGCCAGCACCTCGACGTTGTCGAGATCGACGCCGCGTCGCACGGGGGCGTGGACGACGCGCGGGACCTGCGGGAGAAGGCGCCCACCGCCCCGGTGCAGGGGCGCGAGAAGGTCTACATCATCGACGAGGCACAGCGCCTGTCGCGCGAGGCCTTCGATGCCCTGCTGAAGGTCTTCGAGGAGCCGCCGCAGGGCGTTCGGTTCGTCCTGGCCACGACGGAGCCCCACAAGATGCCGGCGACCATCGTCGGCCGGTGCCAGCGGTTCGACTTCCGCCGGGTGGGTGGGACAGAGCTCGCCCACCACCTGACGTCAGTGGCCGAGAAGGAAGGGTTCGCGGCCGACGAGACGGCGGTGGCCACCATCGTTCGCCAGTCGGAGGGCTCCGTGCGCGATGCGCTCTCGCTCCTGGAGCAGGCGGCGGTGCTGGGAGCGGGCAAGGTAACCGACGAGACCGTCCAGCACCTCTTGGGCGCGCCGCCCTCCGACGTACAGCACGCCCTGGCCGATGCGGTCTCCGTCGGGGATGCCAAGGGCATGTTCGAGATCGTCAACCGCCTGGTGCAGGAGGGACAGGACCTGCGGCACGTGACCTCGGAGACCCTCGGCCACTTCCGCGACCTGATGCTGGCGAAGTCCGCGCCCGACCAGGCCGGAGTGCTCGACGTCTCCGACGACGAGGCCGAGCGCCTCCGGGCCCAAGCGGCGAAGTTCTCCCAGGCCGAGCTGGCGCGAGTCATCGGTTTGCTCCTCGCCGCCCAGACCGACATGCGGTGGACGACGTCGCCCCGGCTGACCCTAGAGCTCGCATTGGTCCGGGCCACCATCCCCGAGACGGACGCCCAACCCCACGCGCTCATCTCGCGGATCGAGCGGCTGGAGCGCGTCGCGGGTATCCAACCGGGCGACGGAGCACCGGCGCCGACCCCCACCACTGCCCCGAGCGTTCCGACGAAGGCCCCGGGGGCGACGACGCGGGAGCGCCGGGAAGCGCCCGAACCACCGAAGGACGCGAAAGAGCCCGCCGCGTCGCAAGAACCGTCCGCTTCGCAAGAACCCGCCGCCGTCGAGGCGGAGCCGGTCGTCCCGTCGGTACCAGTCCTCGGAGCCGGCACATCCGCGATCGACGTGTCGGCCATCCGCGCCTCGTGGGGCTCGCTCGTTCAGCACCTGCGGTCCGGTGGCAAGGCCGTGCTCCCGTCGTTCCTGGAGGTGGCCACCCCCGCGGCGTTCGACGGGGAGACGCTGGAGCTCGCCTTCCCGCCCGACCGCAAGTTCGGCGTGAGCAAGGTGGAGGAGCGCGAGCCGGAGCTCCGCGCCGCGCTCCGGGAGCTGTTCGGCATCGAGCCTCGGATACGTTGCGTGGTCCGAGAGGCCGTCGCTGGCGTCATGGTCGACGAGGACCCTCCGCTCTCGGAGGAGGAGGCCCTGGCCCGCCTCCGGGCCGAGCTCGGTGCCGAGCCCACCACCGAAGGTGGGTCGTAGGTGTACGAGGGGCCCATCCAGGACCTCATCGACGAGCTGTCCAGGCTCCCCGGGATCGGACCGAAGTCCGCCCAGCGCCTGGCGTTCTACCTGGTCAAGGCGCCCTCGGAGGATGCGAAACGGCTTGCCGAGGCGGTCCTGGCGGCGAAGGAGCGCATCTTCTTCTGCAAGGAGTGCGGCAACGTGGCGGAGGGTGACCTGTGCCGGATCTGCCGCGACCCCGGCCGCGATCCCACGGTCCTGTGCGTCGTGGAGGAGCCCAAGGATGCCGCCACGGTCGAGAAGGCCGGCGTGGTCAAGGGCCGGTACCACGTGCTGGGCGGTGCCATCTCGCCGCTCGATGGTATAGGCCCCGAGGACCTCCGGGTCCAGGAGCTCCTGGAGCGCGTCGAGCGGGACAGCGTGACCGAGGTGATCATCGCCACCAACCCCAACCTCGAGGGCAACGCCACGGCCATGTACGTCGCGGCGCTGCTGAAGCCGACCGGCGTGCGCGTGACCCGGCTGGCGAGCGGCCTCCCCGTGGGCGGCGACCTCGAGTACGCGGACGAGGTGACGCTGTCGCAGGCCCTCGAGGGCCGCCGCGAGATGTGACCGGCGACGGGTTTCCCCGGCAGGCCGCGCGAACGCGGAATTTCTCGCTGGGGGTCCCCCGGAGCTTCACCGTCGCTCCCGATGGCTCTCGCGTGGCGTTCCTTCGCACCCTCGCGGGCGACGACCCGGTGACGTGCCTCTGGGTGCTCGACATCGGAACCGCCGAGGAGCGGTTGGTCTTCGATCCGCGCTCGCTCTCCGATGAGGAGGACGATTCGTCTTTGTCGGACGCCGAACGCGCGCGCCGGGAACGCGTGCGCGAGCAGGCGGGCGGGGTCGTGGCCTACGCGTGCGACCGTACTGTCGGACGGGCCGTCTTCTCCCTCACCGGGCGGCTGTTCCTGGCAGAGCTCAACGGCGGGGAGGTTCGAGAGCTCGACGCGCCCGGGCCGGTGGACGATCCACGGATCGACCCCTCGGGGGCCCGCATCGCCTACGTCGTCGATGGCGCCCTGCACGTGATGGAGATCGACGGGGTCGATCGGGTGCTCGCAGCCGACGACGAACCGGACGTGTACTGGGGGATTCCCGAGTTCGTGGCCGCGGAGGAGATGCACCGGTTCCGGGGCCACTGGTGGTCACCCGACGGAACCAGGATCGCGGCCACGAGGGTGGACGACCGCCCCGTCCGCGTCTGGTACATCGCGGACCCGACGGATCCGGCCACCCCGCCCCGTTCGGTCCGCTACCCGGCGGCGGGGACCGACAACGCCGTCGTCACACTCGCCGTCTTCGACATCGGCACCGGCGCTCGGATCGATGTCCTGTGGGACCGCGCGGCGTTCCCGTATCTCGCCCGGGTGGATTGGAGTGAGGGCGCGCCGCTCACGCTCCTCGTGCAGTCTCGGGATCAGCGCGCGACAGCGGTGGTCGAGGCGGATCACCGCACCGGCGCGACCGCCCTCCTCCGCGCCGACGCCGACCCGGCGTGGCTGGACCTGCCGGATGACTCGTTCACTCGGATGGACGATGTCAGGCTGGTCCAGGCCGTGGAGGCCGACGACACCCGCCGGGTACTGATCGGCGACCGGCCGGTGACGCCGCCCGGGCTCCACGTGAGGCGGATCGTCTCGGCAGGTACGGCGGTCCTGTTCGAAGCGTCCGAGGAACCGACCGAGGTCCACGTGTGGCGGGTGGCCGCTGGCCGAGATCCCGAACGACTCACCGACCGGCCCGGCGTGCACACCGCTGTCGAAGGCGGTGACGTCGTGGTCGTCACCTCGTCGACCGAGGACGATCTCGTCCCTCGGACGCAGGTCCTTCGAGACGGAACGGTCGTCGCCACGATCGAGAACGTGATGGAGTGGCCGTCGGTCGAGCCCCGTCCGAACTTCGTCTCCCTCGGACCGCGAGCGCTTCGCGCGGCGTTGCTCCTCCCGGACGGGGCGGAACCACAGAGACCGCTCCCCGTCCTGCTCGACCCCTACGGTGGACCGGGGTTCCAACGGGTCGTGCGGACGGCTTCCGCCTTCCTCACCTCCCAGTGGTTCGCCGATCAGGGATTCGCCGTTCTGGTCGTGGACGGTCGGGGAACGTCTGGCCGAGGATCGACGTGGGAACGGGCGGTGTTCCGCGATTTCACCGTCGCGCTGGATGACCAGGTGGACGCATTGCACGCCGCGGCGGAGCGGTTCGGCTTCCTCGACACGTCACGCATCGGGATCCGCGGGTGGTCCTTCGGCGGCTACCTCGCGGCGATGGCGGCGCTCCGGCGACCCGACGTGTTCCACGCGGCCGTCGCCGGCGCGCCCGTGACCCAGTGGCGCCTGTACGACACGCACTACACCGAGCGATACCTGGGTCAGCCTGACGAGGAGCCGGAGGCCTATCGAAGGAACTCGATCCTGGAGGACGCCGCGCGGCTGGAGCGGCCGCTGATGCTGATCCACGGCCTGGCCGACGACAACGTCGTGGTCGCGCACACGCTCCAGCTCTCCGCGGCGCTGTTCGAGGCCGGCCGGCGGCACGAGCTGATATTGCATCCAAACGTGACCCACCTCTCCCGATCCGAGGCGGCCACGGAGAATCTGTTGCGGCTGCAGCTCGATTTCCTCCGTCGCACCCTTCGACCCGGCGAATAAGGCCACCGCGACCCTCTCGGATCCGACCCGGGCGGCTGTTACCCTCATCGAACCGTCACGGGAGCGCGCGGTGTCCATCATCGTCCAGAAGTACGGAGGGACCTCGGTCGGGGATGCCGAGCGGGTCCAGGCCGTGGCCGAGCGGGTCCTTCGGGCGCGTGAGGCCGGCCATGACGTGGTGGTGGTGGTCTCGGCGATGGGCGAGACCACGGACGAGCTCCTGGCGCTGGCGAACCGGATCACCTCCACGCCCGAGCCGCGGGAGCTCGACATGCTCCTCACGGCCGGTGAGCGGATCGCCATGTCCGTGCTGGCCATCGCCCTGAACGCCCGGGGGTGCCGCGCGGCCTCGTACACGGGATCGCAGGCCGGGATCATCACCGACACTCAGCACGGCAGGGCCAAGATCGTCGAGATCAGGCCGGCGCGTGTCCGGGAGTCGCTCGAGGCCGGCAACGTGGTCATCGTGGCCGGGTTCCAGGGACTGTCGACGACGTACGACATCACGACGCTCGGCCGGGGAGGCTCGGACACGACCGCCGTCGCACTGGCGGCCGCGCTGAGCGCCGAGGCCTGTGAGATCTACACGGACGTGCCCGGCGTGTTCACGGCAGACCCCAAGATCGTCTCGAGTGCCCGGAAGATCGATCGGATCTCCTACGAGGGCATGCTCGAGCTGGCTGCGAGCGGCGCGAGGGTCCTCCAACTGCGGTCCGTGGAGTACGCTCGGAGGAACAACGTGCGGCTCCACGTGCGCTCCTCCTTCACCGACGGGGAGGGCACGTGGGTGGTGGAGGAGGACGAACCGGCGATGGAGCAGGCCCTCATCTCGGGAGTGGCCCTGGACGTGCAGGAGGCCAAGGTCACGCTGGAGGAGGTCCCCGACCGGCCGGGCATCGCCGCATCGATCTTCAAGGCCGTGGCCGCCGACGGGATCAACGTGGACATGATCGTGCAGAACGTCTCGCACGAGGGGAAGACCGACGTCTCCTTCACCGTCCCTCGGGAGGACATGCCGCGCCTGGAGCGCCTCCTGTCGGCAGTCGTGAAGGACGTGGGAGCCTTCCGGTTCTCCACCGACGGGGATATCGCCAAGATCTCGCTCGTGGGAGCGGGGATGAAGAGTCATCCCGGCGTGGCCGCGGAGATGTTCGACGCGCTCGCGTCCGAAGGCGTGAACATCGAGATGATCTCCACGTCCTCGATCCGCATCTCGTGTGTCGTGCGGGCGGCCGATGCCGGGCGCGCCGTCCAGGCAATCCACACGCGCTTCGGGCTCGACGGCGGGCCGGAGGACGACGGGCGATGATCATCTGCCCCGCATGCCGAACCGCGAACGACGAAAGCGCGCAGACCTGCACGAGCTGCGGCCGGTCGCTCGAGCCCGCCCCGTCCTACCTGATGCCGGCGCGCCGCGTTCCCGGCGCCCGGTCGCACATCGAGGACGCCCCGCGCGCCGCTCCATCGCGGTGGCGCGCGTTCTTCGTCCTGGGGGCCGTCGTCCTCGTCGCCGTTGGGGCGGGAGCGTGGATGCTGCTCCGCCCGGACCCCTGTCGAGGCACCAACTTCACCTCGGCCAACTTCGGGTACTGCCTCATCGTCCCCGAAGGCTGGACGGCCGAACCGGCGCGGTTCGGCAGCAGCATGGAGCTGGACCAGTTCGCCGTCCCGTCGCAGGGGGCGACCGTCATCGTGGAGGCCGTCGATCTCCAGCAGGGAACCGACCTCGGCGGGTTCGCCGACTTCGTCCGCCAGAAGGACCAGACGGCCGGGCTGAAGCCAGGCCCTGGGACGAGCACCGAGATCGACGGCGTGGCCGCCCAGGTCTGGGACATCACCGTCGCCTCCGACGCCGGGACCACGTATCAGCTTCGCGAGGTCGTGGTGGTCAAGGACCAGGTGGGCTGGCGGATCACGCTCAACGACCTGGCCGAAACCTTCGACGATCACGCGGCGCCCTTCCAGGAGATGCTGCGTTCCTGGCGCTTCCGTTAGCTACCATGGCCGCACCATGCGGGTTGGCGTCGTCGGGGCGACCGGTGCCGTCGGCCGGGAGATGCTCCGGATCCTGGAGGAGCGAAGCTTCCCGGTCGACGAGCTGATCCCGCTCGCGTCCGAGCGGTCGGCGGGCACGCGCGTCCGGTTCCAGGGGGAGGACCATACGGTAAGGGTCCTCTCGCTCGACGCGCTCCGAGGTGTGGACGTCGCGCTCTCCTCGTGTGGGAGCGCCGCGGCCAAGGGATGGATCCCCCAGGCCGCCGAAGCTGGGACGGTGTGCATCGACAACTCCTCGGCGTTCCGGATGGAGCCCGATGTCGCCCTGACCATCCCGGAGGTGAACCCGGAGTCGCTCGAGGGAAAGCCCCGGATCATCGCCGTGCCGAACTGCACGATCATCACGGCGCTCATGGCCGTGGCCCCCCTGCACCGGGCGGCCGGGCTCCGGTCGCTGATCCTGTCGTCGTACCAGTCCGTCTCGGGGGCCGGACATCGGGGCGTGACCGAGCTGGCCGAACAGATCGAGAAGCTCCACGGAATGGAGGAGGACCTGGCGCACCCGGACCCCTCCGCGCTGCCCGTGGGGGAGGTCTTCGGCAAGACCATCGCCTACAACGTGGTGGCCAAGGTTGACGTGTTCGACTCGGAGACCGGGTTCACCTTCGAGGAGATCAAGATCCAGCGCGAGGCGAGGAAGATCCTCTCGCTGCCCGAGCTCGACGTCGCCGCCACCGCGGTCCGCGTGCCGGTGCCGGTCGGCCACTCGGTATCGATCCACGCCACGTTCTCCCGGCCCATCGGGCCGGACGAGGCCCGGGAGCTCCTCTCGGCGGCCCCGGGAGTGGAGGTCCGCGACGATCCGGCGAACGGCGTCTACCCCAGTCCGCTCGAGGCGGCCGGCCGGGACGAGGTCCTGGTGGGACGGATCAGGCAGTCTCCGGATCGCCCCGATGCCCTGCTGTTGTTCTCCTGCGGCGACAACCTTCGGAAGGGCGCGGCGCTGAACGCGGTGCAGATCGCCGAGCATGTATTTACGTGAAGACCACCATTGCTCCTGATGGTTCGGTCATCAGCGTGAAGGAGGTCAACCTATGACCGCGTCTCGGGACCAAGTGAAGGCTCGTGAGGTTGCTCTCGAGGATCTGATTCACCTCAGGGGATCCGTTGACGACGCCGAATCGGTCCTGAGCGAACTCATCTTTGAGCTTGCTAACCCAGAGATTTCGCGAACCCTGAGCCCCGACTCAGCGCGGGAGTGGTCTGACCGACTTCACGACTGGTCCCATGACTGCCTCACGAAGGAAGGGATCCTCGCGATGCGGCGGTGTTCGGTCAACCTGGTCCGGAATCGACCCTTGGGCAGGATGAAAGGTGTGTGAACACTAATTGCGGACACAGCCAAGCGCGGCTCGACCTCCTGCCGTTAGTGAGCCCAGCTCACGACGCAGCGGAAGATCGGACAAGGGGCGTGCGGCGGCCGCTAGCTTGCAGCGGGATTCGCCATCAATGCACGCCTGACCGTGGCGATTGCTAACACCCGTCCTCGTGAGTCCGAACGACTGAGATAGATGGCGCGCTCAGGCGCGCATCAGGTTGTCGAGTCCTTCGCCACGCTGACCGGCAAGCGCCGGGCGATCGCGAAGAGGATCAAAGCCGCGACGAACCCGATGGCGAACGCGCCAGCGATCCCCGTCCGCAGTTGGCTACCGGCGGAATCGGCGATGGCGATGCACGCTCCTCCCAGGCCGGTTCCGATCCCCGCGCCGAGGGTGTCGGTGAGCAGGATCGAGGAGAGCTGGCTCGCCTCGGCTCCGCCCGATGCCTGACTCATCGCGGCCAGGGGGATCGTGGGGAACGTCACGCCCATCCCCAAACCGGCAAGGGCCCACCCGATGTACGGGACGGAGATGGGAAGCGACGTCAGGCCGGCGGCCACGCCCAGGATGCCGAGCGCTACAACCGCGGTCCCTCCCGCGACGAGGGTCGGCGCGCCGATCCGCCCGATGGTGCGCGACTGCCACCAGCTCCCCAGGGACCAGGCGACGGTCGCGAGCGTCACCACGATGCCCGCCTCGGCGACCGACAACCCTCGGACCCCTGTGAGCATCAAAGGGACGAACCCGTCCACGGCGAAGAACGCCGCCGATAAGAGGAACGCGGCCGCGGCCGTCGCCGGCAGGCCCGGCTTGGCCCGGAACCAGCCGCCTGGGGCGATGCGGGCGAGCGCCGGAAGGCCGAGGACCAGGCCGGCGGGGATCATCGCCAAGCTCCACCACGAGGGTTCGGTGAGCCCCGCCAGGAACAGCCCGGCGCCCACCATCAGTTGAGCGGGCCAGCGGATCGACAGCCGCCCCGCCTGGTCGTTGCCGGCCACGTCCGGCAAGGACGGGAGGATCAGGGCGGCGATCACGACGAGCAGCGGGAGCGGCACCGCGAACACCCATCGCCATCCGATGGTGGAGGCGAGGAGCGCGCCGAGGGGCGGGCCGAGGATCCCGGGGAGGATCCACATCGAAGCCAGGAGGGCCAGCACCCTCGGCCGGATCCTCCCCGGATAGCTCTTGGCCACCGTCCCCAGCGACACCGAATAGAACGCCCCGGCCCCACATCCCTGCACGAACCGCCCGATCACCAGCACCGGCATCGACGGGGCGAGCCCGGCGATGACGAGCCCGGCGACATACACGCCGAGCATGATGGCGAGGGGCCGCTTCGGGCCGTACCGGTCGGTAGCCCACCCAGCGATGGGGATGGAGGCGAAGGTGGCCAGGAACGTGGCACTGAAGGCCCATCCGTAGAATTGGATGCCCCCGAGGTCCCGGCGGACGGCCGGCAGGATCGTGGTCACGACGAGAGCCTCCACGGCAACCAGGGCCTCGAGGAGCAGGAGTCCCGCGGTCAGCCGGCCTCGCTTGCCCTGGAACACCTCGCGCCACGGCGGTGGCCGCGACACGTCGCTGCCCTCCCCCTCCCGCCTCGGATCCATCGCTGGGACACGCTACCGGGGCGGACTTGTCTACCAAACGGTAGAGGCTCATAATCTGCCGGATGGTAGAGAGGGCGAACCGGGCCTCAGAGGGCCAGGAGCGGGCCAGGGAGTCGATCGTCGGGCGCCTGGCGGGGAGGAACGTCCTGGTCACCGGGGTCACGGGGTTCCTGGGCCAGGCCGTGTTCGAGCGCCTGCTCCTGGACTTCCCTGACACGAGGGTGACCCTCCTGGTCCGGCCGCAGCTCGGTTCCTCGGGCCGTCAACGGGTCGAGTCGCTCATGGGCCGGCCCACGTTCGGCGTCCTTCGCGACCGTGTGGGGGAGGAGGGCATCGCCCGGATCCTGGCGGAGCGCGTCGACGTTCTCGACGGCGACCTGGAACGGGACCTGCCGCCGTTCCCCGCGGACATCGACGTCGTGATGCACTGCGCCGCCACGGTCACGTTCGATCCGCCGATCGACGAGGGATTCCAGACGAACCTGCTCGGTGCGGTGCGCTTCTACGAGCGGGTGCTCGAATCGGGAGGCCACCCGCACATCGTCCACGTGTCCACGGCCTACGTGGCCGGCAATCGCAAGGGCGTGATCCCGGAGACCACCCTGGCCCACCGGGTGGACTGGCGGGCCGAGGCCGACCTGGCGCTCCAGGCGAGGCGCGACGTCGAAGCCGCCTCGCGCCAGCCCCAGGTGCTCGACCGGTTGATGGCCAAGGCCAAGCGCGAGCACTCGAGGGCCGGCCCCCAGACCGTTGCCGACGACGCCGAGGATCGCCGGAAGCAGTGGGTGACCAAGCGGCTGGTCGCACACGGACGTGCCCGGGCCCAGATGCTCGGATGGCCGGACAACTACACGTTCACCAAGGCCATGGGGGAGCGCGCCGTCGAGGAGCTCGCGACGGAGCACGGCGCGCCGCTCTCCATCATCCGGCCCTCGATCATCGAGAGCGCGCTGGAACACCCGCAGCCGGGGTGGATCGAGGGGTTCAAGATGGCGGAGCCCATCATCCTGGCGTACGGAAGGGGAACGATCCCGGAGTTCCCCGGCATCCCCGAGGGCATCGTGGACATCATCCCGGTCGACCACGTGGTGAACGCGATGCTCGCGGTGGCCGCCCATCCGCCCGAGCCGGCCACGCCGGCCTATTACCACGTGAGTTCGGGGAGCCGGAACCCGCTCCAGTACCTGGGGCTGTACGAGCTGGTCAAGGAGTACTTCGAGGCGCATCCGCTCCCCGAGCGCGGCCGGGGAACGATCAAGGTGCCCGAGTGGAAGTTCCCGGGGAACCTGCGCGTCGAGCGGCGGCTGAAGGCCGCCGAGCGGGCGGTCAAGT
>JBIOUU010000184.1:0-3798 GCA_044867345.1 Actinomycetota bacterium
CGTCATCTCACCGAGCGGGTCGCCGGCGAGGCGCCCCGTGTAGCGGATGCCGGGGAACACGTCGCTACCGTTGACCACGCTGTAGCCGAGGCCCATGCCGCCCCGCCGGTCCATCGCGATGCTGCCCATCCACCGGTGGATTCCGTCGTCCGGAGCGAACGTGCCCTGCTGGAGCACGCTGTACGTGCCCCCGGTCCGCCGGATCTCGTACCAGCGGACGCCGGCCTGTTCGGGTGCCGCCTCGACCGATTGGTTCGTCACGAGCGACTCGAACCTGCCGAAGTTGCGGTAGGCGAGCCGCCACGTCGGCCGCTGCCGGTACGAGAGGATGTCGAGGAACCGGCTCCCGTCCGTGATCCCCGGTTGGGGCAGACAGTCGCGCGAGTTCGGAAACGACCCGGGGGTCGTGCTGGGTTCGACGCCACACGGGTAGATCGAGTCGAAGGACGCAACGGGCAGTTGTGCATCGAGCACCAGTGAGGCCGTCGGGTTGGACCGCCACTCCACCTGCAACTCCCAGATGTTGAGCGCGTCGAACGTCGCCCCGTAGGGGCCTCCATCGTCCTGGGTTCCCACGATGGGGGCGGGCGCGTTCCGGCTCGGCTGCCTCCTGCCGTCGAGATCCGGAGGGAGCAGCCCGTCGCCGATCAGGTTGATCGGCACCTCCTCCGAATCGAGGAAGAACTGAACCGCGCGAGCGTTCGGGTCCCCGCTGACGATCCTCTCCTTCTCGAGCGCGTAGACGCTGATCCCGTAGCCGGTGATGATCCCGAAGTCGCGGGTCGTGAGGACGTAGGAGTTCGACCACACGCCGTACTTCGGGTAGTCGGGGAAGAAGTTTCCGACGATCGGATCCGGCTGGGTGATGAACGCGTAGCGGAAGTACGAGCCGGTGGGGTCGCCGGTGGTCGAGACCGCGACGCAGTTGTAGAACGGCAGCGTCGGGTTCGTCAGGCCGCGGGTCGTGAACTGGCTGAGGAGCCAACGGTCCGTCGTCTGGTCGTACACGACGATCGGATCGCCGGAGGGGTCCGTGCAGTCCTCGATGGCGAAGTCGGCCCACAGCGTGCCGGTGTCCACGGGTCCCAGCAGCTTCGTGCCGGCCTTGTCGTAGACGGCGAAGACGAGGTTCACCATCTCGAGGTAGTGGTTCGGTCCCACGTCGCCGACCGGGTCCGGCGGGTTCACCCGGAACCCGAAGGTGTCGAAGTTGTCCTGGTTGCTCAGGCCCTCGAAGTTCGCCGACGGGGCCGGGATGGCGAGCGTCCCCACCTCGGACTGGAGCGCCGTGTCGCCCGCGTGGCCCTGATCGGCGACCACTGGTCCGCTGTCGGGACGGACCTCACCCCCGCTCGCCGCGCTCGACGGCGGGGTCGTCCTGGCCAGCTCCCGCAACGGTTCCGACACGTCGAAGGCCTCTGCCTGGGTGAACCTCGGGGTCACCGGTCCGCTGTCCTCTGCGGCGGACCGGGCCTTCGGCGCCCCGACCGTCGTCAGCACGGCGGCCAGGACCGCGAGACCGACGATAAGCCACAGGCGCTGTGACCTCGGTTGCCAAGCTCGGTCGTTCACCTTCCCCTCCCTCCTCGGAACTGGGTTCCGTGTGCCCGGACGCAACGTTCCCCCACCGGGGCCGCGCAAACCGGCGAGTCGAGGTTCCTCGGCAATGCCGGCGCCGGGCATCCGTCGACTCGTCCCCGTGAGACTGCCAGCGGCTCGCTCGATGGGACCAAGGCCGGGAACGCCTCGGGGTCTCCGCGCTTCAACGCCCCGAGCGGACGTCGCGGCGAGCTGGCGTCTCATCCAGCGCGCAGGAGTCTGCGTGGTCGTCCCGGGGTTCTTCCGGTGTTCCCTCAGCGGAGGCGGAGGGAACACTGTAAGAACCACAGCGCACCAGGTCAGATGGTGCGCGTCGGGGCTCGAGAGTGGGGTTGAGTCGCGTGATCACGCATCGGAGGCGGATCCTTCGCCCCTGCTTCGACCCAGTGCTTCTTTCGACCTACATGCGCCTCCGGCCTGCAGAATCAGCCAGCGAAGCTATCGAGCTTCCGCGCAAACCGGCAGTTCGCTAGCTGAAGGATCGTCTGACAGGATGCCTCCGGAGCAGAGATGCGGACCGAGCGATCGCGGGCGGTGGAGCGCGTTGACGTCGTCGTCGTGGGGGCTGGCCTCTCCGGATTGACTGCAGCACGAGATCTGCTTGCCGGGGGGCTGTCGGTGATCATCGCCGAGGCCCGGGATCGCGTCGGCGGGCGGATCCTCAACCACACGTTATCCCACGGGGGTATCGTCGAGCTCGGCGGGCAATGGGTGGGCCCCACGCAGGATCGCGTTCTGGCCCTCGCGGCCGATCTGGGCGTCGAGCTGTTCCCCTCGTACGACGCCGGGAATGGCCTCCTCTTCGTAGATGGCGAGATCGTGCCGTTCAACGAAGACACACTCGGACTCGCCGAAGCGCCGCGGAATGAGCTCACTGCGGCGATGAAGGCGCTCGACGATATGGCGCTGACCGTTCCGCTGGTCGAGCCCTGGAGCGCGGCCGAGGCCGATCGGTGGGATCGCCAGACCCTCGAGACCTGGATCGAAGGCAACGTCATATCTCCGCAGGCCAAGGCGTTGTTGCGCGGGCTCGCCCCGGCCGTCTTCGCAGCGGAGGCCTGGGACATGTCTCTTCTGCACTTCCTCTTCTACCTCCACTCCGGCGGCCTCATCGAGCGGATCATCTCGACTGCCGGCGGTGCACAGGAGAGCCGGATCCGAGGCGGTTCACAGATGCTCGCCACTCGGTTGGCAAGTCAGCTCGGTGAAGTGGTTCGGTTGGGGGTGCCCGTGCACCAGATCGTCCAGTCTGACGGCGCTGTGGAGACGACAGCCGGAGACCTCCGGATCGTTTCTCGGAGGGTCGTCGTCTCGGTCCCGCCGGCTCTGGCGGTTCGTATCCGGTACGCACCTCCACTTCCGCCGCTGCGGGATCAACTTTCGCAGAAGGTCCCCATGGGCTACGTCATCAAGTGCATGGCTGTGTACGACCAGCCGTTCTGGCGTGGTGCGGGCCTCAGCGGCTTTGCGTTCGACCCGGGCGCTCCGATCCTCGAGGTACACGACAACTCCCCGCACGATGCGAGCTGCGGGGTACTCGTCGGTTTCGCCGAGGGCCGCCAAGGTCGGCTCCTGGGCCAACTCTCGCCCGAGGATCGGAGGACCGCCGCGATCGGGGCGTTCGCGAAGTTCTTCGGGGCGAAGGCGGCTCGGCCTATCGAGTTCGTCGAGAAAGACTGGGCCGCGGATGAGTGGGCCAGGGGATGCTACGGCGGCCATCTGGCACCGGGGGTCTGGACGCAATACGGTCCGGCGCTCCGGCGGCCGTGCGGCCTGATCCACTGGGCTGGCGCGGAGACGTCCAGCGTGTGGAACGGCTACATGGACGGGGCCGTCCGCTCCGGGGAGCACGCCGCGGCGGAAGTGATCCAAGCCTTGATCTGACAGAGTTGCCCAGAGCCCCGGCGATGTCGGCGATCGCTGGGTGGGGAGTGGACGTGGAGTCGGTTGCGACTCCCTCGTTCCTCCCCGATGTCTCCACGCGGACGCGAAGGGAACACTGTAAGAACCCGAACGCCGCAGGTCAGGTGGTCTGGGTTGCTGCTCGACAGTGGGGTCATGTGGGGCTGAGCCGGTCCCGGGCCGCCTGTTCGACCCAGCTCAGCCGGACTGTCCGCTCCGCCGGACAGGGGTCGGCGCGGCTCCTCGGCCGTGTTCGGACCCGGTGCGGGATGGATCGGCCGGGCGGCCCCTGGTGCG
>JBIOUU010000185.1:0-7151 GCA_044867345.1 Actinomycetota bacterium
TTGACCTCGACCCTGGCCTGCTTCTTGCGGGCTTCCTTCATCCGGATGTCCCGCTCGTACTTGTACTTGCCGTAGTCCATGATCCTTGCGACCGGAGGGCTTGCCTGCGGCGCCACCTCGACCAGATCGAGATCCTGTTCCTGGGCTTGGCGGAGCGCGTCCTGGGTCGAGACGATCCCGATCTGCGCCCCGTCGCGTCCCACCAGGCGGACCTGTGGAGACCGGATCCTGTCGTTTATGCGCGGATCAGTCGAGACCCCGCATCACCTCCTACCGAAACGAAAGCACCGACTGGCAGCCGGTGCTTTGCTGGAGCACGCTGAACCTTCCCGCCGAGTATAGGGATAGGTACCGACACTGTCGACGGTCTGGCCGGGCGATCAGGCCACGGGCCGGACGTTGGCCGCCTGTTGGCCCTTGGGGCCATCCACGATGTCGAACTCGACCTCCTGGCCCTCGGTGAGGGTCTTGAACCCCTCGCCCTGGATCGCGCTGAAGTGGACGAACACATCCTCCCCATCGGCGCGAGAGATGAATCCGTAGCCCTTCTCGTTGCTGAACCACTTGACCGTTCCCTGCGTGGCCAACCCGACCTCCTGTCCGTGAAACCGCGCGAATGTAGCACGGGCTCACCCGCCGGACAATGCGATCGGGCCCCTCACCAGTCCGGCTCCAGGGGCCTGCCGTAGGCGTCTTCCAGGCGCTGGGTGTCCGACTCGTCGGTGTAGCCGTAGGCGATCTCCAGCACCCGGCCCCTCGCGTCGTTGGCGTTGGCGATTCGGTGGGTGGTCTCGGCCGCCACCATGAACTCGTCCCCCGGCTTGGCCTCCACAACGCGGTTGCCGATCTGGAGGGTCAGGCCGGGATCGAGGACCACCCACATCTCGTCGCGCATCTGGTGGTAGTGCACGCTCGTCTCCTGCCCCGGCTCTACCGTGATCACGCGGACCGAGGAGGGCTGGTTCAGCGCGTAGGTCACGACCTTGCCCCACGGCTTGTCGATGATCACGGCCGCCCCCCCGGGCCGGCGTCCTTGGGGAACTGCTCCAGGAGCGATGCCATCTCCACGGCGGCCATCGCCGCGTCCCATCCCTTGTTGCCGTGCTTTCCTCCCGCCCGGTCGAGGGCCTGCTCGAGCGTCTCGGTCGTGAGGACGCCGAAGATCACCGGCACGCCCGTAGCTTCGGCGGCCTCCCGGATGCCGGCCGCCGCTTGGCCGGCCACGTGGTCGAAGTGCGCCGTCTCACCCCGGATGACCGCGCCCAGGCAGACGACCGCGTCGTAGGTGCCGGTCGCGGCGAGCGATCGAGCCGCGAACGGCAGCTCGAAGGCGCCTGGGACCCAGGCCACGTCGAGGTCGTCCTCGGCCACCCCGTGGGCCCGGAGGCACGCCACCGCCCCTTCGACCAGCTTGCCCACCACCAGCTCGTTGAACCGCGACGCGGCGACGGCGAACCGGCGTCCACGGGAGGCGAAGTCTCCTCGAAGCTCCCTCATCGCTCCTCCAGCGAGATCACGTCGGGGTCCAGGTGGTCGAGCAGATGGCCAAGCTTCTCCCGCTTGGCCCGTAGGTAGCCGATGTTCTCGGCCCGGGGGCGGGTCTGGAGAGGCACTCGCTCCACGATCGAGAGCCCGTGGCCCTCCAGTCCGGCCCGCTTGGCCGGATTGTTGGTCAGCAGGCGCATCGACCGGACCCCCAGGTCTCCAAGGATCTGCGCCCCGATCCCGTAGTCGCGCGGGTCGGGGGCGAACCCGAGCTCCTCGTTCGCCTCGACCGTGTCCAGCCCCTGCTCCTGGAGCCGGTAGGCCCGGAGCTTGTGCTTGAGGCCGATGGCCCTGCCCTCGTGTCCACGGACGTACAGGAGCACGCCCCGGCCCTCTGCGGCGATGGCGTCCAGGGCCCCCTCCAGCTGCTCGCCGCAGTCGCATCGCCGCGACCCGAACACGTCGCCGGTCAGGCACTCCGAGTGCACCCGGACCAGGATCCCCTCGCCGTCCCCGATCTCCCCCCGCACCAGGGCCACGTGGACCCGGCCGTCCAGCTTGCTCTCGTAGGCGTAGGCACGGAACTCGCCGTGGTCCGTGGGGATCAGGGCCTCGGCGGCTCGGCGGACGAGCAGCTCGCGTTGCCTGCGGTACCGGATGAGATCGGCGATCGAGATGACCTTCAGGCCGTGCCGCTCGCCCACCCGCCGGAGCTCGGGCAGGCGGGCCATCGTTCCGTCGGCGTGCATGATCTCGCAGATCATCCCGGCGGGGAACAGCCCGGCCAGCTCGGCCAGGTCCACGGCGGCCTCGGTGTGCCCCGCCCGCTTCAACACCCCCCCTTCCTGGGCTCGGAGCGGGAACACGTGGCCCGGCATCTGGATGTCCTCCGGCAGGGTCCCGGGATCGCAGACGGCCCGCACCGTAGCCGCCCGATCATGGGCGCTCGTGCCCGTGGTCGTCCCGCGGCGGGCGTCGATCGAGATGGCGAAGGCCGTCTCCCGATGCCCGTCGGGGTTGCGGGAGACCATGAGCGGGATCCGGAGCTCGTCGAGGCGGAATGCCGCGACCGGCATGCAGACGATGCCCCGCCCGTGGGTGGCCATGAAGTTCACGGCCTCGGGCGTGACCTTCTCGGCGGCCATGACGAAGTCGCCTTCGTTCTCCCGGTCCGCGTCGTCGACGACGATCACCATCCTGCCGGCCCGGACGTCCTCCAGGGCCTCCTCGATGGACGAGAACACGGAACGGTCCACCACCGGCTGCGTTCGGCTCACGTTCGCGCCCTTTCTCCCGTCCAGGCGAGGAGTCGCTCCACGTACTTCGCCAGGACGTCCACCTCCAGGTTCACGACGTCCCCAACCAGGGTCGAGCCGAGCGTCGTCGCTGCGAGCGTGTGGGGGATCAGCGCGACCGAGAACGCGTCGCCATCCATGCCCGCCACGGTGAGCGACACGCCGTCCACCGACACGGAGCCCTTCCCCACGAGGTACCGGAGGAGCTCGGCCGGTGGGCGGACGGTGAGCGACGCCCCTCCGGTGGGGTCGGCCTCGACGCCGACGACCTCCCCCACCCCGTCGACGTGGCCCTGCACCAGGTGGCCGCCCAACCGGGTGGCGAGCGTGACCGGCCGCTCCAGGTTCACCGGATCGCCGAGCGAAAGACGGCTCAGGCCCGTCCGCCGGATCGTCTCCTCCGAGAGGTCGAACCCGAGGTGGCCGGGGCCGCGGTCGACGACGGTCAGGCAGACGCCGTTCACGGCGATCGACGAGCCCACCTGCGTGTCGGCAAGGACGGTACGGCAGGAGACACTGATCCGATCAGGCGAACGATCCAGGACCGCGCCGAGCTCCTCAACGATCCCGGTGAACATGGGCCTCCACCCTGAGGTCCTCCCCTACACGGTCGAAGGACGCCACCGAAAGCTGCATGGCCTGGGCGATCGGGGCGAAGCCACGTCCGCCCAGGACCCCGGGGGCGTCCTGGCCCCCGATGAGCTTGGGGGCGAGGTACATCACGACCTTGTCCACGGCCCGGTCCTCGACCATGGACCACGCGAGCGTGGGGCCACCTTCCAGGAGCACGCCTTGCACGTCGCGCTTGCCGAGGTCCGAGAGGAGCTGGAGAAGCGGGACCCCGCCGCCCTCGGGCTCGTACTCGACGACCTCGGCTCCCCGGGCCCGCCAGGCCTCCGTGCGCTCTCGGGGGGCGGAGCCGGTGGTGGCCACCATGGTCGGCGCGGCCGCGTCGAACAGGTCGCCGGTCTCCGGGACCCGTCCACGGGCGTCCACGAGGACCCGAAGGGGCGGACGGCCGTGGTATGCGGGGTCTCTGACCGTGAGCGAGGGGTCGTCCACGAGCGCCGTACCCGCTCCGACCAGGATGGCGTCGGCGGCCGCCCGGAGCCGATGGACGTCGGCCCGCGCTGCCTCGCCGGTGATCCACCGCGACGTGCCGTCGCGAGAGGCGACCTTGCCGTCCAGGCTCGCCGCCATCTTCCAGGTGACGAAGGGAAGGCCAGTGCGAACGTGCTTCACGTAGGCCTCGTTCAGCCGCGCGGCCTCCTGAGCCAGAACGCCGGACCGAACGTCGATGCCCGCGGCTTCGAGTGCGGCGAACCCCCGTCCGTCCACGACGGGGTTCGGGTCGCCCATGGAGGAGACGACGCGGGCGACGCCTGCGAGCGCGATGGCCCGGGTGCACGGGGGGGTCCGGCCGAAGTGATCGCAGGGCTCGAGCGTCGTGTACAGCGTGGCCCCCCGGGCACCGTCGCCCGCTTCCTCCAGGGCCACGATCTCGGCGTGGGGCCGGCCCGGGCCCTCGTGGAACCCTTCACCCAGGATGCGGCCCCCGGCCACCACGACGGCGCCGACCAAGGGGTTGGGCGAGGTCAGCCCCCGCCCCCGCTCGGCGAGCCCAAGGGCCCGCTCGAGGTACGCCTCGTCGTCCACCACGAAACCTTTCCCGGGACGAGACGCGAGGGAGAGAGGGCAGGGGCACGACCCGGCGAGCGCCGGGCCGGCACCGCCCGTCCTCTCCCATCCCGACTCTCACGGTCGGTCCCGGAATCTCGCCGGGTCCACCCCCGAATGGCTCTCGGAGGGTCGCGGACTGTCACCGCCGGTGGGGATTTGCACCCCGCCCCGAAGACGAGCTCTCGGTTGCCAGTATAGGCGGGCGAGTCTCGGGGCGCCGGGGTCGCGCCCGCCGCTACCGGGCCGGATCAGGTCGAGGCGCGACGGTCGATCGCGTAGGAGGAGCCGGAGTCGCGCTTGGCGAACTGCTTCATCTCCGTGGCCACGGCCACGGCCTCGCCGTAGTGGGCGAACCGACGCGTGGTGGTGGTGGCGATCCCGCTGGACACGCCGACCAGGGGCAATCGCTGAAGCACGCCCTTGCGGTCCTCGACCTCGACGAAGCCTCGTTGCAGGTCCTCGGGTTCGTAGAACTCGTGGATCTGGGCGTCGAACCGCTCCACGATCCGCTTGGCCACGTCCTCCGCCACGTCGGGCGGCGTGATGGCCACGAAGTCGTCGCCGCCGACGTGGCCCACGAACCCTTCCGTGCCGGCGAACTCGGCCACGGCGTCCTGGATGATGCGGGCCGTCGATTGGATCAAGCGGTCGCCCCGGACGAACCCCTTCTGGTCGTTGTACGCCTTGAAGTTGTCGAGGTCGCAGTAGAGCACGGCGAAGGAGTGGCCGTCGCGGACCATCCGCTCGATCTCCTCCTGGATCCGGATGTTGCCCGGGAGGCCGGTGAGCGGCGAGAGGTTGCGCATCTCCTTGGCCCTGCGGAGCGTGCCCTTGACCCGGGCCAGGAGCTCGATGGGGTCGAACGGCTTGATGATGTAGTCGTCGGCCCCGGCGGTCAGGCCGAGCACCTTGTCGGTCGACAGGGCCTTCGCCGTGAGCATGATGATCGAGGTGTTCGCCGTCACGGGGTTGCGGCGGAGCCGCTGCGCCACCTCGAACCCGTCGATTCTCGGCATCATCACGTCCAGGAGCACGAGGTCCGGCCGCATCTCGCTCGCCCGCTGGAGCGCCTCCTCCCCGTCCGAGGCCACGGCCACGTCGTAGCCGGCCGACCGCAGGTTGACCTCAACGAACCGGGCGATGTCCGGATCGTCGTCGACCACCAGGATGGTCTCCGGCATCAGGCACCCCCTTGCCTGGCCACCGCGGCGAGCGTGCGTGCGGCCTCCGCCGGATCCTTGGCCTTGAAGATGGAGGAGGCGGCCGCGAGGATCGTGGCGCCTGCGCCGATGCATCGCGCACCGGTCCCGGGGTCGATCCCTCCGTCGACCTCCACGTCTGTCGACAGGCCCCTGCGGTCGATCTCGCGGCGCACGAGCTCGATCTTCGGAAGGACCGCGAGGATGAACGGCTGGCCGGCCCACCCCGGCCGAACGCTCATCACGATCACGTCGTCCAGGTCCTCGAGGTGAGGGAATACGGTCTCGACCGGCGTGTCCGGATTCACGGCCAGCCCGGCACGCATCCCCATCCCGCGGGCCTTGCGAACGACGGGCGCGGGGTCCTCCAGGGCCTCCACGTGGCACGTGACCATGTTGGTTCCGGCCGCCGCGAAGTCATCGAACAGCCGCTCGGGCCGCTCGATCATGAGGTGGCAATGGAGCGGCAGGCCGGTCACGGGGCGGAGGGATTCGACCACCACCGGACCGACGGTGAGGGGCGGGACGAAGTGGGCGTCCATCACGTCGATATGGATGAAGTCGGCATGCGCCTCCACCAGCTTTACCTGATCGGCGAGGTGCGCGAAGTCCGCCGAGAGGATCGAGGCGGCAAGCTTGCCCACGACGCAGGATTCTAGCCGGACCAGCCGACGCCCCCTAGCTCACTCGAGCCGCTCGGCGCGGGCGGGGCGATGGCCTCGCCCGAAGTCCGCGGCGCTCATCCGCCGGCCCCCGGCCGGGGCCACCTCGAGCGGGCGGAACCCTCCCTCCCGAGTCGCGACCACGAAGCCGTCCTCGTCCACGTCGACGACGGCACCGGGCTCGCCACTCCCTTCGACCGCCCGGGCCCGGAGCACCTTCAGGACCTGGCCTCGGAACGTCGCCGTCGCCCCGGGGTCGGGCGAGAAGGCCCGTACCCGGTTGACCAGCACCCGAGCGGGCTCGTTCCAGTCGAGACGGCGGTCCGCAGGGCCGAGCTTCGGGGCGAGCGTTGCCCGGGTGTCGTCCTGGGGGACGGGGGTGACCCGGCCCGCCGAGAGGTCGTCGAGGGTCTCAACCAACAGGTCGGCGCCGATCCTGGCCAGCCGTGCCCCGAGCGAGCCGGCGTCGTCCTCGTCGCTGATCGGCTCCTCGCGGCGGCGAAGGATGGGGCCGGTGTCCATGCCGGCGTCCATGCGGATCGTGGTGACGCCCGTCTCGTCCATCCCGAGCAGCAGCGCCGTCTGCACGGGGCTCGCTCCACGGAGCAGCGGGAGCAACGAGAAGTGCACGTTGACCGGCGCGATCGTTGGCACGTTCAGGACGCCGGCCGGCAGGATCTCGCCGTACGCCACCACGGCGAGGACGTCGGGCGCCCCGGCGGCGAGGGCCTCGAACCCCGGGCCGGACTTCACCGTCTCCACCTCGGAGAGTGGAAGGCCGATGGTCCGGGCCGACTCCGCGACCGGGGTCGGCGCGGGCCCCAGCCCGC